>NZ_CP094532.1:2822500-3037983 GCF_022811685.1 Chryseobacterium suipulveris | reverse complement strand
GAATACGAAACCACAAAAAAATTTATTGATGGTTTTCCTGATGACAAAAACGAATACTCACCGCACGAAAAAAGCATGAAGATGATGCCGCTTGCAACCCACATTGTAGAAATTTTTGCGTGGCCCGCAATGATTTTGAATACGGATGGGATTAATTTCGCGGAAGGAGATTATCAACCTACTGTTTTGACTTCCAAACAGGAACTTCAAGAAAAATTAGAAAATGATTACAACGCCGGAATAGCCGCTCTGGAACAGGCGGAAGAATCTGCTTTGGAACCCAAATGGACGATGAAAAACGGCGACCAGGTTTTGGCAGAATGGTCAAAATATGGCGCAATCCGCCACGCTTTGGATCAGATTACGCATCACCGAGCGCAGTTAGGCGTTTATTACCGGCTAAACGATATTCCACTACCGGGAAGTTACGGACCGAGTGCCGACGCAGCGAACTTTTAGTTTTAATAGGTTAAATAAATGATGAATGCCGCTCTTGAAAAAGGGCGGTTTTTTGCGTTTTACGGCTGCAGTTCAATCTTGTTATTGTTCTTCTTCATTTCCTCGCGTGCGTTTTGCTCGAGTGCGCGTAGAACATCTTTCGGATCGGTGAATTCCTGACCGTTGATATTGACTTTGATTTTCGAGTTGGGCTGGTTCATGATTTCACGCATTCCCTGAACCGGATCATTCTCGTATTGTTTCAACTGTTTGATGTACTGTTGCCGATTAACCTCGATTGGTTTTTTCTTGGTAAACGGAATATCTTTTCCCTGAGCGTTGAGTTCTTCTTCTTTGATCTCTTTCAGTTTTTTGATTCCTTTCAGTTCCATTTTGTGGCTTCCTGTTGCGTCCGAAATTTCTACGATCAAACCCGGAAGTCCCGAGAATTTGTAAGGTCCGTCGAGAACAGGAACATCGGTGGTAAACCAAGCCGTCCATTTTCTGCCGGCAAAATCGGTGGTCGCGTTCTGTGCGTTGAACTCGCCGATCTTCATTTTGTAGGGCAGGATTTTCCAATTGAGTTTTCGGTCTTCCAAAACTTTATAGGAATCGTTCCCAACCCTTGAAATCAAGTTCGTTTTATAGTCGGGATAGGATTTTTCAACTTCGTAGCTCACTTCGCCGCCGCGCTGATTTCGCGAAACTGAGATGCTTTTCATTCCTGCCGCCATTTGTTTTTTAATGCTTTCGTTTACGATGGAATCACTTTCAAAAGTGCTTTTGCTGTAATATTTCGAACCGTTTTTGCTGATGTCGAGATACATCCACTCGGTTTTCAAACTGTCAACTTTTGTGGAGTCGGGACGGAACGTATACTCGTAAATCATTCGGTTGTTCTGCGCGGAAATCAGCACCGAAAACAGGAGGAACAGAATTGAAAACTTTTTCATAACTATTTCTTTAGTGATACAAAATTAGAAAAATTATTGGATTGCTGTAATGTTTGCTGCTTTTTTTGCCAAGAAATCGAAGATTCGACGGAGTCAATGCACGAATAATATACTAAACGCAAAGATTTTTCTGCAACATTCACGATTTTGTTAAGCAAAGATTGCGAACAAGTCCGCTGACTAAGCATACGCTTCATCAATCCGTGGATGCGGATAAAACTTTGCCACCTTAAATAAGGAGAAATTCAAATTAAACTTTGCGATTTTTTCTGCAGATTACGAAGATTGCCGCGTCGGTCGTTCCTCCCTCCTCGCAAAGACGAACGGTGTCTTTGCGAGGAACGAAGCAATCTTCATAAATATTACTTAAAATTAAATTTCACCGTAAACATCACCTGACTTGGTCGGATGTTGATCGAAGTCCTTGAAACAGAATTGGTTGCTGCATCTACTGAAACTACTTCGTACAGTTTTTTGTTGGCGATGTTCAGCCATTTTACCTCGAAATCGATTTTCTTTTTCGACCAAGTATATTGGTAAGAGAGGTCGTAGAAGGAGTTTCGGTAACTGTCGTTCAATGTTTTGCTCGAAATATCGTCCCAGTTGAAACCGATCGTGTGGTTTTCAATTGGATAAACGAAGAGCGCGAGATTGTGGTTCCAACCGGAAGATTTAAACTCCGAATTGTCGTAGAGGTTCTTGTTTTTATTCCAGTTCATCGACAGGTTGTAATCCACGCTCATCCACGAAAAATAGGTATTGTTGAATTTAAACCCGAAAGTCTGCCCGTTGTTTTTCGACTCGATAATATTGCCGTTCAGCAAACGGAAATTGTTCGTATCACGATTGATAAAACTCGTTGAAACATTGGATTTGAACTTCGGAAAATACTTCCCGATTTCCGCTCTTTCCATCTGCGAAACTGGGGAGTTTTTGTATTCGATGATATCTGTAAGCGAAGTTCCGGGAGTAATCGTGGTACTTGTTATCAAATTATTGGTCGAGTTTCCGAAATTGTAGGCAACGTTGAAGAAAAGGTTGTTCAGCGGATTTCGGTATTCTAATCGGGAACCGATGTTTCTGCTGATGTTTTCAGGTAACGGACTGTTTCTAATCCCGATGCTTGAAGGGTTTGTGAGCAAATATCCGCCGTAAAGCGAACCGAAGTTTCCGAAATTATAATTGATGCTTCCAAAAACCCAGAGTTTGTAAAACGAGGCGAAATCGTAACTCATAAACATCGTCGGTTCCAAAACGGTTTTCGAAATCTCCCTCGAAATATTTCTCACATTGTCCTGATAATCCATTCCGTAGAAATTCAGCGGCAAAGTAAGGTTGAAGTTGATCGAGCTTCCTTTATAGTTAAATCCAACTTGCGAATACGGCTGAATCTGGTTCCAGTGCATATCGTTCCTGAACTTGTCGCCCAACGAATTGAAACCGTTTTGCTCAGTTCCGAAAATTTGCGAGTCCATATTATTAAAGTTCAAATTCAAACCGACTTCCGGCGTGATCGTCCATTTTTTATAAGTGAAACCCACCGAAGCAGAATGATTGACGTCCATCACTCTCGTCGAAATATCCTGCCTGATTTGTCCGTAAATACCGGCTTCAGGAAAAATGAACGGATCGAAATAACTTCCGGGGGTTACGTTCAAACTTTGCCGGTCTTTCTGATAATTGAAGTAGCTCATGAAATTGACGAGCTTCTCCTTCCACGGAATAATCGTAGAAAGCGAGTTCTGGAAGCTTCCTGTCGGTGATTCCATCGATTCTGTGGCAGATCTTTCTCTCGTCAGTTCAATTCGGTGTGCATCGGCTCGATCGGCCTTCCAGAAACCGTTCCAGGTCGTGGTGTTTTTAAAGAAACCTTTCTTGGCATTTTTGGTAAAGATCATTTCCGCTTTCGAAGCGTTGCTGTAGAATTTATTGCTGATTTCCTGCGAAACTGTCATTCCATTAGGAAAAATGTTCGACGGACTGTACACCGTTTCCTGATAAGAGTCACGCGAAATCGCGTTGTTCGAATAGTTCGCACTTGCCTTGAATTCCCATTCTTTGTTCTTAAAAGGATTGGTCAGAACGTTTGCCGAGAAAAAATGGACGTTGTTCATCAAATATCTTTTCTCCGGAAGATTAGGCGTAGAAGCACTTTCCACATTGATCCAGTTATTTTGTGACGACTGTCTTCTTCTTCCCTCAAAACGGCTTCCGAAAGAGAGCAGGTTTCCTTCCTTCTCCACCGTTTCACCGGTATTGTTGGCTTTGTAGTTTACTACCCACTGATTTTTTTGGCTAAAGAACATCGGCGTGAGTTTCACGTTCCACAGCATTGGATCGAATCCGGCGCCAACTTCCCCTCTTCCCGTCATCGTCACCGAGTTTTTTAGTTTAACGTTAATTGCTGCGTTTTCAGATGGAACTTTATCCTGAAGAATCTTCACCGGTTGGTGGTTTTCCATCACTTCCACTTTCTGTACCGCGTCTTTCGGTAGCGAATTGTTGATGGTTCCGTAACCGCCTTCCATTAAATCTTTTCCGTTGACATAAAATTTATTGATTGGTTCTCCTTGGTAAAGAATGGAGCCGTCTTTGTTCACCTCGATTCCCGGAATTTTTTTCAGAACATCTGCCAAGGTTCGGTCAGCTTTGCTTTCGAATGCTTTTAAATCATAGGTAATGGTATCGCCTCTTTTGGTAATCATTTTCGATTTCAGCTTTACCTCCTTAATTTCGGTCGCATCAGATTCCAGTTTGAAGTCGAGGTTCTGGTTTTGGTTTTTTACGGTTCTGGTTAAAGGTTTTTGGTTAAATGCCTTCACCTTTAAATCCACATTTGGATCATTGGTGGTAAAAGTCACTTTATACTCTCCTTTGGAATTGGTAATGGAAAAGGCGATAATCGCGTCTTTGCCGACTTCTTCCACGGTTACACTCGCGCTTGGAATTGGTTTGCCATCTTCGTCCGTAATTTTTCCGGTAATAGAATTTTGGGCAAAAGTGAGGACAGCGGCGAAAAAAGAAAAAAGGAAAAGCAATCTTTTCATAGGAAATTTTTAGTCATTAGTACACTGTTTTTTATATTTGTTACAGCTAAAATATTTGGACGTTATTGATGTTTCCTGCTTCAAACCATCCAAGTTTTAGATAAAAACAATGACAACTTTCAACTTGAACTTTCTTTTTTGCTAATTTTGCAGATTAATATTTCGTTAACATGGGACTTCATTTAAAACCGATTGATGTAGTTGATGATATTTCCGAACACGATTTTAGGGAAAAGTATCTAAAACCAAGGAAACCCGTTGTCATCAAAAACATGGCGAGAAAATGGCCTGCTTACCAAAAGTGGACCATGGATTATATGAAGGAAGTTGTGGGCGATGTGGAGGTTCCGCTTTATGATTCTTCCAAAGCCGATCCTTCCGCGCCGATCAATGCTTCGGCAGCAAAAATGAAATTCGGCGACTATATCGATCTGATCAGAGAAAAACCGACGGATCTGCGGATTTTTCTTTTTGACCCGATCAAGTTTGCTCCCAAATTGTTAGAAGACTTTATTTCGCCAAAAGAGTTAATGGGCGGTTTCCTCGATAAATATCCAAACATGTTTTTCGGCGGGCAAGGTTCGGAAACTTTCCTGCACTTCGATATCGACATGGCGCATATTTTCCATACCCACTTTAACGGAAGAAAGCACATTCTGCTTTTCGACTACAAATGGAAGGAGCGGCTTTATCAGATTCCTTATGCAACATATTCTTTGGAAGATTATAATATTGCCGATCCCGATTTTGAAAACTTTCCCGCTTTAGACGGAATCGAGGGAATCGAATGTTTTCTGGAACACGGCGACACACTTTTTATGCCGACCGGTTGGTGGCACTGGATGAAATATCTCGACGGAAGTTTCTCGATCTCGCTTAGAGCTTGGGACAAATCCTGGGCGGTGAAGCTCCACTCGCTTTGGAACCTTACCGTTCAAAGAAATTTCGACAACTTCATGAAACGCCGCTACAAGAAAAAATACATGGACTGGAAGGAGAAAAAGGCGATCGAACGAGCAAACCGAGCGCTGAGAAAGGGTTTGCCGAGATAGAACATAACAGCGAATAGCAGGTTTTTTAGCCCCAATATTTACCTTTTCGCCCTGAAAAATCCCTTCACAATTTCCGAACATTCGTTTTCCAAAATTCCTGTCACGACTTCGGTTTTAGGATGAAGCGTAAGATTTTTGTTGATAAAGCCACGCTGTTCGTCTCTTGCCCCGATTACTACTTTCGAGATTTGCGACCAGTTTAATGCGCCGCAACACATCACGCAAGGTTCGAGCGTAATATAAATGGTGCAGTTCTGAAGATATTTTCCACCAAGATAATTCGCGGCAGAAGTAATTGCCTGCATTTCGGCATGTGCAGTTACATCATTTAAAGTTTCGGTGAGGTTATGGGATCTTGCAATAATTCTGTTATTTGAAACAATGATGCAGCCGACAGGAACTTCATCTTTTTCCAGAGCGGTTTCTGCTTCCTGAAGCGCCATCTTCATAAAATATTCGTCGGTAAACATTTTAGATAAACATTTTTATCGGAAAGTTATTCGAAATTCATTTTTAGAGGAAGCCGGAATCGGTAACGAACGGCACTTCCATCGACCAAAGCTGGAGAAAATTTTTCAGGAAGTTGGTACATTGCGATTTCTGCCTGTCTGTTAAATGCCGAATTATCTCCTTGTGCGTGCACACCGCTTATGCTTCCATCGCGCTCAACGACAAATTCAACATTTGCACTCAGCGTTTTTATTTGGGTAATCACACTGTCGAAATAAAATAAATCGGCAACCTGGCTACGAAGATTTTCGAATCCGCCAGGATAACGCGCTTCCTCCGAAAGTTCAGATTTTTTCGGATTTTCGTCGAAGTTCTTTTGATTTTGATATTCACTAAGATTAGACAAATCTTCGCGATTTTTTACTTTGATCAGTGCATTTACAAATGCGGTATTTTGTACGCTGTCCATCTTCTTCATAAACTCGCCGAAATCTTTGCTGAGGTTGATTTTGCCAGCTGTGTTTTTTTCTTTGTCAATCTTCTTCTGAAATTGAGTGTTCAGCATAAACCTCTGATAATCAAAATAATTTTTCACATACTTAAATTCTTCGTTTTGTTGACCAAAAGCAAAACAAAACATAAAAAAAGTAAAAATAACAGGCAATTTTCGGAACACTTCGGAGCAATTTTACTTGGTAAAAGTAGTCAAAAATAATTACAATAAGTTGATTAATGGATGTGGTCAATTTCAACATTTTTCATATTTCCAGTTTCTTCCTTTTCCTTCCGCGATCCATTCAATTGCCTGCTCCAATCTTTTATTTCGGGTGACTTCAGTTTTGGCGTCGGTGATCCATAAAATATATTCTTTTCGGAATGATGGACTTGCGTTGTCGAAAAACTGTTTCGCCTGTTTGTTTGAATTCAGTGCTTTAGAAAAATAATCAGGAGTTTCGATTTCCTTTTTTGCGGGAGCCGCTTTCTTTATGGTAACTCCCATTTCGGTGAGTTCCATTGCTTCTTTAATGGCGGCTTTGAGTTGTTTCTTTGAAGGTAAATCTTCTATTTTCGTGAGTTTCCCCAAGTTGAACATCGAGTTTTTCTCAATATCCTTCGTAATCTCCTTCATCGTTTTCATTTCTTTTTCAAGCCAAAATCCAAATGCGCAATGGTTTTTAAAGACGGCCATCGAACAAAGGATTTTGTCCCGATACATAAAGTTGGGGAAACTCCATTTCCAATCCTCTTTTACTTCAGGGCAGGTTTCGTGGATTAAAGCTCTTAAATAATTCAAAATTGGTTTTGCGAAATCAGCGGATTTTTCAATATAAGCGTCAATTCTTGAATCGGTTGAAGACATTTGTTTAAGTTTTATCAAAGTAAAGGTAATGAAATTCTTTGCATCAAATTGATAATTAATGGTTGAACAATCAATTCTTCGAAGCAAAAAAATCTTTTTCTGTATCTTTGCACCCACAAAAATTCCACAATGTCTAAATCATTAATTCCAAAACTTGAAGCGATTAAGCAACGTTATAACGAGGTTGCAGATCTTATCATTCAGCCGGATGTAATTTCGGATCAGAAGAAATATTCCGCACTGAATAAGGAATACAGTGACTTGGGTAAAATTGTGGCTGTTTTTGACCGATACAAACAAGCATTAACAACCATTGAAGAATCTGACGAAATCATTGCAGACGGTTCTGATAAGGAATTTGTTGAACTTGCAAAAATTGAGAAAAATGAGGCACTCGAAAAAATTCCGGGATTGGAGGAGGAGCTGAAAATTTTGCTCATTCCGAAAGATCCTGCAGACGATAAAAACGTAATTGTGGAATTGCGTGCTGGAACCGGTGGTGACGAGGCGGCGATTTTTGTGGAGGATGTGTACAGAGCTTATGCAATGTACTTTAAATCAAAAGGTTGGAAACACGAAATTACCGATTCCAACGAGGCGGCGAAAGGTTACAAAGAACTCATTATGAAAGTGGAAGGAGATGGAGTTTACGGAATTATGAAGTTTGAGTCTGGCGTTCACAGAGTGCAGCGAGTACCAGAAACTGAATCTCAAGGTCGAGTTCACACTTCGGCGATTACTGTTGCGGTTTTGCCTGAGGCGGAAGAAGTGGACTTTGAATTGAATCCTGCAGACATCGAAATGCAGACCTCAAGATCCGGTGGAGCAGGTGGACAGAACGTGAACAAAGTTGAAACTAAAGTTCAGCTTACCCACAAACCTACGGGGCTTGTTGTTGTTTGTCAGCAAGCGCGTTCCCAGTTGGCAAACCGCGAACTTGCGATGGAAATGCTCCGTACCAAACTCTACGATATCGAGTTGCAGAAAGTGCAGGGAGATGTTGCCGCACAAAGGAAATCGATGGTTTCCACAGGTGACCGTTCTGCAAAAATCAAAACCTACAATTATCCGCAGGGAAGAGTGACTGACCATCGAATCAATAAGTCAATCTACAACCTCGACGCGTATATGAACGGGGATTTACAGGAAATGATCGATGCAGTGATTATGGCGGAAAATGCTGAAAAAATGAAAGGCGAGGAAGAAAACTACTAAACTTTCTTCACCCAGAATCAGGTTCAAAAAATGCCTTTAAAATGGATTTAGAAAATTACAGAAATCAGGCATTGCTAAAACAGAAAGAGCATAAAAAATTTCTGGACCAGCTCAAAAGGAAACCTCCCAAGAACCTTGACTACACCGTTCAGGAAACCCACGATGAGGTTTTCGAGAAAATTGATTGCCTTTCTTGCGCAAACTGCTGCAAAACAACAGGACCGCTTTTTACCGAAAAGGATATCGAGCGAATCTCCAAACATCTGAAAATGAAAGCTGCAGATTTTGAACATAAATTTCTGAGAACCGACGAAGATCAGGATAAAGTTTTGCAACATCTGCCGTGTTGGTTTCTCAATTCAGATAATACGTGCTCCATTTATAAAGTTCGTCCGAAAGCTTGCTGCGAATTTCCGCATACCGACCGCAAGAAGATTTATCAAATTAACCATCTTACTATTAAAAATACCGTGATATGTCCCGCCGCTTTTGAGTTTGTAGAGCGGATGAAGAAAAATATCCGGCAATAAAACATTTCATAAATAATGATAAACTTCGTTAATTTTTCGAAACGGCAATGATATTTTAAAAATAACTGCGTTACTTTAGCATCACTAATCAAAAATAAATATTATGAAAAAGTTAATTTGCGCAGCCGTAGTAATGGTTGCAGGTGTGACATTTGTAAGCGCACAAAGCACTGAAAAAGCCAAAGCACCAGAAAAAGCCAAAGTTGCGGTTGAACAAAAAGTTGCAGTAAAAGCTCAAGCCGAAACATTAAACACAGCACAGGTTGCTGAAGAAAAGAGAAAAATAGAAGCCCAAGAAGCAAAACAGGCGGCAGCTGTCGAAGCAAGACCTGCAGTTGAACAGAAAGCAAAAAGAGAAAGAGTAGAATAATAAAAAAAAGATATCATACTGAATCCCCAAATTTTTTCGGGGTTTTTTGTTTTCCGGCCAAAATAAAAAGCACTGAAAATTCAATGCTCTTTATCCTTTCACTTTACTTTTTCCCATTTTCCCGGGACAGGATTGGTTAATAAAAAATCCCGGATTTCCGGGACTTGTTCTTATACTTTATACGACACCTTGTGCCAACATTGCTTCCGCAACTTTTACGAATCCGGCGATATTGGCTCCTTTCACGTAGTTCACATAGCCATCTTCTTCTTTTCCGTAATCTCTGCACGCTTTGTGGATTCCGATCATGATTTCTTTCAGTCGAGCGTCAACTTCTTCAGAAGACCAGTTCAGTCGGATCGAGTTCTGCGTCATTTCCAGACCTGAAGTTGCTACACCACCTGCGTTGGAAGCTTTCCCCGGAGAGAAAAGAACTTTATTGTTCAGGAAGTAATTGATTGCATCCAGCGTTGAAGGCATATTTGCAGCTTCGGTTACACAGATTACTCCGTTGGCAACCAGGATTTTCGCATCTTCGATGAAGAGCTCGTTTTGAGTTGCAGCTGGGATCGCTACATCACACTTCACTTCCCATGGACGTTTTCCTGCATGGAATTCTGCACTTGGGAATTTTTTGGCGTAATCTTCTGCACGGTTATTTCCGCTCGCTCTCATTTCGAGAAGGTAGTCGATTTTTTCACCGCTAATTCCGTCTTTATCATAAATATAACCATCCGGACCGGAGATTGTTACCACTTTTCCGCCGAGTTCAGTCGCCTTTTTCACCACGCCCCACGCAACATTTCCGAAACCTGAAACACAAACTGTTTTTCCCTGGAAATCCTGTCCGATGGTTTTCAGCATCTGTTCAGCGAAATAAACCACTCCATAACCGGTTGCTTCCGGACGGATCAGTGAACCACCGTAAGCAAGACCTTTTCCGGTAAGAACTCCGGTAAACTCATTTCTGATTTTTTTGTATTGTCCGAAAAGGTATCCGATTTCTCTTGCGCCCACTCCGATATCTCCTGCAGGAACGTCGGTTTCCGGACCGATGTGTTTACACATTTCCGTCATGAAAGCTTGGCAGAATCTCATGATCTCCATATTGGATTTTCCTTGTGGGTCGAAGTCTGCTCCACCTTTACCACCTCCCATCGGAAGTGTAGTCAATGAATTTTTGAAAGTCTGCTCAAAAGCAAGGAACTTCAAAACAGAAAGGTTCACCGTTGGGTGGAAACGGATTCCTCCTTTATATGGACCAATTGCAGAGTTCATCTGGATTCTGAAACCTCGGTTCACCTGAATTTCGCCTTTGTCATCTACCCATGGAACACGGAAGATGATGGTTCTTTCTGGTTCTGCCATTCTTTCAAGCAGTTTCATTCCGTTGTATTCTTTCTTTGTTGCAACGAAAGGAATTACGGTTACGGCAACTTCTTTTACCGCCTGAAGGAATTCTGGCTCATTTGGGTTTTTTGCTTCAATTTTTGCAATAAACTCCTGGATTTTTTGCTCTACGTTATAATGTTCCATAATGCTTAATGATTATAGTAACAAATTTAATTTTTTTTTCAAAACTCGCAATAAAAATTTCAAAAATTAATAATAAATCAACAAAAATTAAGTTTATTTTTATTAATGTGATAAAAATGATGCTAAAAATATTAATAATTTAACGTTAAGTCAATATAGATAAATTATTAAAAACGGTAAAAAGTCAGAGTGCGAGATATTGTCTCCCCGAAAGTGCTTTCACCAGTCCCAAAATTTCTAACTGAAGCAGTTCAGGCAAAATTTTGAAAGTGGGGAGGTCGAGCTTCAAAGCAATATCATCTAAAGATTGTGGTGTGCTTCTGTCTAATGTTTTATAGATTAATTCTTGATTGTCAGATAATTGCAATCGGATTTCGGAGGTAGGGAAGAGTTCGCCGGTTTTTTCTTTTTGATAGCCAAGCTGTTCCACAAGCGATGAAATGGATGAGATGATTCCTGCTTTATTTTGTAAAATCAGTTGGTTGCAACCTTGGCTGTATTTGTCGGTAATTTTCCCCGGCAACGCAAAAACGTCGCGGTTGTAGTTGCTGGCAAAAGTTGCCGTGCTGATCGATCCGCCACCGAAACCTGTTTCCACGACAATCGTTGCCGGAGACAAACCGGCAATCACCCTGTTTCTTTGAATAAAATTTTCTCGGTCGGGTTTTTGGGATGAATTGAATTCGGTCAGCAAAGTTCCGCCTTCTGCAATAATTTTTTCTGAAAGCCGCTTGTTTTTTGACGGATAAAGGGTGTGAAATCCATGCGCTAAAACCGCAATGGTCGGAATCTTATTTTCTAAAGAAACTTCGTGTACCACAGTATCTACACCTAAAGCAAGTCCACTTACTGTGACGATATTTTTCTTTTTTAGCTCAGGCAAAAAATCATGGATGAAAGATTTTCCGTAAGAAGTGATGTTTCTCGTACCTACGATGCTCAGGGAATTTCGCGAAGAATCCAGTTCACCTTTTTGGTAAAGAATTGCAGGAGCATCATCGCATTCATGTAATAATTTTGGCAAATCGCCGAGATGGCGGAGATTGATTTTGATATTGTGTTTTTCACAAAACTTCAGCTCTTTTTCGGCAAAATGTAAATGTTCGGCTTTCCCAATTTCTGCGGAAATTTTCTTGCCGATTCCATAAATGTCTTTCAATCCGGTTTTTGAAAGTTCCCATACCTGTTTCGCTGAACCCACTTCCAACACTAATTTGCGGAAAATAATATCGCCAACTAACGGACAATGGCGAAGCGCGACGGAATAGAGAGTCTCTTCAGAAAACATGGTTATTTTTTTCAAAAATATTGAAAAATATCCACTCGTTAAAATATTGGTTCTACGGAAGTTCTGATCTTTCGTTTTTACGAATTTCGTCTAAGCGTTCCCAAACGTTTTCTTTCTTTTTATAGGGGAGTTCCATGAAATCTTCAGGATGTTTTTCGCGGTATTCCTGCCAAAGTTTATCGTCTTTTTCGCTGTAGTAATTGGGGAATTCCCAGATGAATTTCTTTTTCTTTTCGCCCTCTTTCCTGAAAACGAAAGCCATAATCACTCCGATCACCGCTCCCGAAAGATGTGACTGCCACGAAATTCTGCTCGGTGTTTCTGGGGTGTAAAACAATTCTTCGGGCATCACTCCCCAAATTAAACTTCCGTAATAAAGCGCGACGAGCATCGAAATCGTCAGCAATTTCATATTCCATCGGAAAACGCCGCTGAAGAAAAGGAAAAACGCCAAAACATAAACGATCCCGCTTGCTCCGATAATGCAGACGTAATTATAGTTCCCGGTCATTATGTCGATTGGCGGAAGCAGCCAAACCAATAAACCCGCAAGAATCCATCCTAGAAAGAACACTTTCTTCGCAATGAACGGATAAAACTGGAACAGCAGAAAAATCAAAACGAAAATCGGAACCGAATTCCCGAAAATATGTTCAAGTCCGCCGTGAAGAAATGGCGAGAAGATGATCCCCTTTAAACCTTCCGGAACAAGCGGGATGATCGCTCCACTGCAACCTTCGAGAAAACCGGTTGACTGCAGCAGAAAACCCAACCACATCAACACAACCATGATGGCTGCATACAGTACGGCGCGGTAATTCAGGGAGTCGTTTTTGAACATAATGGTTTTTTGACAAATCAGCTGCCAAAAAATTAATTAAGTAAATATGGCTAATTCTTGGCAAAGCGAAAAGAAATTTCAGACAAAAAGTAATAAAGTGCGCATCGCGAAGTTTTTAGTTTTCAAATGGATTGTAGTAAATTTGCCGGCTATGAAGAAGATTCTTTTTGTGGTTCTCGCTTTTTTGTCAACCGTGTTTAAAGCGCAAATCCGAAGCAGCATTCAGGAGAAAATTGATTCGATCTCGCAGAAAAGATGGGATTCTGTCGCCATCGATCTGGACAGTTTGGCCAATCCGAAACTCATCAACCTCGAAACGAAATTTAAAGACACCATTGTGATCCACGACAAATTGGTCATTGCCAATGTTACGGGAGAAGTCCCGATCACACCCTATCATTTGATGCGGATGAAAGATCCGATAAAATGGTTTTATTTCGGGCAGAACAACCTGGTTTTTAACCAATCATCTTTTTCTAACTGGAATTCGGGAGGGAATAACAATATCGGCGTCATCGGAAAAGTCAACTATATTGTTAATTATAAAAGTGGCAAACATTTCTTAGACAACCAGTTCAAGTTCGGTTATGGTTTTGTGTCAACTCGAGGTGAAGCTGCAAGAAAAACCGAGGACTACATCAACATCATGTCAAACTACGGTTACGACATCGGGAAGAACTTCTATCTCTCCACGGGTTTTCAGTTTTTGTCGCAGTTTGCACCGGGTTACAACTATTCGGCAACACCAAATCCTGAATTTTCGGACAGGATTTCGAGATTTATGGCTCCAGGTTATCTGAATGTAGGTTTGGGTATTTCGTACAACCCAAAGGAGAATTTTCAGGTGATTTTCCGCCCGATCAACGGTAAGTTTACTTTTGTTAATGATCCTTTGCTGCAGAAAGCCGGGAAGTATGGTTTGGAAAGAGACGGGCAATCGATGAAGGCGGATTTGGGAGCGTTGCTCAATATTCTTTACCGGCTGAAAATTTATGAGAACATTGATTTTACCAACCAGGTGAACTTTTTCAGCAGCTATATCTCTCATCCTGAGAGAGTTGATGTAACTTATAACGGAACACTCGACATCAGGTTTAACCGCTTTATTTCTGCGGTGGTCGGTTTGGATTTGATGTACGATCACGACCAAATCCAGAAACTTCAGATGAAGCAAACTTTGGGAATCGGGTTTTCTTACAACTTCGGTTTCGAAAATAAGGAGAGGAGTAAGAAATTCATTAAACCGTTTATTGCCAATTAAGGTAGTTAAATGTTTTCACGATGGTGAAGACTTCTTAGCTTTTTGGTTTTGAAGAGATTCAAAATTTTTATCCGTAGTTTTGCCGGCTCAAATAACAAGTTATTAAGAAATTACTATTATTCGCGATTCTGGTTTCAGGATTTGGTTTTGCGCAGGAAACTCCTGTTGTGGTTGAACAGGATACCGTGAAACACTGGTCCATTCACGGTCAGAATACTTTGATGCTCAATCAGGCGGCGTTCTCCAACTGGGTTGGAGGTGGAGCCAACAATATTGGTTGGATTGCGTGAACGAACTATAATATGACTTACGAAAAAGACAAAGATCTTTGGGAAAATATCGTGATCCTCGGTTATGGAGAAAATAAAAACAAAGGTGTTGGTTCCAGAAAAACTCAGGACGTCATCAATCTCTCCACCAACTACGGAAGAAAAATCGCGAAAAGCTGGGACGCTTCTGCAGGTGCGAGTTTGCTCACTCAGTTTGCGCCTGGTTACGAAGATGGCAACAATCCACAAGCTGCCAAAATTTCAAATTTTATGCCGCCCGGTTATGTGAATTTGGGAGCTGGTTTTACTTACAGACCGAATGATAATTTTACCATGACGCTTCGTCCTGCAAACGCAAGATGGACATCTGTTTTGGATAAAGAAATTCAATATGCCGGAAATTACGGTCTGAAAAACGATGGCGATTCTTCGCTATTCCAATTCGGTTTCCTGGGAACGGCTTTGTACAAAGTAAAGTTGATGGAGAACATGACCTTGATCAATACGGCATCTGTATTTTCGAATTATCTAGATCATCCGGAACGACTGGTTCTTTCCTACGGTGGAGTTCTGAATATGAAGATCAACAAATACGTGTCGTCCGTCATTACTTTAGACCTTTTGTATGACCACAACCAAATCTGGAAAACCCAGGTGAAGCAAACACTTGGGGTTGGTTTTGCCTATAACATCGACAATGGGGTGAAACGTTCCGACAATAAGAACAACCAGACCTGGAAATAAAGCTTAACAATTAATAATAAAAGAAGGCCGCCTCAATTGTGAGACGGCCTTATTCTTTTTCACTCATTGTTTATTTTGGAGTTGACTCAAAAGAAAAGTCCGCAATTAATGCGGACTTTCTATTGTTGTCGGTGGATATTACTGAACCACAATATTATCTAATTGGATTGTTGTCGTAACTCCCTGTCCGTTTCCGGTGTACTTAAACATTACGTATCCGTTTCCTGTCAAGCCAGCAGGGAAGTTATAGGTTCCTGCGTTTTGGAATGTTCCATAACCAGATGTAGGTGTAGTTGGAATCGTAAATGCAGAAGTAATGTCCGTCAAATTCGCCGGATTGATTTCTCCCAATGGAGTGTAATTCGTCGTCGTAAATACTTTAAGTGCATTTCCGTTAAAGAAACCAATATTTACATCAAACTTAATGCTGTTTGCTGCTGTAAAATTAACAGGAACGATGAAGTAGGTTTCATACGGACCGGTTCCGGAGTTTGCACCCAGCTGGATGTATTTGTTACCTCCGAAAGTTCTTCCCTGCCAATATCTGTTTCCTTCAACCGGAGCGTTGACATATTTCGGGAAAACTTCAAGATAAGGAGCAGACTGTGTTATAGGATAACTTTCGAAGTTTTCGGTAAATGCACCAAGGAAATTGATGTCAGTACCTCCTTTCGGTGGGTTTTCTGCATACCTTTCTCCGGTCATCTTTACATCGTTCAAATCTCTCACATATAATTGTAGGGTGCCATTAAAACTGCTGATAATTCCCATGAGTGAGCCGTTTCCGGTTGGGAGGTTCAGGAATGCAAAAGTAGAGTATGGCGAATTACGGGTAATGATTGAGCCCGCTTTTGTACGGTCTGCCGCAAAGAAATCAAATTCTCTGTTCGTCGTTACACCTGGATTAGCCCAACCGTTCAGTGTACCCAATGTGTTGTATAAAGCTTGTTTGGTAAACTGTGCTCTTTCAAATTTCACCAAAGCTCCAACCATATCCGCTGTAATGGAAGAAGGTGAATTCACAACGAACGGCACGATTGGTGTTGTCGGTTGATTGCAAGACTTTAGTACATTGGTGTTCAGTTTCTGGTCAGTTAATGCAAATGTAACTTCTCCTGTAGTAGGGTTTGTATTCTTATTAGTAAGCTGCACGATTCCCCCAACTTTTGCCAGCCAAAGATCTTTTGCCTTGATCGTTACTTTAGTTCCTACCGGATATTTAGCGTACATATTTACTGCATCGGTAATGATAGTAAGACCTTGTGTAGGATTTTCAAGTTTATCCTGGATGTAGAGTGTTTTATAAATGTTTCCTGAAATATCAGATGAACTTACATATCCTTCCACAACCATATCTGTTGTAATCTGGATGGTATTTGTTTCGTTTGCTGGGTAAAGCGCTTTAAGGTCTGCTAAAGTTCCTGTTGCAGTGAGAGAAGAACACTCCTGAACTCTTGGTCCGTTGAACTGGATATCATTGAGGTTTCTGATATACATTTGCCAGTTCACATTATACTTGCTTACCACAAAAGTAATATTTCCGTTACCTGATGGAAGCTTGGTAGATCCAAAAGTGGAGAAAGCGGAGTTTCTTAAGACAGTTGTGTATCCGTTCTTATCAGTGATCGATCTTTCGGTGTCTACCGCTGGGTTTTGCTGAACAAATGTTTTTCCCTGCTCGAAATCAGAAAACTGTACATTCGGAACTCTTACAAGCATATTGATATACTTGTCCTGTTTCGCAGCATCTAAATTTGGCAAATCCAAAGGAGTGATTGTTGCAATATCTAACTGCGAACCATTACAAACTCCTGAAATATATTTGCTGAACAAAGATCCAGGGATTCTTCCGATGGCATAGTTCGGGTCAACTGAACCCAACTTTACTGTTCCTCTATCAGTTCCCAGTCTCAAACCTTTAGCATTGATTCGGATATGTGAACCCACAGGAAAATCGGCATAATTACTTGCTCTGTCAACTTCAATCTGAAGTCCTACCGTTGGATTGGAGGGCTTATCTTGGAAAGAGATGGTTTTGTAAAAGTTACCGCTTTCATCGGAAGATACCACATAAGCATCAAAAATTTGGTCATCTGTAATCAGTTTGTAACCTGATGCAGGTGCCTGTGCTTTGAAGTCGGCTAAAGAAATGTTTGCCTTGTCAAACTTGTTGTTACAATTGATGGGTGGTGTATCCCATTCATCTTTATTCACACAAGAGCTAAGCGCAACCGTAGAAAAAACGATCGCTAAAGCAGTTCTGAAATATTTTTTGAAATTCATTGTATTTATTTTTATAATTTCGGATTAATGATTAAAATCTAACCTGTAGATTGATGAAATAAGATCTTCCCTGAGTGTACCAGTATTTTGGACCAAACTGTGGATATTGGCGGTCGTTTTCCTGTACAAAACCTGGGAAAGTTACCCTTCTTGTCTGTTCGAAACCACCTGTGATATATTTGGTGTTATCCAAAATATTATTAACAGAGGCAGTAATCAGCACATAGTAAGCACCTAATCTCCACGATTTACCAACATTCGCATTGATGAAATAAGCTGATGGTAGTTTGGTGGGAGCCAGTACTTTTCTCAAATCGTCGGCAGTAAGTCCTGCGTAAGGAGTACCTGAGACAGGATTCTGTACAAATCTTTCTGATCTGATGATTGCTGAAGGATCCAGAAAGTTGTCGTCCAGATAATTCCAGTTGGCTCCGAACCACCAGTATTTTGGTGAGTTGTATCTGAAACCGAGTGAGTATCCCTGTTGTGGAGTACCTCCTAAACGGTAGTTCTTAAGGTATGCTTTTCCGATATCAAGGTAAGGCAATCCGTTTTCAAATACTCCCGTTGCATCGGAAGAGAAATACGCATGTGGATCATTTTTGTAGGTGTATTGCCCGTAACTTGCCAATCCTTGTAGCGAAAGGGTAGGAAGAACTTTCACATCGACTCCAAATTCCACCCCCATATTTCTTTTTTCAACATTGGTCATCGTTTGTGTTACGAAAGCACTCTGTACTGTTGTTTCAATACCATCCTGTCCTTCTCGTGACAACTGGATTCCATCTGCAAAGAACCTTTGTACATTGGTATCGTTTTGAGTATCTACCAAGTATCCGGTCAATCTCATTTTTACAAACGGAGTATTCATGATATAACTCAAATCATTTGCATTGATGATTGAGTTTTTGATGTTCGGTGCAACAGAAGCATTTGCTCTTGGGTTGATGAACAAGTCTTCCAGGAATGGCGCTTGAGAGAAGTACGCACCATTATAAACGAGGAAGTTTCTTCCGTCAACTTTATAAACGATCTGTCCCTTCATACCGAAATCCCAGAAATTGTAATCTTTGCTTTTCCCAAAAGAGTCTTTGTAAAGATAATGGTGGTATAGACCTTCTCTGTTGGAAGTAGAATATCCTGCCAAACCGGAAATGAACACGTCGAATTTCCCAGTCTGGAACTTAAAGCCAGGATTAACTTTGATGTCCTGTCTTCTGAAGATGTAGTCATACCCCATTTTATCGCCAACCTTTTTGGTCACATTTGCTTCCCCTTCGTCATAAAGTCCAGATGTTCCAGCGTTGTTAGTAGCTGCAAAAGGGTCTTTATTTAAAACAAAATCGGCTCCTAATAGATCTTTAACCTCTCTGTAGAGTTCGGATTTGTAGTTTTGGTAAGATACGTTAAGCAATAGTTTGCTGGTGTCGGTAAAGTTGTAAACGTAATGGGTTGCAGCATTGAAAATTTTGTCGTCGCTTACATCGTTTACCTGATAGTAAAGTGCTCTTTTTCCTGTTACCCCATAGTAATTATCTGCTGTTTGGGATTGGTTTCTGTGGTACAGATTATCCCAGTTGAGCTGAGTGAATTTAGGATCGCCACTTTGCCAACCAGCCAAAGCTGTTTGATAAGCATCATTGAAGCTTGATACATCGGCACCTGGATTTTCAGAAAGGATTTCTTCCATTTGGCCATAGAAATAGCTAGGAAGGTATCTGTAATAAGTTGGTGACGGGTTCGGAACGCTTTGCCAGTCTAATCTCGCGCTCTTATCTTTACCGAACTGGTATGAAATAGCAGTTGCCAAACTTGATTTTTTGTTGATTTTCCAGAAATCCTGAAGCTGAATAATCGGCTGGAACCCCTGTCTTACACGCTCACTTCTTTTTTTGCCGTCTTGCCATCCCCAGTAGGAGTTGTAGTGAACCCCCATAAAATCATATACCTCCTGTGTGTTTGGGCTGGAAGTAGATCTTCTGTAAGGAGCAGCGAACGCGTTAAAAGTCATCGTGTGAGTATCGCTGAATTTTTTCTCGATTCCCAGATAAGCGCCATAAGCATCGTAAAAAGTTCCCTCTTGGATTCCTTCCTGTGCCCATCGTCTTGCAGCCATTGCGGTTACGGCCCATCCGTTTCTTTTCATGCCGGAAGTATATCGCAAGGAAGCACGGTTCCGGTAGTTACGGTTTGTTAATGAATAAGTTGCCTGGAATCCTTTTCTGTATTCGCTGGCGTTAGTGTTTTTATAGATAACGGAACTCGCACCCCCGAAAGCATATTCTGAAGGTGAATGATTCGCTGCAACTTCTGGATATCTCGTGATTTCGTTAAGACCGCCCCAGTTGCTGAAATCTACGTTTCCGTTGTCAGATTTTACCATTGTAACACCGTTCATCATGGTTTCACCAGTTCTTCCGTCAATACCTCTTGGTCGGTACCAGTAAGCACCCAAATCAAACGCTGCAATTCTGCTGAAAACATCCTGTGAAGACTGCAATAAGCCGACAGTTGAAGTTTGGCTCGAGTTTTCCTCGTCACCACTGTTGTTGTCGATTATTACCAGTCCCTGATCTGCTCCTGTTAAAGATGTGTAAAGGGTAATTACCCCTAAATCTTTTCTCTTTTCGTCGCTCTTTACATCAAACTCCATTACTTTTGTTTCGTAATTGGGTTTGGTAATCACAATCTGGTAGTGACCAGATTTAAGATCAACAAACTGGAAGTATCCAATTTTGTCGGCCTTTACATCATGCTCAGAACCTTTCAAGTCAACCTCTGCGCTTTCCACTGGTTTTCCGTCTGCATCTTTCAAGTATGCGTAAACCGTGGTCTGTGCAAAATAAAAAGATGCCGGAAGCAGCGTAAACAATGAGATTAATGATAGTTTTTTAATCATGTTTAAATATATTAATAACTTTTTTCGAGCTAAAAATCAGTTTGTTAAAACTGGGACTGCAAATTTACTCTAAAATTTAATAGATTCTTCTTTTTTAACACTTTTATTGTTAAAAAAACATTAAAAAAAATGGGCTGACAAAAATTAGTTCCCAACGTGATAATTTATTACTTAGATTTGCATCTCAATATTTTGATTAATAAAATGAAAAAAATACTAAGCTTAGCATTATTGGCAATATTTTGTTTTTCCTTTGCCCAGCAAAAAGGACAGCTCAGAAGAGTAGCTACAGTCGGATTCCTGAATGTGGAGAACCTTTGGGACACGATTGCATCAGCAGACTATATCGATGGTACTAAAGACATTAGCAATCCGGCATTCCACAGAAGTGTTCCGTTGGATTCGCTTCAGTATCTGGAAACTACAGAAGATTATAAAGGAGAATGGAACGACCAGCTCCTAAAAGGAAAAAAAGTGATCAGAAAGCAAATTCTTGCGGACGATTTCACCTCAAAAAGCGCCAAAAACTGGAATACCAAAAATTACAACCACAAATTGGATAACGTTGCAAAAGTTATTTCCGAAATGGGAGCACAGTACACCAGAACCGCTCCTGCTATGGTAGGTTTGATCGAGGTGGAGAACAGACAGGTAGTGCAGGATTTGGTGAAACATCCGACTTTGGCTAAGTATGATTACGGAATCATCCACTATAATTCTTATGACGCGAGAGGAATTGATGTTGCGCTCATTTACCAGAAAAGAAGGTTTACGCCAACCAATTCTTTGAAGAAGGAAATAAAGATTTATGATGAAGGAAAAAGAAGCTACACCCGTGATATTCTTGTGGTTACAGGATTTCTTGATAACGAAAAGGTGGCTGTTTTTATGAATCACTGGCCGTCAAGAAGTGGGGGTGAAGCGCGATCGCTTCCGAAGAGAAATGCGGCCGCGGTAGTTCTTAAACAACAAATGGACAGCATCCGAGCACAGGATCCATCCACAAAACTGATCGCGATGGGTGACTTTAACGATGATCCCGTAAGTTCCAGTTTGAAGAATTATTTGAAAGCTGTAGGCAGCCAAAAAGAATTGAGCAATGATACTCCGTACCTGAACTTAATGTACCCTCTTTACAAAAAAGGGGTTGCTTCACTTGCTTATCAGGATGCACCGAATTTATTTGACCAGATTATCGTATCGGGAAACTTGGTTTCCGACAAAGTTGGAAAAGACTTTTCGGTTTTTAAAGCGGAACTTTATGCTCCAGCTTATCTCATCACCAAAGAAGGCAACTGGAAAGGTTACCCATTCCGATCCTGGAACGGCGATAAATATACAGGCGGTTACAGCGACCACTTCCCGGCGTTTGTCGTACTGCAAAGAGAAGCAGAAAATTAACAATAATAGGCCGTTTTTCGAAACGGCTTTTTTTGGCTCTTGATTTGATGTTTTTAAAATCCTTAACCTTAAAACAAAATGAAAAAACTGATCTTAATATTTGGATTGTTGCTTTTCACCGCCAGTTGTTCGACACAGAATATTCCAAAAGAAGGCGATAAAGTCTCGATGAGGCCGGAAAAAAATGATGACGGCGAATGGGACATCGAAGTCTTGGATTCGCAATGGAGCTATTTTCTGAATGCAATCGCAAAACCGATGAGTATGTACAGCGAATCCTATTTGAAAACCAAAAACAGCTTTTTGGTTAGCGAATGGAATTCCTACTATTTTTCAGGAAGATACCGAAACGTGATCGAATCTTCTATCGAATACAATCCTAATGAAAATTACGGGATACTGTTTGAGTACAAACTCTATCAGGTTTTTGCCTTCGTGCAATGGAAATACGGATTAAAACTGAACGGACTGAGTATGACAGATGTTCGGTAATGATTACAAAAAAGGTTCAGGAATTTTCCCGAACCTTTTTATATAGTTTAATTTTAATGTTTTATCCGTTGAATTTTTCCTCAACTTTATCCCAGTTGATCACATCGAAAAATGCGGTCACATAATCCGGTCTTCTGTTTTGGTAATGCAGGTAATAAGCGTGTTCCCAAACATCAAGTCCCAAAACCGGAGTTCCTTTGCAGTCTGCGACTGGCATCAGTGGATTGTCCTGATTTGGTGAAGAGCAAACCGCAACTGAACCGTCGTCTTTTTTACACAACCAAGCCCATCCTGAACCGAATCTTGTTTTTGCCGCTTCAGCGAAATCGGTTTTGAATTTCTCGAAACCTCCGTAAGCTTCGATTGCCGCTTTTACGTTTCCTACAGGTTCTTTGCTTCCCCCCGGAGTGAGGATTTCCCAGAACAACGTATGATTATAGTGACCACCACCGTTGTTTCTTACCGCAGCTTTATCGGTGCCGGTTTTGCAGATTTCTTCAATTGTTTTTCCTTCGAGATCGGTTCCTGCAATTGCTTTGTTTAAATTATCAATGTATGCTTGATGGTGTTTCGTGTGGTGAATCTCCATCGTTTTTGCGTCTATAGTGGGTTCCAATGCATCGTAAGCATATCCCAATTTCGGTAATTCGAATGCCATAACTTTTTTTGTTTAAATTATTAATACCCAAATTTAGCCATTATTTAGACCAATTCCAAAATAGCGGGATTACTTTAATAAATCTTTAACATTGATAAAACCGGTAGAAATAAAAAAGTATGCGTCGATTGCATTCTTGTTAAGTGTGACAGCTAACGAAAATATAGAAGTAGCAAAATCGCAAAGATTGATATTAGCTATTCTAGATTAAGCTAAGAAAAGATTGCGAACAACTCCGCTGACTAAGTGCGCGCTTCATCAATTTGGTGAAGAGGAACCAGAACTTTGCCATCTTAAAATAGGGTATTTCTAAAATAAATCCTTTGCGTTTCAACCAACAACAAATAAATAGTTCACAACTCACATAACAATAATGTTGCGTTCTATGTAACTTATTTCCAACTCGACAGTACGGAATTTCTTATTGCCCAGATTTTTTTAGCAGAAAAATATTATATTTGCTTTTATGGCAACAAAAGCGCTTTTCAACACGGTAGTCAACTGGTTCATACGGCAGAGAATCGACCAGATTCAGAACTTTATGAAGCATCCTGTTGAAACCCAGAATGGCGTACTCTTCTCCCAACTTTATTTTGCCGAAAACACCGACTACGGGAAAATCCACGGCTTCAGTTCCGTTTCCAATTACGGAGATTTCCGCAGAAATGTTCCGATTGTGACCTACGAGGATTTCGAGCCCTATATCGAAAAAGCAAGACAGGGAATGGCGGATATTTTCTGGCCGGGAAATATCAGAAGGTTTGCAAAATCCTCCGGAACGACCAATGCAAAAAGCAAGTTCATCCCCATTTCGGATGAGGCACTTGAAGACTGCCATTTCAAAGCGGGAAAAGATTTGCTTTCCATTTACGCCAACAATCACCCTGAAAACAATTTGTTCTCCAACAAAAACCTCCGTCTCGGTGGAAGTTCGGAACTGTACGAACATTTCAACACCAAATTCGGCGACCTTTCTGCGATTATGATTGAAAACCTGCCGTTCTGGGTTGAAATCACCACCACTCCGAGTAAGAAGGTTTCATTAATGTCGGAATGGGAAAGCAAGCTGAAAGCAATCGTGTCCGAAGTAAAAAATGAAGACGTGGGAAGCTTGACCGGCGTTCCGAGCTGGATGATGGTATTGCTGCAAAGGATTTTAAACGAAACCGGTCATGCAAACATTTCAGAATTATGGCCGAATCTGGAAGTTTTTTTCCACGGTGGAATCAGCTTCCAACCCTATCGTGAACAATACCGAAAAATAATCGGAAAAGACATCAACTATTACGAAATCTACAACGCCTCAGAAGGTTTCTTCGGAATCCAGGATCAGTTTGGGAGCGACGAAATGTTGCTGATGCTCGATTATGGAATTTTCTATGAGTTTATTCCGATGGACCAATTCAACCCGAATAACCTTGAAGCCATTCCTTTGGAAGAAGTAGAAATCGGGAAAAATTACGCCATGGTGATTACCACCAACAGCGGATTATGGCGCTATCTGATTGGTGACACGGTTCGTTTTACTTCCTTAAATCCTTTCAGAATAAAAATTTCGGGAAGAACCAAACATTACATCAATGCGTTCGGTGAAGAACTGATGATCGACAACGTAGAAACAGCACTGACAAAAGCTTGTGAATCAACGGATTCTTCAGTTTGCGATTTTACGGGAGCTCCGGTTTTTATGAAAGACGGCGAAAGCGGTGCACACGAATGGATTTTCGAATTTACCAAGGAACCTGAAGATCTCGACCGCTTCACGGAACTTTTCGACAATCATTTAAAATCCGTGAACTCCGATTACGAGGCGAAACGCTATAACAATATGACGTTGAAGAAACCGATTATTCACGTTGCAAAACCTCAGCTTTTCTATAACTGGATGTCGGAACGCGGCAAATTGGGCGGACAAAATAAGGTTCCCCGATTGAGTAACGACCGAGAATACATCGAACCGCTTCTGAAAATGAACCAATAAAAAAAACCGTCATTTCGACGGTTTTCTGTTATAATTACTAATTACTCATCATATTTCTCCACCACTTTTTGCGAAACTCCGGTATTGCTGAAACCGCCATCGTTGTAGAGGTTCTGCATCGTTACCTTTTTGGTAAGGTCCGAAAACATTGCGACGCAATAATTCGCGCAGTCGAGTGCATCGGCGTTTCCGAGTGGCGACATATCTTCCGCGTATCCCATAAATCCGGTAAAACCTTTCACACCGCTGCCTGCAGTGGTCATCGTTGGCGACTGAGAAATCGTGTTGACCCTCACTTTTCTTTCGCCCCAATAATAACCGAAAGTTCTCGCGATACTTTCCAGGTACGATTTGTTATCTGCCATGTCGTTGTAATCCGGGAATGTACGCTGTGCCGCAATATAAGTCAGCGCAAGGATTGATCCCCATTCGTTCATACAGTTTTTTTCCCAGGCAACGCGCATCACTTTGTGGAAGGAAACCGACGACACGTCCCAACCCTTTTCGAGCCAGTCGTAGTTCATTTCGGTATAGTGTTTCCCTTTTCTCACGTTTACGGACATTCCGATGGAGTGCAGGATGAAGTCGATTTTGCCAAATTTTGCGATTGCCGCGTCAAAAAGTTTTTCCAGATCTTCAATAGAGGTTGCATCTGCACCGATTACTTCAGAACCGGTTTTTTCGGCAAGTGCGTTCAGTTCACCCATTCTCATGGCGATCGGCGCGTTCGAGAGGATGAATTCTGCTCCTTCTTCGTGGCATCTTTCCGCAACTTTCCAGGCGATCGACTGCTCATTCAGCGCGCCGAAAATAATTCCCTTTTTCCCTTTTAATAATCCGTATGACATAATATTTATTTTAAAAACAAAAGTAAGAAATATATTGTTTTTCGCATAAAAAAAGGAAGCCAAAATACATTGGCTTCCTTCTCAATATGAAGTTATGAATTAGTTGGTCGCTTTTCTTACTTCTGCTTTTGCGTCTTCAGCTGCGTCTTTGGTTTTTTCCCAGGCATCGTCAGCTAAATCTTTTGTCGTTTCCCAAGCGTTCGAAACAGCGTCTTTGGTATCTTCCCACGCGTCAGAAATATTGTTTCTTGCGCGTTCCATCCAACCTTCGTGGGTAGGTTCTTCATTTTTTTCACGCTGCTCGCGGATGTAGTCCTTTGCGCGATCTGCATAGTCGTTGATCGTCCATTTTGCTTTGTCAACAGCGTTTTCAGCTTTGTTATAATCCTGTGTGTCCATAATAATTTTATTTTGTGTTAAACATTTGGTTAATGAAAAAATCTAATTTGATATTATGTTAAATAACAACAACCATTCCTAAATATTTTAATGTTATGTTAAACATATCACAAAGTTTTCCCAATATTTCTATCAGATTAAAATCATTTACGACTTTCGGAATAAAATCATTCCTTATTTTTGGTAAAACTTTAAACAATGGAATTAATCCGCTGCGGTTGGTGTGAGAAAGACGACCTCTACCGCAAATATCACGACGACGAATGGGGAAAACCGGTTTATGGCGACGAAACAATCTTCGAGTTTCTGGTGCTGGAAAGTTTCCAGGCAGGACTTTCGTGGTACACGATTTTGAACAAGAGAGAAAATTTCAGGAACGCGTTTGACAATTTTAATTATAAAAAAATCGCAAAATACAGTGAATCTAAAGTTGAAGAATTAATGCAAAACTCGGGAATCATCCGAAACCGGCTTAAGATTTTGGCGACGATCAACAATGCCCAGAAATTCATGGAAGTCCAAAAAGAATTCGGTAGTTTTTCCAAATACATCTGGAGTTTTGTAGGTGGAAAACCGATTGTCAACCATCCAAAAACCCTGGGCGAAGTTCCGGCAACCACGGAAATTTCTGATACTTTAGCTAAAGATTTAAAGAAGCGTGGATTTAAGTTCCTTGGTTCCACTGTAGTTTACGCGCACATGCAGGCAACAGGAATGGTTTGCGACCATTTGGTGGATTGTCATTGTAAAAATTAGTAATTTTGTATTAGTCCGTATTTTTTTTCTTGATGAAACTACTTCGTTTCTCTCTCCTATTTTTCTCTTTTCTTTTCTATGCGCAAGAAAATTTGCTTGTTGAGCAGATCAAAGAAAATCAGGGGATAATGAAATCTGACCGTGAAAAGGGTTTCAATGACCTTCTCAACCTTGAAAAAAAAGCCCATGACGAACAAAATGCTCCTGCCGAACTTGAAATTCTAAACAATAAAGCATTCTATTATTTTATAAAAGGTGATTACGACGAAGCTTACTCCATCGCCAAAGTTCTCGTACGTAGAGCTAATTCATCCAAAAACAGCCGACTTTATGCAATCGGACTAAACAGGCAGGGAATTGTTCTTTCTTTCCTCCACATATATGATGAGGCAGAGAAAACACTTTTGCAGTCACAAAATTTTTTAAGTAAGAACAGTTTTCCCGAAGATTATTTGGTAAAAGCACAAAACTATCAGCTTTTGTCAGATAATTACACCCATACTTCCCAACCCGAAAAGGCGCTAGATAATTTTAAGAAAACGATCACGGAATACCTGAAAATTTCTGACGAGCACGAAAGACAGAATCAACCTGCAAAATGAAACTGTAATATCGGACTAAAATTCCTCTAAAAGAAGTCATTGAACTTGCTAAGAACAACGATGCCAATTTTTATTCGCGGTTTCTGGACCTCTATCCGGATTTTGATCAGAAGTTATTGCAGCTGGATCCTAAACTTTCAATTTCGGAACTGCAATTTTGTGCTTTGCTGAAACTTAATTTCGCTTCAAAAGAAATCGCAAACAATACTTTTACTTCTATACGAACGGTACAAAACAAGAAATACAGAATAAGATCTAAGTTGAATATTCCCAACGAGACAGATACTTATGTTCTCTTTAACGATATTTAACGGCTTGTAAATCAAATCGTTGTAGGTTTTGAATAGCTAATGAGTTTTGGTTTATTTGCTTTAAAAAATAAATTGATCAATATTTGTGTTACAAAAATGATGAGGGCGAATTCTACTCCCGAAAACACAAATGATCAAAAAAACAGGCCCGAAAAATTTCCGGGCCTGCTCTGTTTTTCTCGATGGTTGATTAAGGAATAATCCGATCCAAAACCCATTCGATCATATTTTTTTCTGAAGCGTGGTGGTCCGCCGAAAACTCGCCACGTCTTCTGTTGGCGATGACGCAGTTTACTGTCAATGCTTTGTGTCCCAGCAATTTAGAGAGTCCGTAAATCGCAGAGGTTTCCATTTCGAAATTGGTCACTCCCAAATCGTTAAGCGTTTCCAGGAACTGGTCGTCGATCGCTTTCAAACGAAGTTGTCTTCCTTGAGGAGCGTAAAATCCTGGGAAAGTTGCCGTGTTTCCGTGGTATTTTGCGTCTTTGTAATAGTCGGAAATTTCTTCTGCCCAATCTGCAAAGTACAACATCGGCTTGATTTTTTCGTAAGGGAATTTATCCAGAAAGTTTCGGGAGAATTCGTTCTCAAACTGATAGTCGGAATAGAAATGCAGCAATCCATCCAATCCCACCACATTTTGGGTGACCAGCATATTGTCAACTTCTACATCGGGATTCACACTTCCGCAGGTTCCAAGTCGGAAAAGTTCCAGTGCGGTATGTTCGGTTTTGAACTCCTTGTTTTTCAGGTCGATATTCACCAAAGCATCGAGCTCGTTCATCACGATGTCGATATTTTCGGTCCCGATTCCTGAAGACATTACGGTAATTCTTTCGCCGCGCAAAGTTCCGGTATGCGTATAAAATTCACGCTTGTTTTTCTTGATTTCTATCTTGTCAAAATATTTCGAAACTTTCGGTACACGATCAGGATCGCCCACTAAAATAATTTTTCCGGCAATATCTTCCGGCAGCAAATTGAGGTGGTAAACACTTCCGTCGTCATTCAAAACCAGTTCGGAAGCTGCAAGTTTGTTAAGCATATTATTTTTGTTTGATATTATTTGAGTTTGTTTGATTTGGTTTGAAAGGTTTTGATGATCTCGAACAATTTCAAATAAATTCAAACCATTTCAAACTCATTCATCCGACTTATTCAAAAACTAAAGATTCAAGTTTTAGAGTTGTTTCTTCCGATACCTATCGGAATTCCTTTTGTCTTGTCTCTTTTCCCTTTTGTCTTGTTTCTTTTTCCTTTTGTCTTTTGTCTTGTTTCTTTCTATCCTCCCACTCTCTTCGTTTTGTATCCCATTTCCTGCAGGATTTTCATAATCTTATCGCGGTTGTCGCCCTGGATTACGATGATCCCGTCTTTTTCAGAACCGCCGATTCCGAGTGTGGTCTTTATTTTTTTAGAGATTTTTTTGAGCTCGTCGTCGCTTCCTTCAAAACCTTCGATCAGCGTCACGGGTTTTCCGTTTCTGCCTTTCTTTTCGAATTTGCAGATGAGGGGTTCTTTCTGCACGAACTGTTCTTCCGGCATTTCAAAATCCTGCTCTTCGTGGTCGGGGAAAAGGTTCTTCAGTTGGTCGCGTAAATCCATCAAACAAAATTAATGAAATAATGGGTATTGAAAAATTTTAGAGCCGATTTTTCATAGTTGAACCTTTTGTGCATCTGCTTTTGCATATCTGAACTTTGTTTGTCTTAGATAAGCGATAGCACGTTTGTTTAGCTTAAAAGTATGTGCAATCATTAAAATTACTCTTTGTCTAACCTTGCGAGAATCTTTTAGTACGGCTGTAGAAAGCGCGCTTCATCAACAGATTTATCTGTATTCTTTGCTTTCTCATTCAAAGTAATTATGATCGAAGCTTTGCGGTAGAAAGTTTTAAGAACGAATCTGTTTACAATAATTAAGATCACTTTCCAAAGCCATTTACTTCCCATTTTTCATTTGCACAACACTTCATTTTTAACGTTAAATTCACGATTTTTTAAAAGCCAGTTCATATTTGAAGAGTAATTTTGATGACAATTAATTACTATGCGGAAGAGAATTTGGTGGATGTTTCCGGCACTTTTCCTGACATTTTTTTCTTGTTACCAAAACGACAAAGCATTAAAAATAAAGGGTTCCGATACCGAAGTAAATCTTGCGGTAGAGCTTGCTGAAGATTTCTATGCTAAAAATCCAGGATTCAGTTTGGCGGTTTCCGGCGGCGGTTCCGGTTTGGGAATTGCTTCGCTTTCTAATGGACAAGCCGATATTGCCAATTCTTCCAGACCTTTAACCGACGACGAAAAAGAACTTTTTGCCGAAAAAAATATCGAACTTCTCACCAATATTTTTGCGGAAGACGCGACCGCAATCGTCGTCAATCCCAATATTTCCATCGACGAAATTGATGTGGAAACTTTAGGGAAAATCCTCGACGGAAGTATCAAAAATTGGGAACCGATTACGGGACAGAAGTTAGCCATCAACATTTACGGACGCCAGAGTAATTCGGGAACGCACTCCTTTATCCAGAAAAAACTCGAGATCAAATTTTCGCCGCGTGCAAAAGAAATGAACGGGAACGCCCAAATTATGGAGGGCATCAAAGTAGATCCGTCCGGAATCGGCTATGTTGGTGCAGGTTACCTCCTTAATTCTTCCGATCAAAAAGTAAAGCCCCTGAAAATCAAAGAGAAAGAGTCATCGGTTGCCGTTTCACCGCTGGATCACGAAGCGATTAAGAATAACCGGTATTTCTTCCAACGACCGCTATATCAGTTTATTCCTAAAACTTCGTGGGAAAAGGCGAAACCCTTCATCGATTTTGAAAAGACCGAAAAAGGAAAGGAGATCATCAAAAATTCCGGCTATTATGTTTTGAATTAAATGAAGAAAAATTCTGCCATATTGATTTTGTTAATACTCCTCGCGTTGGTGCTGGTGTTTCATTTTGGTATTTTGCTGAAGATGATTCCGTACGAAATTACTTGGGGCGGCAGAATCGAAAATGATACCCAAATGTACGTCTTCGAAGCCATTTCGATTTTCATCAACTTGCTCCTGATTTTTCTTTTGCTAATGAAAGGGAAAGGAATCAGACCGTATTTTTCTGACAGAATTGTTGATGGATTTCTGTGGGCATATCTGATTCTTTTTCTAATGAATACGGTGGGAAACATTTTTGCCAAAACAGCTTTCGAAAAGGGATTTTCTGTTGTAACCCTAATTTTTTCGATACTGATTTGGATGATTTTGAGAAAGGAGAAACCGAAGAAATTTTCCTCCCTTCAGGGAAGGGCTAAAGAAAATTTCGGTACTGAATTGCAAATTGGGTTGATTTGAATTCTTTACAGAGTAAAACATTGATTATCTTCACGATAAAAGAAATTAGAACAGTTTAAATGAGCAACACCATTTACAGAGAAAGAAAGGACACGGCTTTCAAGTGGCTGTTCAAAATCACGGGACTTTTGGTCATCGCGGTTTTGGGCGGGATTTTCGGAATGCTGATGTGGAACACGGGAGCTTTCCTGCTAGATTTTTCACCGCTGGATTTTATTTCCGGAACGCAGTGGAATCCGTCCTTTAACCAATACGGGATTTTGCCGCTGATTGTCTCTACCACGATTGTCACTTTCGGTGCGATGCTGATCGCCATTCCTTTGGGAATCGGTACTGCGACCTTTCTTTCGGAATATTGCCCGCCAAAATTAAAGGCATTTTTGAAGCCCGCCATCGAAATGTTGGCTGCAGTTCCTTCCGTTGCAATCGGATTTTTAGGCATCGTCTTACTCGGTCCCGAAATTGCGGACTTCACCAATCAATCCAACGGACTGAATGCGCTGAATGGAGCAATTCTTTTGGCAATCATGGCATTACCGACGATTATCACCGTGAGTGAAGATGCGATTAACGCAGTTCCACACACTTATCGAGAGGCGAGTTTGGGAATCGGTGCCGACAAATGGCAAACCGTTCGAAAAATCGTGCTTCCTTCCGCAGCTCCAGGAATTATCGCCGCGGTCATGTTGGGCGTTGGAAGAGCCATCGGTGAAACCATGACCGTATTAATGGCGACCGGAAACGCCGCCGCTTTTCCGAAAGGATTTTTTGATTCCGTTCGTACCATCACCGCGACGATTGCGATCGAGATGGGCGAGGTTCCCTACAACACCACGCACTATTTTGCTTTGTACGCAATTGCCGCCGTTCTGTTTTTTATGACTTTGGTGGTAAATATTTTGGGAGAGTATTTCGTGAATAAATTCAGAAAATTCCACGCGTTATGATGAAGGGATTGAATAAATTTTTCGAGTGGTTCGTGCTGATTTTCTGTACAGGAACAGTTTTGCTGTTTTTGGGAGTGATCATTTTAGACATCATCATTAAAGGTTGGCCTGCAATTTCCTGGGAATTTATTTCTCAAACTCCGACCAAGGCAATGACTTCCGGTGGGATTTTCCCTGCGATTTTCGGAACCATTTTGCTGACTTTGCTTACTGCGCTTTTCTGTATTCCGTTTGGCGTTTCCTGTGCGATTTACTTAAATGAATATGCTGAAGAAACCAATCTGACCAGAATTATCCGCGCCTCGATCAGAAATCTATCGGGGATTCCGTCGATTATTTACGGACTTTTTGGTTTGGCGCTTTTTGTTCAGGGACTGAATTTGGGAACGTCGATGGTTTCGGCGGGATTAACTTTGGGACTGCTTTCTTTGCCTTACATTATTACCACCACGGAAGAAGCGCTCCGCAGAATTCCGAATTCCACGCGGGAAGCTGCACTGGGAGTTGGCGCGACACAGTTTGAGAGCATTAAAGATGTCGTTCTTCCTTCCGCTTTACCGGGAATTTTAACGGGAGTTGTCCTCACACTTTCTCGAGCTGCAGGAGAAACCGCGCCGATTCTCTTCACCGGAGTGGCGTTTTTCATCACCGGAAATTCGGGTCAGCTCAATCAGGAATTTATGGCGCTTCCGTATCATCTCTATATGCTTTCTACGCAACATCAGGCGATTGAGCAGGTTCGTCCTTTAGCGTACGGAACGGCTTTAATCTTAATTGTGGTCGTTTTCCTGCTGAGTTTGACGGCATTTTACATCCGCTACAAATATTCTAAAAATGACAGATAATATAAAACTTTCAGGCAGAAACGTCAACCTTTGGTTTGGCGAAAAACACGTCCTGAAAAACGCCAATATCGACTTCGAAAAAAATAAAGTCACCGCTTTGATCGGACCTTCCGGATGCGGAAAATCGACGTTGCTCAGATGTTTCAACAGAATGCACGATCTGAATTCTGAAGCAAAAGTAGTAGGCGATTTCTACCTCGATGATCTGAATATTTACGACCCAAAAACTTCCGTCACCCAAATCCGAAAGAAAATCGGAATGGTGTTCCAGAAAGCCAACCCTTTTCCCAAAAGCATTTACGAAAACATTAATTATGGTCTGAAAATCAATAATGTACCCGAAAAAGACCGACCTGCAATTATCGAACAGTCCTTAAAAGAAAGCTATATTTGGGATGAGGTGAAAGACGACCTGAAAAAACCTGCGACCCGACTTTCCGGCGGTCAGCAACAAAGAATTTGTATCGCAAGAACTGTCGCGTTACGACCCGAAGTGATTCTGATGGACGAACCGTGTTCCGCGCTCGACCCAATTTCCACCAAAAAAGTCGAGGAGCTGATCCACGAACTAAAAAAGGAATTCACCATCATGATCGTTACGCACAATATGCAACAGGCGCAAAGAGTTGCTGACAAAACCGCGTTTATGTATCTCGGCGAAGTGGTGGAGTTCGGAGAAACGGCGCAAATTTTCAATGACCCGAAACACGAACTCACCCAGAAATATATTCGCGGCGCATTCGGGTAAAAAAGAATTCCCCTGGATTGAGAGCTTGTTTAGAGTTTCAAAATAAACCTAAATTTGATTACCCCGACCCTAAAAGGAGCAAATTTAGGTTTATTTTGAAAGAAATTTTCTGCCCTTTAGGGTCGGGGTAAAGAAAATTTCCAACGTAAATCTATTTCATACAAATTAGCTAGACTTTAAGAAGAAGATCGTGAAGACGGGGTGGTTTAAAATTCCCTAAATAATTTCCCCAACTCCTTTTCGCGAATATCCCTCAAATTCTTAAAAAACATCCCTCAAATAATAAAGTTTTCTTAAAAATTCCAATCGGTTCGTTTTGTTCCGAACCTATTTTTTATCTTTGTCGGTCACCATTAATAAGATGGAAATAGACAAAGAAATTTACCAGGACCTGGTCAGCTTTTATGGGGAAGTTTTCCATCTTCCGCCGCTTGCTTCGAAGATTTATGCCTACCTGATTTTCGACTTCGAGAAAAAGGGAATCTGTTTTGAACAGTTTGTCGAGATCTTTCATGCCAGTAAAAGCTCAGTTTCTTCCAACCTCCATCTGCTGCTGACTTCCAACTTGATTAAAGATTTCACGCCCATTGATGAGCGGAAACGCTTTTTCGTCATTAATGACAATTATATCAAAATCCGTTTTGAAGAAGTCATCAGAAAAATGCAGACCGAGATGGAAATCTTGAACCGCTTGCACGATTTCCGTAATTCAGATGATGAAAATCTCAACGAAAAATTCGAAATTTACAAATCGCTTTTAAATAAAAACATCGATAGTATCCAGGAAACGCTAACCAAACTTTAACGTATGAAAAATCAACTTTTAATAGTTACAATGGCGGCTTTGTCTGTTATTTCCTGCAAAAAGAAAGAAGACAAAAAACCAGACTCCACAAAAACGGTGACCACGGTTAAGGTTGAAACCCGCGATGTGACCGGCTTCACTTCTTTTCCTGCAAGTATTCAGGGGAGAGTGAATAATGATGTTCGCGCAAAAATCCAGGGTTACATCACCCAGGTTTTGGTGGATGAAGGACAATATGTTTCCAAGGGACAACCACTTTTTCGACTGGAAACCAATACATTAAACGAATCCGCTTCTGCAGCGAGAGCGGGAATTGGTGCGGCGCAAAGCAGTGTTTCCGCAGCAGATGCCAATGTAAAGGCGGCTCAAGCAGCGGTAAATGCCGCCACAGTCGAGGTGAATAAACTTCGCCCATTAGTAGAAAAAAATATCATCAGCAACGTTCAGCTTCAGACCGCTCAAGCAAATCTTTCGAGAGCGAATGCTCAGCTTTCTCAGGCAATCGCGGCGAAACAGCAGGCGAGTGCGGGAGTCGCTCAAGCTCAGGCAAATTATCAAGGAGTTCAGGCAAATATTGATTACTCCATCATTCGCGCCCCAGTTTCAGGTGTGGTTGGGAAAATCAACCTGCGAAACGGAAGCTTAGTCGGTCCAGGTGATCCAACGCCGATTACGACAGTTTCCGACACCAGCGAACTTTACGCCTATTTCTCAATGAACGAAAAGGAATACCTCGACTTTTTGAAAAATTCCTACGGAGCGACCGTTCCCGAAAAATTAAGAAATATGCCGATGGTGGAACTGTTGATGGCAAATGGCGACGTTTATCCCGAAAAAGGAAAAATCCAGGCAGTGACGGGACAGATCGATGCTTCCACCGGAACAATACAATTCAGGGTTTCGCTTCCGAATCCGCAGAAACTTTTAAGCAACGGAAACACCGGAACCATCCGAATTCCAAAAAATTATGATAAAGTAATGGTACTCCCGGAAAGCGCAACTTACGAACAGCAGGGATTGGTTTATGTATTTAAAGTCGATAAGGATACCGCGAAAAATTCCACTATTAAAGTAATCGATCGTGTGAACAATCTGGTATTAATCGGCGATGGAGTGAAGAATGGCGAAACCGTTGTAGCACAAGGAGTTGGAACCCTGAAATCGGGAACTGCAGTAAAACAGGAGCTGAAAACGATTGACGAACTTACGAAAGCGATTCAACCTATTTTTGAAGATTAATTATGATTAAGAAATTCATAGACCGCCCCGTACTTTCAACGGTAGTTTCCATTCTGATCGTAATTTTGGGGATTCTCGGTTATCTACAGCTTCCTGTGACGCAGTATCCTGATATTGCGCCGCCTACGGTTCGGATTTCCGCAAACTACACAGGAGCAAACGCACAAACCGTGATGAACTCCGTAGTAATCCCAATCGAGGAGCAGGTAAACGGTGTCGAAGGAATGGATTACATTTCCTCATCAGCAGGAAACAACGGTTCGGCGAACATCCAGATTTTCTTTAAACCGGGAATCAATCCAGATATCGCCGCGGTGAACGTGCAGAACAGTGTGCAGCGTGCAATGCCTTTGCTTCCCGCGGAAGTTACGAGATCGGGAGTCACCACTTCGAAACAGAATACGAGTGCTTTGATGTTTCTCTCCTTTTACACCTCGAATCCGCAGCTGAATGAAGTTTGGCTTCAGAACTATTTGAATATCAATATCATCCCTCAGATTCGTAGGATTAATGGAGTGGGCGACGCTTCCGCATTTGGTGGAAAAAATTACTCGATGAGAGTTTGGCTCGATCCAGTGAAAATGGCTTCTTATGGTTTGGAACCTTCTGAAGTGAGTGCTGCAATCAATGAGCAGTCGCGCGAAGCTGCAGCAGGACAGTTTGGCGAAAACAGCGGGAACTCTTTCCAGTACGTGATTACCTATAAAGGGAAACTCAACGAAGTGGATGATTATGAAAATATTGTTTTGCGTTCGCTCGGAAACGGTCAATATCTCCGTTTGAAAGATGTTGCCCGAATTGACCTCGACGCGCAAAGTTACTCAGGAAGTGGTGAGAACAACGGAAGACGTTCCATCAGTATGGGGATTTTCCAGACTCCCGGTTCTAATGCTCAAAATATTATTAAAGAAGTAAAGGAATTCCTCGACAAAACCGAAAAAACTTTGCCGGAAGGAGTGGGTTACACCATTAACTTCGACACCAACGAATTTCTCGAAGCATCGATCGGCAAAGTAATCACCACACTGATCGAGGCGTTTATTCTGGTTTTCCTCGTGGTGTTTATTTTCCTGCAGGATTTCCGTTCGACGCTCATTCCCGCGATTGCGGTTCCCGTTTCGATTATCGGTAGTTTTTTCTTTCTGAATCTTTTGGGATATTCCCTGAATTTATTGACGCTTTTCGCATTGGTTCTCGCCATCGGAATTGTGGTGGATGACGCGATTGTCGTCGTAGAAGCCGTTCACGCCAAAATTGAAGGCGGCATCACCGATTCCCGAAAAGCAACCGTGGAAGCAATGGATGAAATTACGGGAGCCATCATCTCGATAACTTTGGTAATGGCGGCGGTTTTCATTCCGGTAACCTTTCTTACCGGTCCCGCTGGAGTTTTCTACCAGCAGTTTGGGATTACGCTGATTATTGCAATTTTGATTTCCGCAGTTAACGCACTTACTTTGAGTCCTGTGCTTTGTTCATTATTCTTAAAGTCACACAGCAAAAACAATAAGGAGTATGAGCAGATGAACTGGAAGGACAAGTTTTTCTATAAGTTTAATGAAGGTTTCCGCGCGGTAACCCGCAGATACGGAAGATCGTTCAGTTTTCTTTTAAGACATAAATGGGTGACACTCGTGATTTTTCTGGCAGGAGGAATTACTTTTTGGTGGGCCAACTCGAATATGGCGACAGGATTTATTCCTAAAGAAGACCGCGGAATTATCTTTACCGATGTGCAGCTTCCACCAGGAGCATCGATGGAGCGGACTTATAACGTTTTGAAAGGACTTCAGGAGGAAGCCCGAAAACTTCCGGGTGTTCAAAACGTTACCTTTACTTCCGGTCGTGGATTTATGTCTGGAAACGGACCCAATGTCGGACAGGCGTTTGTGCGGCTGAAACCTTTCCACGAAAGATACAGCGAGAAAGGTCTTGATGACGTAACCATTACCAAAAAACTTTTCGGGATCGCCTCGAAATTTCCCGACGCGAAGATTGTATTTTTCGCTCCGCCAAGTGTTCGCGGTTTCGGTTCGAGTGACGGTTTCTCCGCTGTTCTTCTTGATAAGGCAGGAAACCAGCTCACTGATTTGAGTTCGGTTTCCCAAAATTTCATCGGCGCTTTAATGCAAAGACCTGAAATTCAGTTTGCGAGTACTTCCTTTAACACCAATTATCCGCAATATGAAATGGTGGTCGATGTCGCTAAAGCAAAAGAAGTCGGCGTTACTGTGACCAGTATTCTCGGTGCGATGCAGGGTTATGTCGGCGGAATTTACTCCTCGGATTTTACCAAATACGGAAAACAGTTTCGGGTGATGATCCAGTCGCTTCCCGATGATCGGCAGAATATTCAGGATTTGAGCAAATATTATGTGCGGACTTCAAGCGGACAAATGGCGCCCGTTTCCCAATTCGTGACAATGGAAAGAAGATTCGGACCACAGGCGATTGAGCGGTACAACCTTTTTACCTCCGTAAATATCACGGGTTCGAGTAATCCAGGATTTTCAACGGGGGATGCAATTAAGGCGGTTCAGGAAGTTGCCGCACAAAATCTTCCAGCGGATTACGACGTAGAGTTTACAGGACTTTCCAAAGAAGAAATGAAGGCGGGATCGCAGACTTTCGTGATTTTCCTGCTGAGTTTTGTTTTCGTTTACTTTTTATTGGCGGCACAATATGAAAGTTACATTTTGCCATTTGCCGTGATTATCTCTTTGCCACTCGGAGTGGTGGGTGCGTATTTCGGGCAAAGTATCTTCGGACTCGAAAACAATATCTACTTCCAGATCGCGATTGTGATGCTCATTGGTTTGCTCGCGAAGAATGCAATCCTTATTGTAGAATTTGCCGTTCAGAGACGACATCGTGGCGAAAGTATTCCAATGTCGGCGATTAATGCGGCAAAAGCGAGGTTAAGACCAATTCTGATGACTTCTTTTGCATTTATTTTCGGAATGCTTCCACTGGTTTTTTCAAGCGGAATCGGAATGGTCGGAAACCGATCCATCGGAACGGGTGCTGCTGCAGGTTTGCTTATCGGTACCGCATTCGGATTGGTGGCGATTCCTGTGCTGTACGTGATTTTCCAAAGCTTGCACGAGAAGATTAAACCATTAACTTCAAAAGATATCAACCTAAGCGAGTAGAATGATGGTAAAGAATTTCAAAAACAAAAATAAGATCAGAACTTTCCTGATTGCAGTTGTTTCAATGATGGTTTTGTCGTCGTGTATGACGCGTGAAAAGTACGATCGTCCGTATGAAATTGTTAATGAGAACCTGTTCAGAACCGATCAGCTTCCGAAAGATTCTTCAAGTATTGCAACCGTTTCCTGGCGTGAGATTTTCACCGATGCCGTTCTTCAGAAACATATTCAGAACGGACTTGAAAACAACCTCGACATTAGAATTGCGCTGCAGAATATTGTTGCCGCAGAATCTTATCTCAAACAAAGCAAAGCCGCTTACCAACCCACACTTTCGGCAGGTCCAGGTTACACTTTTCAGACTCCCTCATTAAATACGCAAAGCGGGCAGATTCTTGGGGACAGAAGATATAATAACCTTTTCGATTTGAGCGGTGATCTTTCCTGGGAAGCCGATATTTGGGGAAAACTGAAAGCTCAGGAGAAATCCCAGTTCGCACAATATCTTGGAACTACCGCTGCTCACAAAGCGGTGAAAACCGACTTGGTTGCCGCCATTGCGTCGGGTTATTATCAGTTATTGACCTTCGATGAGCAGAAACGGATTATTAACGAAACCATCGCCATCCGTAAAAAAAATCTTGAAACCACCAAAGCATTGAAGGATGCGGGAACACTCACTGAAGTTGCCGTTCAGCAAAGTGAAGCGTTGGTTTTCAATGCAGAATCGCTTTTAGTTAATATCGATACCCAAACCGAACTTTTAGAAAATGCAATGAGTTTGCTGCTGGGAATTCCTTCACAAAAAATTGAAAGAACTACGCTTGCTCAGCAGAAAATGCCTACAAATTACAAACTCGGCTTCTCGGCGAATTTACTTTCCAACAGAGCCGATGTAATGCAGTCGGAATACAATCTAATTTCTGCCTTTGAACTGACGAATGCTGCAAAAGCGGAGTTTTATCCCAGCTTGAGAATTGGTGGAAGCGGCGGAATTCAAAGTTCGGATATCGACAAACTGTTCAGCGTAAATTCCCTCTTTGCAACGCTTGTTGGAAGTTTAACCCAACCCATTTTGAACAAAAGACAAATCAGAACCAACTACGAAGTGAGCTTGGCAAGAAAGGAAGCCGCTTATTTGAATTTCCGTAAAACGCTTTTGAATGCAGGAAAAGAAGTTTCTGACGCGCTGAAAATTTATGAAGCCCAAGATTCTTTTATCAGTTTAAAGAGAAAGGAACTCAACGCCTATCAGAAATCGGTAGAGTTTTCCCAGGAATTGGTGAATTACGGGATGGCGAATTATTTGGAAGTTCTGAACGCCTCTGTAAATTCTTTAAATGCCGAACTCAATATTTCCAATGCCGAATATGCCAAAATGAAAGCGGGAGTAGAGCTGTATCAAGCTTTAGGCGGCGGTTGGCGCTAAATTTACCGCAGGTAAATTTAGAGATTCCTCTCCCGCCGAATCTTCGGGTTCGGAATGACAAGCGTGTTTGGTGCTGTCTAAATTCCCCTCCTTTGGAGGGGTGTCTTCGACGAAGGAGAAGACGGGGTGGTTTAACTTGAAACTCGAAACTTGAAACTTGAAATGCGAAGCATTCACGAACTCAAAATATAAAAATAAAAAAAACTGTGAGTAAACTTCAAACCTCAAACTTCAAACTCTTGGCAAATTCCCACATCACGATTCCTGCACATACGGAAACGTTGAGCGAATGCTTTGTTCCCAATTGTGGAATTTCAAGAAAATGATCGTAAAGCGGAAGTGCTTCATCGCTTAAACCTTCCACTTCATTGCCCAAAACGATGGCGTATTTTTCACCTTTTTTAATTTTGAAGTTGGTGATCAGTTCGGAGTTTGTGGTCTGTTCGATCCCGATGATTTTGAAGTCTTCCTTCTTCAAGTTTTCAAGCGCCGCTGAAATGTTCTTTTCGAAAACCCAATCTACACTTTCGGTTGCTCCCAATGCGGCTTTGTGAATTTCGCGATGTGGAGGTTGCGGCGTGATTCCGCATAGAATAATTTTCTCAACCAAAAAAGCATCCGCCGTTCGGAAAACTGCACCTACATTATGCATACTCCTCACATTGTCCAAAACCACCACGAGCGGAATCTTATCGGTTTGCTTAAAGGTTTCAACATCGATTCTCCCTAATTCTTCGAGCTTCAGTTTTTTGGTGGTGGACATTTTCGTAATTTTGACAAAAGTAAGGTTTTTACGTCTTTTATTTTTATTTTCGCACCTTCACAAACCGTTTTAACAATCTCGATGGCAAAGAAAGAAACCCCATTAATGACGCAGTACAACACCATCAAGGGAAAATATCCTGATGCGCTTCTGCTGTTTAGAGTCGGGGATTTCTATGAGACTTTCGGGTCCGATGCCATTAAAGCTTCTCAGATTCTGGGGATTGTGCTGACCAAAAGAAACAACGGCGATTCGCAACTGGAACTGGCTGGTTTTCCGCACCATTCTATCGATTCGTATCTTCCGAAATTGGTGAGAGCGGGGCTTCGTGTGGCGATTTGTGACCAGCTGGAAGATCCGAAAACGGTGAAAGGAATTGTGAAACGCGGCGTTACCGAATTGGTTACTCCGGGTGTGACTTTCAACGAGCAGGTTTTAACCTCCAAGAAAAATAACTTCCTGCTTTCCATCCACAAGGAAAAAGAGAAATTCGGGATGACTTTGGTCGATGTTTCCACAGGTGAATTTCTGGTTTCGGAAGGGAATCTGGAAAAACTCCTCCACATCGTCCATACTTTTGATCCGAGTGAGATTATTTACCAAAGAACGACCGAACTCCCATCGCAGCTTAAAACCAGAAATACTTTCAAGCTCGAAGACTGGGCGTTCCAATACAATTACGCTTACGAAAAACTGACCAACCATTTCAAAACCCAATCGCTGAAAGGTTTCGGTGTGGAAGAAATGAAACTGGGAATTATTTCGGCAGGAGCAATTTTCGCTTATCTGGTCGAAGACACACATCATGCTCTTTTACAGCATATTACCAAAATCCAACTGATTCCGCAAGACGATTATCTGATGATGGATAATTTCACCTTGAGGAATCTGGAAATCGTTTATCCAAGCAATCCTCACGGAAAATCGCTGCTCGACATTATCGACAGAACCTCAACTCCGATGGGAGGAAGATTGTTGCGGAGAAGATTGATTCTCCCACTAAAATCAGTGGACGAAATCAACAGAAGATTGGGACTGATCGAATTCTTTAACAAAGAAGATGATTTAAAATACGAAATCCTTCAGCTGCTGAAAACGATTTCCGACCTCGACCGATTGATGGGAAAACTGGCTTCCGAAAAAATCTCACCGAAAGAACTCGGTTACCTTCGTCAAAGTTTGGTTAACATCCATCAAATCAAAAACTTGCTTCATTCTTTTGATGAGCATTTGGCTTACCTGAATCCATTAAACGGGCTCGAAGATCTCATCAAATATTTGGAAAACTATCTGAATGAGGAACTTCCCGTAAATATTGCGAAAGGAAATGTCATTAAAAACGGAATTTCCGAAGAGCTGGATCGGCTGAGAAATCTTCAGCATAAAGGAAAAAGCTTCCTCGATGAAATATGCGAACGGGAAACCGAACGGACGGGAATTTCGAGTTTGAAAATTAGTTTCAATAACGTTTTCGGATATTTTATTGAAGTTCGAAATACCCATAAAGACAAGGTTCCCACCGATTGGATTCGTAAGCAAACGCTGGTCAATGCGGAAAGATATATCACCGAGGAACTGAAAGAATACGAAGAACAGATTCTCGGTGCCGAAGAAAAAATCTCCAAAATCGAGCATGATCTGTACCGAAAAGTTTGCGAAAACGTGATGATCTACATCGATCAGATTCAGGAAGATTCCAAGATTATCGCCGAACTCGACTGTGGTGTAGGTTTGTCGGAACTCGCTGTTTCTGAGAGTTATACGAAACCGATTTTGAATGATTCTTTTGAAATTTCATTAACCGAAGCACGACACCCGATCATCGAAAACGCGCTTCCTCTCGGTGAAAAATATATTCCAAACGACCTTTTTCTCGACAAGGATTCGCAGCAGATCATCATGGTTACGGGACCGAATATGGCGGGTAAATCTGCGATTCTCCGTCAAACTGCAATCATCTGTCTTCTCGCACAAATTGGTAGTTTCGTTCCTGCGAAACACGCCGAAATCGGGATTCTCGACAAGATTTTCACGCGGGTTGGTGCGACCGACAATATTTCTGCGGGCGAATCGACCTTTATGGTGGAAATGAACGAGGCAGCGAATATTCTGAATAATATTTCCGAACGAAGTTTAATCCTTCTGGATGAGATTGGTCGCGGAACTTCCACTTACGACGGCGTTTCGATAGCCTGGGCAATCGCGGAATACCTGCACCAACATCCAACGCAGCCGAAAACTTTATTTGCGACGCATTACCACGAACTCAACGAAATGACGGTGAATTTTGAGCGGATTAAAAATTTCCACGTTTCGATCCAGGAGAATAAAGGGACGATTATCTTTATGCGGAAACTCGTTGCAGGCGGAAGCGAACACAGTTTCGGAATCCACGTGGCAAAACTAGCGGGAATGCCTTCAACGGTGGTCAACCGAGCGAACGAAGTTCTGAAGACTTTAGAAAAAAGCCGTTCCCAGAAAAACGGAAAAGAAAAAACCAAAGCCATCACCGAAGAAAATTTACAGCTATCTTTCTTTCAGCTCGATGATCCCGTTCTGGAAAACATCCGCGAGGAACTGACGAAAATCGACATCAATACTTTGACGCCAATTGAAGCGCTGATGAAACTGAACTCGATTAAGAAGTTGATTGGGCAGTAGAATTAAATAATTGTTAAGGATTTGTTCGAGGTAAAATTATTCTGGATAAAGAAGTATATTTGGCTAAATCAAATTTCTATGAAAAACTTATTTATCTATTTTCTTTTTACATTGGGTTTCCTACTAACCAACTGTAGAAGCGAGCCTTTCGTAAGATTAATTGATAACGATCATTTTGTGACTAAAAAAGAGGCAGAAAAAATTGTGGAAAGCAAACTTTTTTATAAGGTGAGCAGCAAGACAAAGCTTTTCAATGCTAATTTTCTTAGTAGAAATAAAAGACAGAATGGTGATTCGCTTCAAATTGATAATATTGTAGAAATCAAGGATAAGAAAGGTATCAATGCCTTTTATGCAATTAACCTGAAGGATAATGGATATATTTTATTTGCAGCAGATAAACGAAGCCATCCGATCATGGGGATTGTTGAATCAGGAAAATTTGAATTATCGGAAGATTTACCTCAATCCTTCTTAGGGTATTTAGATACTGAAATACATGAACTTGAGCTCGCAAGAGAGGATAACGTTCCACAACTTGTTGAAATAAAAGGACAATGGGATGCTATTGTAAATCGTGAACCACCAGATGGTGAAGGCGGCAATGCTTACGATTGTCCGAGTCAGTACCATAGTTCAGTTGGTCCATTATTAAAAACAAAGTGGGGACAAGGTGATGGATATAATTGGTTTTGTCCTGATAAAGGATGCTATGGCGATGGAACTCCTCATAATGGAAGAGCTTGGACAGGATGCGTGGCTACAGCAGTTGCTCAAATTATGAAATATAATGAGTTTCCTAACAATTATAATTGGAGTTTAATGCCAAATATTGGAGGAAGTCAAGAAACCTCGCAACTTATGGCAGATGTTGGGGGTTTGGTTAATATGAACTATGGATGTGCATCCTCTTCCGCTTTTGATGAGAAAGCTGCGGAGGCGTTGTCATTCTTAGGATATTCTGCGGTAAGCTACACCAATTTCAATCATACCTATATTCCGTCACTAATAAACTCCAATTATCCTGTGTATCTTTCAGGTGGCAGATATTATGGCTTCTTAGGTCTTCAATACAAAGGACATGCATGGGTATGTGACGGATATGTACAGGGATATTCATGTATATTTGACGATAATGGAATGGCCACTGGTGGATATGGATACTTTATGCTATTCATGAACTGGGGTTGGGGCGGATTGCATGATGGTTTGTTTGGTGTAAACAACTTTAGTCCAGGAGAAAATACCTACAACCAAGATAGAAAAATGATTTATTATGCAAAACCATAAATTCTTACTGTGATGAAAGCAACAATTTCGATGACTTTATTGCTTCTTTTTCTTCTATTTTTTTCCTGTAAAGATAGACCAGATAATTCTGCAATTATGAATTACCAATTACTCTTTAACATTGCTTTAAGTGACGGTACCTATTTATTTGACAAACCAGAATTCGATAAAAAGGCAGTGCGTATTTCCTATCTTGAAAATGGACAATGGCAAGAATATTATGGTGGTGATAGTCCAAATTATCCTTATGGTTATGAATTTCGTCCTGTTTATGGAACCGATAAACTATACATTTGGATTGCCTTGAAGACTCCTAAAGGAGAAGATAACAGAAGCTTAAGAATAAAATTTAATAGTGAGATTACCGATGAACTCAACGTCACGTATTATTATTTACCCAACAATATTGGAGTTTCTAAGCTCATCTACAACGGTGTAGAGATCAAGAATTTTCAGCCACACTTTACTGTTCAAAAATAGATTAAATAAGGCGATAATTCCAGTGCAATAAAAATGTTAATTGAGATTTGATCGATGAATGAAACAGAACTCGATTAAGAAACTGATTGGGCGGTAAAGATTGATAATGTGTTAATTTGGTAATGTGCTCATTTGCGAATTTGTCACAGCATTTTCTTCAGGTCTTCCATGATTTGTGAGATCAGTTCTACCGGAAGATCTTCGTTTTCGTCGATCAGCAGAATTTTAAACAGTTTTCTGTCTTCCCGAACCAATTCAGCATACATCAGCTCCTTTCCTTTATTGAAACTGATGTAATACTTTCCGAATTTCTTGTGGTAATTGAAATAACAGAACATTTTACCTTTAAATTTGAAAAAAGGCAGCCCGAAACTCAGCGTTTCAGTAATCTGCGGATCGTGTTTTAAAATAAATTCGCGCAGAAAAAGAAGGATGCTCCGCGAAGGTTCCGGTTGGCGCAGATAGTATTCATTTAAAGGATTCATTGCGGAAAGACAAAGAGAATTTACAATCAAACTTACCCAAAATTCTGAAGTTCAACGAGTTTTCTATACACCCCGTTTTTTTCAAAAAGTTCCTGATGAGTTCCCTGTTCCACAATCTCGCCACGTTCCATCACCACGATTAGATCTGCTTTCTGAATAGTAGAAAGTCGGTGAGCGATAACTAAAGAAGTTCGGTTTTCCATCATTTTTTCGAGCGCATCCTGGACCGATCTTTCCGACTCGGTGTCGAGTGCGGAAGTGGCTTCATCCAGAATCATAATTGGAGGATTTTTCAGAACTGCTCTTGCAATGGAAACGCGCTGTTTTTGTCCACCAGAAAGTTTGTTGCCATCGTCGCCGATATTGGTGAAATATTTCTCGGGAAGGTTTTCGATGAACTGATGGGCATTGGCAATTTTTGCCGCGGAAATTACTTCTGCTTCAGTAGCATCGGGTTTTCCCATCAAAATATTATTGAAAACAGAATCATTAAAAAGTACCGATTCTTGCGTTACCATTCCCAAAAGATTTCGGTAATCCTGAACTTTTAAATCTTTGATATTAATTCCATCTACCAAAATTTCACCTTCGGAAACATCGTAAAACCTGGCAAGCAAATTGGCAATCGTGGTTTTTCCCGAACCTGACTGTCCAACCAGCGCAATCGTTTTTCCTTTCGGAATCGTGAGATTGAAATTCTTAAGAATCACATTGTCCTTATCGTAATAGAAACCAATGTTTTTAAACTCAATTTTATCTTTTAATGTAGAGATTTCCACAGGATTTTCTGCCTCATCCACTTTCAGATCGTAATCTAAAACTTCGGAGACGCGGTCCAAACTCGCCATCCCACCCTGAATTGCAGAAATCGCATTCGACAGTTTTTTCGCCGGATCCAAAATCTGAAAGAAAACTCCGATGAACGCAAGGAAAGTCACTGGATCTTTATTGGTTCCGTTAATGATTTCGGTTCCTGCATACCAAGTGATAATCAAGATGGTCACTGAACCCAAAAATTCGCTCATCGGTGAAGCGAGTTCGCGCCTTCTGCTCATTCCGATCGCGTACTTCTGCCAGTTGTAGGTGGTATGGTTGAAACGGTTTTTAAGGATTTTGTCGGCATTAAAAATTTTGATGACTTTCGACGATTTCAGGGTTTCATCAACTAAAGAAAACAGATTCCCCAATTCTTCCTGTGCTGCGGTTGCTTTACGTTTCAAACTTTTCCCGACAAACGAAATCAGCCAACCCATCACAGGAAAAACCAGCAATGAGAAAAGTGTAAGTTTCGGTGATAGGATGAACAGCGTTACCAGCGACGAAATAATCATAAACGGCGAGTTCAGAATATCGACCAAGCTGCCCATAATTCCGCCCTCTACTGCACCAATGTCGTTGGAAATTCTCGACATCATATCGCCTTTTCTCTGTTCCGTAAAAAATGAAACGGGGAGTTTGAGGAACTTGTTATACATCGCGGTTCGCAAATCCTTAGTAATCCCAACTCGGTAATTTACCAGGAAATAAGCTCCCAAATACCTGAAAAGGTTACGCAGCAAAAAGGCAGTTCCGGTAATCCCGCAAAGTACCGCCAAAACCTGGATTGCACCATACTCGTTGATGTTCATCTGGATTTTGTAGTACGCCGTATCTTTCAGATAGCCGAAATAATCTGCAAACCTTCCGCTGTAAACGGGAACTTTGGAGGTATCGACTTCTTTGTCGAGTTTAAAGAGGATCCGCAGAATCGGAAGCATTGTGACAATGGAAAAAATCTGCAGAACCGAGTAGAGCAAATTAAAGAAAATGCTCCCGAAAAGGTAGTTTTGGTGCGGTTTTGCAAAAGAGAGAATCCGTTGAAGAGGTTTCATCCGTTGATGGTTAAGCGGCAAAATTACGGAATTTGAACGGAAAAGGAGGGGATTTAAAAATTTGAGAATTTGAAAATTTGGAAATTCACCAAACAAAAAAAACAGTCCCACACGGAACTGTTTCACTCAAAAAAAAATCGTTGTAAGTTTAGCGGAGTCGGTCCACAGATTTTACGAGCCGCTCGTCTTTCCGGATATAGATGTTTGCAATGAGCAAACTAACTATTGATATTAACGGAAAGATGGGCTCAATACCCTTCTCAGGAAAATTAATTCCTCCGGATAAAGTTAGTAACCAGTACGCCAATAAACCGAGCAACAAAACGTTTATGAAAATGCTGATGTTATTCAGCAAGATCTGTCTTTTTCTGTCCTTATAACTTAGGATACTGATAAATCCAAACAAAACCAAAACAACACAAGCGATAGAAATAAACGGCGTAGGTCCGAAAAGAGAAAAATCCTGCCCGGTAACGAACAGAAAAACGGCTCCCAAAATCGCCAGAAATATCCATACAGTCTGTATTCTTTGTAGCATCTCCCTGGATTCTTGCCTGCAAAAATAGCGATAATTTTTTGCAATATTAAATTTTTGGTGTAGATTTGCATCACAAATGACCTAAATAAGAAAAGTCGCCCGACTTAACTTTCTTACTTACACTCACTTATATAACACACCTTTTACGTAACATTTATGTTCAACATCGAAACGTTAAGGTCGAAATCCGCTTCGGATTTGGCCAAAATTACGAGAGATTTAGGCGTTAAACTGGCTAAAAACAGTACCGATAATGACAAAATCTTTGCGATTCTAGACTTTCAGGCATCGAACACGAAAGTAGCAAAAGATTATTACAACGCCACAGAAACCCCTATGAATACAGAAGAAAATACCGCTCCTGAAATAAAGAAACCTGCGCCGAAAAAACCTGCGCCAAGAAAGAAAACCGAAAAACCAACAGAGGTTTCATCAGAAATTCCTTTCGAGAATAATGAAACTGAGCCAGTAGCAGAAGTTCCAGCCGAGAAACCAAAAGCAGAAACAGCAGCTGCGAATCCGGCTTCCGCAAACCAGCAAAAAAAGAAGAGACAACGGATTCAGCCAACAAAATCGGCGGAAGCACAAGTTGAAAATACTGCAGAAACAACAGAAGTTTCTGAACCACAAAAGGAAACTGAAACTGCGGAAAACAGCAGAACCCCACAAAACCAAAACGGAAACGGTCACCAGAACGGAAACCAACAAGGAAACCAGAACCGCAACCAGCAAAACAAAAACCAGAACAAAAATCAGAATCCGAACCAGAATAAGAATCAAAACCAAAACAGCGATTCCGCTGAAGAACCGAAAAAGGAATACAACTTCGACGGTTTGGTAACAATCGAGGGGGTGCTCGAAATCCTTCCCGATAACTACGGATTCCTTCGTTCATCGGATTTCTCGTACATCTCATCACCTGATGACGTGTATGTTTCAACCAACCAGATTAGAAATTATGGACTCAAAACCGGTGACACGGTAAGAGGAATCGTTCGTTTACCAAAAGAAGGTGAGAAATATTTTTCTTTGTTAAAGCCGACAGAAGTTAACGGCCGTGATCTGGAATTCATCAAAGACAGAGTGGCTTTCGAGTTTTTGACGCCGCTTTTTCCTGATGAAAAATTTAATTTGACAGGTAGAAACTCTACGCTCTCAACAAGAATTGTGGATCTCTTTACCCCTATCGGAAAAGGACAGCGAGCAATGATCGTTGCACAACCGAAAACAGGTAAGACCATGCTTCTGAAAGATATCGCAAACTCCATTTCAGCCAACCATCCGGAAGCGTATATGATGATCCTGCTCATCGACGAAAGACCGGAAGAAGTAACCGATATGGAAAGAAGCGTGAATGCAGAAGTAATCGCATCGACGTTCGACGAACCCGCAGAAAAGCACGTGAAAGTGGCAAACCTCGTCCTCTCCAAAGCGCAAAGAATGGTGGAATGCGGTCACGATGTGGTGATCCTGCTCGACTCGATTACACGTTTGGCGAGAGCTTACAATACGGTAACTCCGGCATCAGGAAAGATTTTGTCGGGAGGTGTTGACGCAAACGCACTCCACAAACCAAAAAGATTTTTCGGAGCGGCAAGAAATATCGAAGGTGGCGGTTCATTAACAATTATCGCAACCGCTTTGATCGACACCGGCTCCAAGATGGACGAGGTGATTTTCGAGGAATTCAAAGGAACGGGAAATATGGAACTTCAGCTGGACAGAAAGATTGCGAACAAAAGGATTTATCCTGCGATCGATTTGGTGGCTTCGAGTACCAGAAGAGACGACCTGCTTTTGGATGACACCACACAACAGAGAATGTGGATCCTGCGAAAATATCTTGCAGATATGAATCCTGTAGAGGCAATGGAATTTGTGAACAAGAGCATCAAGGGAACCATTAATAATGAGGAGTTCTTGATGTCGATGAATAAGTAGATATTAAGAGCCAAGTAAAAAGAGCCAAGAGCCAAGTAATTCCGATAGTTGTCGGAAGAGCCAAGAGTCAAGGATAAAGAACAAGTAGAAACAGATAATTTAACCTGAATTCAGGTTATTTTTAGAAAAAACACCTTTCTTTTAAAATTTTGGACAATAAAAAATTCCGCTCGATGAAGAGCGGAATTTTGTTTCAACTAAATTTTTAGTTTAGCAGTATTCGTCGTAAGCTGCCTGCAAGTTTGCAGCGATTGCTCCTGCCGGATTTCCTTCGATGTGGTGTCTCTCGAGCATGTGAACTAACTCGCCATCCTTGAAAAGCGCGACACAAGGTGAACTTGGCGGGAAAGGTGCCAAGAATTTTCTTGCTTCCACAACGGCGTCACCGTCATAACCGGCAAAAACGGTGATGAGGTTTTCAGGTTTTTTGTCGCCGGTCAATGAATAAATTACACCTGGTCTTGCTGCTCCCGCTGCACATCCGCAAACAGAATTTATCATCAAAAGGGTAGTGCCGTCTTTTTTGATCGCTTCTGCAACCTGTTCAGGAGTGGTTAAATCCTGGAATCCTTTATCGGTAAGTTCATGCTTCATCGGCATTACTAATTCTTCTGGATACATATATATAAGTTTTAAGTTTGAGGTTTTAAGTTTGAGTTTCGTTTCCTTTTTATAAAATGCAAATTTAAGCAATAAAAAAATGAAACGCTATGGATACTTTTTATCAAAATCATTCCATTATCTTATATTTTGACATTTTGACATATTATGTTTGCTGTAGATTTGTATTATTACCAGAGGATTAGCATGTTTCATAAATTTTACATTAATAATGTAGAAAAATATTTTTGATTTGATAATAGCTCGTAAATTTGACTACGTTAACAAAAAAATCTTAGATATGAAAAAACTCTATTTCTTGCTTGCCGCAACCGTCGGTTTAATCCAGATTAACGGACAAGCTTGCACCACACCGACTATTTCGGTGAATTCGCCAACAGTTTGTGCAGGAACTTCTGCTACGCTTAATGCAACCACAGATGGACAGGTTGTAAAATGGTATTCGTCGCAAACGGCAACCGATCCGATTGCTATGGGAACGACTTATACAACGCCGGCTCTTTCAGCAAACACCTCGTACTGGGTGGAATCTTATAATTATTCGAATGGAGCCACCCCAACAAATGGGGGAAAAGTATCTCCATCTGGAACAGGAACCTCTTCTGTCGTGACCGCAAGTTCTCCGTGGGGACTGGCTTTTACGGCGAACAGTGATTTCCTGATTGAAACAGTTGATGTGTACGGCGCAGGAACCGGCGGAAACATGGTAATCAAATTACTCGATGCGAGTTATGCCATCATTACCGAGAAAACAGTGACGATACCTTCCGGTGGAACGGCTTCAGCTCCTTTAAAAGTTACGATCCCCATTAATTTTTCGGTGACCGGCGGAAATTCTTATAAACTTGTTGCAAGCTCGTCACCAGTTCTGATCAGGGATTTGTCTGGAAATGCTTTTCCGTATTCATTGGGGAGTTTTGGCAGCATTACGGGAGGTACGATCAATAATTCCAATACCAACAATACAGTTTACTACTTCTTCTATAACTGGAGGATTTCGCCGCTTCCTGCGTGCGCAAGCGGAAGAGTGGAATCTTTAGTGACTGTAAATACAGTTGCTGCTCCTGTTGCGAGTTCTCCACAAACACTTCCGGCGGGTTCTACCTTATCGAATGTAGTGATTACGGGCCAAAATATTTCGTGGTTTGCCACTGCGGCTTTAACTACCCCGATTCCTGCAACTACACCAGTTGTGAACGGAACAACTTACTATGCAACTCAAACGGTGAATGGCTGCACAAGTGCTGCAACGCCGGTAACGATTAATGTGGGACTTTCGGTGGTGGATGTGAAACAGTCGAGATTCCAGGTTTATCCGAATCCTGCAGTTGACATTGTCAATATTAAAGGAAATGAATTGATTTCTACAATAGAAGTTTACGATTTGTCAGGAAAACTGATTATGAACGAGCCTGTTCAGCAAAAAGATACCCAACTCAATATCAGTTCGCTTCGAACCGGAAATTATCGAATGGTGATCAAAACTTCGTCTGGAAGTTACCACGCCTCGATCATCAAGAAATAAATTTAATCCAAATAACTAAAAGAAGCCCGGAACAGAAACGTTCCGGGCTTCAACAATCAAATCGATATGCAAAGGTTGGATATCCCAAGTTAATTAAAGAATTACGAAAATAGAATTACGAAACTAAAAAACTCAATGTTTTTCGTACTTCGTACTTCCCTGTATGCCGACAGGCAGGGTATTTCGTACTTATGAAAGCAGCTTTTTCGCCATTTCCGAAATTGACTTTCCGTCGGATTTTCCGGCTAAAGCTTTGGAAGCTGTTCCCATCACTTTTCCTAAATCCTTGATACTTTCTGCGCCTACTTCTGAAATGATATTCTTGATTTCTGCTTCCAGTTCTTCAGGTGAAAGCTGTTTTGGCAAAAACTTTTCGATGACTTTCATCTGTGCGTCTTCTACTTCTGCCAAATCGTTTCGTCCCTGCGCAGCGAACTGTTCGAAAGAATCTTTTCGCTGCTTGATCATCCGCTGCAAGATGGCAATTTCCTGCTCTGCGGAAACTTCTGCACCTTTCGCCTCGGTTTTCAGTAACAAAATCTGCGATTTCACCGCACGTAGAGAATCAAGGGCAACTTTGTCTTTCTCTTTCATCGCGGTTTTTATCGCGTCGTTGATGGTGTTTTCTAAACTCATTTTTCTAAATGTAACAATATGAAAATGTAGCAATGTACCAATCACAACCGATTGTTACATTGGTAAATTGCTACATTGCTAAATTAGTCCACGTCTTTATTCAAAAACCTGTTCTCTCTCACCTGCATTTTTCCGTCGTTTTCGGAAAGGAAGGTGTTGATTCTCTGCTCAGAAGCGTTTTCGTGACCGATGGAAATATTTTTTCTTCTGAACGCCGGAACAGTTTCGAAATCGTTTTCCTGTTCGAAGTTTTGGTATCTCGAGTTGAATTCTTTCAGCTTGTTTCTACGCTCCGCAACTTTGTCGCTGGAACTTTTGCTGATGAAGGTGAAGTCTTCTTCTACCTCAAACTTTACGGATTCTTCTTTGGGTTGAGCGATTTTTTCTTCCACCTTTGGCTCAATTTTCTGAACCGGTTCAGGTTGGGTCGCAGCTTTTGGTTGAGGTGTTTCAACTTTCGGCTCCTCAATCGGTTCGTTTACGAAAAAACTGAATTCTATTGGCTTCTCTTCAGAGAAAGAGGTTTTGTTTTCAAGTGGAGTTTCCTGTTTCTTATCTTCTGTTTCGAAGGTGAATGACTGAGATGCAGGTTCTTCGTACAAATCTTCTTCATAAGAGAAAAGATCAAGTTCTGCAGTAGTTTCCTCCTCGTCGATCACGTATTTCTGAATTAGCTTTACTTCTTCTTCAACCGGTTCTTCCAAATCGAAGAATTTTATTTCTGCAGGTTTTTCTACTTCTACGACAGTTTTCTTTTCAACGGTTTTTACCTTGAATTCAGGAGTGTTCAAATCTTCCTCGTCATCGAGAACGAACAAGCTTTTTGTTGCGAAATCTTCTCTTTTGATTTCCTCTCTTTCCACGTTTTGTTTAAACGGAGATTCTTTTTTCACTGGTCTTTCTAAAGAATCCGAAAGTGAAAACTTGATAGTTTCAGTCGGTCCTGAATGTTTGTGATGGTCTTTTGCAAAACCTGTCGCAATCACCAAAACGCTTACGGAATCGCCGAGTTCCTCATCTGTTCCAACCCCGAAAATAATATCCGCGGTGTTTCCTGCCTCTTTCTGGATGTGGTCCATAATCACTCCGATTTCGTCCATCGTAACTTCTTCGGAACCACTTCTGATCAAAAGGAGTACGTTTTTCGCGCCGGTTATTTTGTTGTCGTTCAACAATGGGGAATCGAGTGCTTTTTTCACCGCTTCTTCCGCCTTGTTTTCGCCGGAAGCAATTCCGTTCGACATCAATGCGGTACCTGAATTTTGTAGTACCGATTTCGCATCACGGAAGTCGATGTTAACGTCGAAATATCCCGTAATTACTTCTGCCATTCCTTTTGCAGCGTTGGTCAAAACTTCGTCCGCTTTCGAGAATCCTGATTTGAAACCAAGGTTTCCGAACTGTTGTCGAAGTTTGTCGTTATTAATGACAATCAGTGAATCGACATTATTTCTCAGTTTTTCGAGTCCCACTTCTGCCTGTTCCAATCTTCTTTTTCCCTCAAAACTGAACGGAACAGTCACAATTCCCACAGTGAGAATTCCCATTTCCTTCGCGATTTTCGCAATTACAGGTGCAGCTCCGGTTCCTGTTCCACCTCCCATTCCTGCGGTAATGAAAACCATTTTGGTGTTTTGTCCCATCGCGGCTTTAATCTCTTCGATGCTTTCAATTGCTGCTTTTTCACCAACATCGGGATCAGCTCCTGCGCCGAGTCCTTCTGTCATGGTGATTCCCAATTGAACTTTGTTTGAAACCGGATTGTTGTCCAAAGTCTGCGCATCGGTATTGCAGATCACGAAATCTACTCCGTGAATTCCTCTTTCGTACATGTGTTTCAACGCGTTGTTTCCGCCGCCGCCGACACCAATTACCTTTATTATTGATGAATTTCCTTTTGGTAAATCAAATGAAAATCCTGTGTTGCCCATATTTTCCATAGTATGTATTTTTTAATTTTATTCTACTTCTTCAAAGAACTTTTTTACGCTTTCCATAATTTTCTGGCCGATGGTCAAGCGGTTTGCTTTCTGTTTTTCCCTTGGGATTTCCGGTGTTTCTTCGGTACGGAATTCTGGTTGTTCGGTAGCAGTTTGATTTTGAGTGGATGCTGTTTCTACATTTTCAACTTTTTCTTCCGGTTGTTCCACTCCATGCTTCTTGTCGCGGATCTTTAAGCTTTCCATTAAAAGTCCAATCGCAGTTGCGTATTCAGGCCCTTTCAAATATTGGTTTTTGTCGTTGGCAACATATTCGTTGGCAAAACCAATTCTGCTGTCGAAACCTGTCGTGTAATTCGCTAACTGACGAAGATGACGAAGGTTAGAGCCACCTCCTGTCAATACGATTCCCGCGATGAGTTTTTTCTTTTGCTCAAAAGCGCCGTATGCTTTCAGTTCTGTATTCACCATTTCCAGGATTTCTTCCACACGAGCGTTCACTACTTGCGCCAAAGTTTTCAGCGAGATCTCTTTATCGGGTCTTCCATGAAGTCCGGGAATGGTCACGAAAGTGCTGTCCTTTTCAAGCTCAGGAACTGCGGAACCGAATTTCACTTTCAGTTGTTCTGCGTGTTTCTCGATGATGGAGCAACCCTCCTTAATATCGTCGGTAATGATTCCGCCACCGTAAGGAATTACGCAGGTATGACGGATGATATTGTCTTTAAAGATCGCGATATCCGTTGTTCCTCCACCGATGTCAACGATGGCAACTCCGGCTTCTTTTTCTTCTTTTGTCAAAACAGATTCCGATGAAGCAAGCGGTTCCAAAGTAAGCGACTCCATTTCCAGACCTGCTTCACGAACGCATCTTGCGATGTTTCGGATGCTTCCCATTTGTCCTACAACAACGTGGAAGTTTGCTTCCAATCGTTTGCCGTGCATTCCGATCGGTTCCTGAATTTCGCCTTCGGAATCTACTTTGTACTCCTGCGGAAGAACGTGGATGATCTCTTCACCGGGAAGCATTACCAGTTTCTTTACCTGTTCCTTCAATTTTTCGATGTCGTCTTCGGTAATGTACTGGTCGGGATTTTCCCGCATAATGTAGTCCGAATGCTGTAGCGAGCGGATGTGTTTTCCGGCGATTCCCACCGTAACTTTGTGAATTGGCACGCCTGAACTTGACTGAGCTTCTGCTACGGCGGATTTAATAGACTGAATTGTTTGCGAGATGTTGTTCACAATTCCTTTGTGCACTCCCAAACTTTTTGCTTTTCCAACGCCGAGCACCTCAATTTTTCCGTGGGCGTTTCTTCTGCCGACAATCGCCACAATCTTTGTGGTTCCGATGTCAAGCCCTACTGAATACTCGTGATTTTCCATTTGTATGTCGATTTGATTTTTTTGTCCTACTTTCCCCCAATGGGGAGAAATGTGTCTTGTTTGTGTTATTATTTTATTGGAATATTTTCTAATCCTCCTTTTCGGTCGTTCCTACGGAACTGTTATTCGATTTTTACTTTTGCTTTTGGTTTTGGCTCCGTTTTCTTTTCTGCCGGTTTTGCCGGGGTTTTTGGTTTGGTTTCTGTTTTTTTCGAAGTTTCCTTTTTCGCTGTTTCATGCTTTTTTGGAGCTTCTTTTTTTGTTGGTGCAGCTTCCTTTTTCGCTGCGGGTTTTGGTTCGCTTTCCGTTTTCTTTTTTTCGGGTTCAGCTGCTTTAGGTTTTTCTTTTGGTTTGGTTTCCGGTTTTTTTTCGGTGGGTTTCGCTACAGGTTGCTCATTGAGTTTTCTTTCTGCTTCTTCCTTTTTCTGTGTTAATGCAGGTAATTTTGCCAATTCTTTTTTCGCTGCATTGATCACGCTGTCGTTTTCTTTAAAGTTGGGATTCAGCGTGGTCACGATTTGGTTGTCGTATTTCACTGAAACCTTTTTGTATTTCTCGGGTTGCTGATAAACCAGGTATTTTTCAACAAATGTCTTAAAGCCCTTTACTTTAAAATCAATATTGTTTAAGTCGCCGATTTCCACCTTGTAATTTCCTTCGCTGGTGAGCAATTGGTAATTTCCGTTTTCTTTTGAAATCCCGATGAAGTACTTTTTGCTGAATTCATCGTGGTTGATCTTTTCTACCAGTTCCGCCAGTTTTTCATATTCGGACTTCTTCACATCACCCGTAACCAGCATACACGGAAACGAGTAGTTTTTCGAGATGGGGAATTCTACCCCTTTTTCATCGACATAAAAGTCTCGGTCACCTTTATTGAGGCGGAATACGGGAACTCTTTGCTTGATGTCAAGGTTCAGTTTTCCGTTGAGCATCAAGTACACATTTGCGCTGTCAACTGCGGGTAGTTGTTTGAGCTTCTTCTCTAAATTTGGGATATTGATGTCGCCGATTCTTTTGGTGGGGTTCGATTTTTTTACAATTTCCCTGATATCCTTTTCATCGATGAAGTAAACTGGCTGCTTGGTTTTTACCATATTCACCGCAACTTTTTCCATCGATTTGTCGTTGAATTTCCTCAATGAAAAACTCAGCAGAAATCCGAAAATGATTACTGTAGTTAATATTTTTAATATTCTGAATTTGTTTTTCATAATCCTCTCCCTAAATCCCTTTATTATAGCTTTTTCGTAGCGTCTTTGCGTTTTACTTCTTGCTCAACCATTCAACAATTGAATCGTACAGCGTGTCAATATTTCCGGCACCGACTGTGAGCAGTACATCGAAATCTTTTTCTTTTATTTTATTAAAGCTTTCACCCAAAGTTGAAACTTCCTTTTTGTCTAATTTCACTTTTTCTAAAAGCCAGTCCGAAGTCACGCCTTCGAAATTTTCCTGAAGTTCGCGTGCTGGATAAATGTCGAGCAAGATGAGTTCGTCGGCTTGGTTTAAACTTTCTGCGAAACCGTCTGCAAAATCCCGAGTTCTGCTGAATAGGTGCGGCTGAAAAGCGACCAGCAATTTTTTTTGTGGATAAAAATGCTTGATCGAGCCAATCACCGCGTTGAGTTCCGTCGGATGATGCGCATAATCGTCGATGTATATTTTTCCGTTTTCAAAAGAATGTTTGGTGTATCTTCTTTTAATTCCCTTAAAGTTGGCAATTCCCAGTTTTAAAGTTTCGAAATCCACTCCGAAACTGTTCAGCAATGCGATTGCGGCCGTTGCATTTTCCACGTTGTGGATTCCAGGGATTTCCCAAACGAAATCATCCGCTTCCGCATTTGGAGCGTGGAAATCGAAGTAAATCTTATCACCGACTTCGCGGATATTGTCGGAATAGAAATCAGCTTTTTCGTTGACAGCGTAAGTTTTGGCGCCTCTTCCGATTTGGATTCCCTTTCTGATAAAGAGATGCTCGTTTTCGGGAACGAGATTGGCAAAATCACGGAATCCCTGTTCGATTGTGGCTTTGTCGCCGTAAATATCCAAATGGTCCGCATCCGTGGAAGTAATGATCGCCCAATCTGGAGAGAGGTTGAGGAAACTTCTGTCGTATTCATCAGCTTCGACTACGGAAACTTGGTCGCCGTTGAAAAGGAAATTCGATTTAAAGTTTTCCGCGATTCCACCGAGGAAGCAGGAGAACGGAAGATTCGCCTCGTTGCATAAATGCGCCACCAAAGACGAGGTCGTTGTTTTTCCGTGGGTTCCCGCAACTGCGATGCAATCGGTGTTTTCGGTGATCATTCCGAGAACTTTTGCCCGCTTCAAAACCGTGAAACCATTATCATTAAAATAATTCAGAATGTCAAGTTTCTTGATGGCGGGAGTGTAAATGACGAGCGTATTTTCTTTGTCTAAATTTTGGATTTTGTCATTAATACTATCTTCAAAAACAATATCGATTCCCTCCGAAATCAGGGCAGAAGTCAGCTTGGTTTGGGTCTTGTCGTAACCGAGCACGGTTTTGCCGGATGCATTGAAATAGCGCGCCAAAGCACTCATTCCGATGCCGCCGATTCCGACGAAGTAGAAGGTTTGATATGTTTTTAAATCTTTCATATTAGATTGGAGACTAATAGATTAGAGATTAGAGACTTTCATCTCTTGTCTCAAATCTTTAAGTCTGATGTCTTTATTATATTATCCACAATTTCCTTTGCTGCATTGGGTTTTGCGAAGAATTTCAAGTTTTCTGACATTTCGTTTCGCAACTGCTCATTCTCGCAGATTTCCATTAAAGTCGGCAGAAACTTTTCTTTCATTTCGGTGTCTTTCACCATTCTTGCTGCATTTTTTTCAACCAAAGTCAGCGCGTTTTTGGTTTGATGGTCTTCCGCAGCAAACGGAAACGGAACCAGTAACACAGGTTTCTGCGCCACCGCCAGCTCCGAAATCGCAATTGCTCCCGCTCTCGAAACAATCACATCTGCAGCAGAATATGCCATTTCCATATTCTTAATAAACTCGACAATCTGCAGGTTACGGTGCTGCTTCGATTCGGTTTCAGCCAAAATCGATTGGTAGTCGGTTTTCCCAGTTTGCCAAATCAGCTGGAAATCTTTTTCTAAAATTGTGTTCAAGTTGTCCTTCCAACCGTTGTTCAATGTTCGTGAACCTAATGAACCGCCGACAGAAAGAATGGTCAGTTTGTCTTTATCCAATCCAAGCTTTTCTTTTGCCGCACTCCTTTCCATTAAATCCGTAATAATATTCTTCCGGATCGGATTTCCTAAAAACAAAGTCTTAGTTCCGTGGAAAAACTTCTCCATTGCTGGATATGCGGTAAAAACTGCTTTCGCCTTTTTGGAAAGGAAAATATTCGTTTTTCCTGGAAGCGAATTCTGCTCCTGAACAAAAATCGGAACCCCCAATCGTGAAGCGGTAAACAAAGCTGGCCCACTTGCAAAACCACCTGTTCCCACCGCAAAATCAGGTTTGAATTCCCTGATCGTTTTTCTCGCCTTCAGCAAACTGGAAACAATCTTGAATGGCAGTTTGAAGTTGCTCAACAAATTTCCACGGTCGAAACCAGCGATGTTCAGTCCCACAATTTTGTATCCCGATTGCGGAACCTTTTCCATCTCCATTTTTCCGTTCGCACCGATGAACAGAAATTCGGCATTCGGAAATCTGCTCTTGATTTCATCGGCAATGGCGATTGCAGGGAAGATGTGTCCTCCTGTTCCGCCGCCGCTCATCAGAACGCGGAAATTCCCTTTTTTCCCAAAGGGGAGAAATGTGGTTGTTTCTATGTTCTTTTTGTTTTCCAATTTTTCTTTTTTTTAAGTTCCCTTTGGGGGTTTAGGGGATTAGGCGATGTCGTTAATTTCTTCTATACTTTGCTTTTTGCCCATTCCTTCTTCATCATATACCTGGATTCTTGAACTCACGTTGAGAATCAGACCGAGTTGGATATAGGTTACTAACATCGACGTTCCCCCGTAACTGATTAATGGAAGCGGTTGTCCCGTTACTGGGATTAGATTGACCGCGACCGCAATATTTACCGCGAGTTGCACGAAAATCATTATCCCTAAACTCAGTACCAGTAAGCTACCGAAAAATGCGGGCATCTTACTCGCAATCATCACGATCCTAATAATCATAATCAAGTAGAGCGCGATGAGAAAGAGTGCGCCGAAAAACCCATATTCCTCAACGATGATGGCGAAGATAAAATCGGAAGCCGACTGCGGAAGCATCTGTTTCAAGGCGCTTTTTCCAGGACCCATTCCTGTAATTCCGCCGTGAACGATCGCTGCTTTTGCCTGCATCACCTGATAGTTTTTGGCCTTTAAACTTTCGTCTTCAACATCGGTCGTTTTCTTTGAATTGGTGAAAGTTTCTATACGGCTCATCCAGGTATGAACACGGTTGTTTTCGATCATGTCGGTTTTCAGAGCGAGGAAGAAGAAAATCCCAATCGCAATACCCGAAATTCCCACGAAACCGAAAATATATTTTTTACTCAACTGTCCGATCAGCATTACCGCAAGTGAAACCATCAGAATCATCAATGCGGTAGATCCGTTGTCTTTCGCAACCAAGCCGAAAACGAGAAGAACTGGTCCGAAAATGTAGAAGATATTCTCAATCGGAAGTCGCTCTCTCTTGATTTTTTTGGTTAAATATCTACACAGATAGATGATCAGCATTAAATATGCGAATGATGACGGCTGAAACGAAATCGGTGTTCCGGGAATTTTCAACCAACGTGAAGCGGAAGCGCCGTCGATTTTTTGGCCTGTAAACATGGTAATTCCGAGCAGAATCACCATAAATCCTAACAGAATCGCACTGAGTTTGCCGATATGTTCATATTTGAAAACGCCAACTCCGCGCATGATTGCCAAACCGAGAACCACAAAAAACATGTGTTTGATGAGGTGCGAAGTCGTGGTTCCGTTGTTCACGATATACTCCAGATTGGAACTCGCAGAATATACAGGGAACACCGAAAAGAACGAGATCAGCAAAATGACCGTCCAAAGTACTTTGTCGCCTTTTAAAAGTTCGAATCTGTTTTCTGCTTCCTGCATTTTCCTATTTTAAAACTTCTTTTTTGAACTGTTCGCCTCGGTCTTCATAATTTTTGAAGAGGTCGAAACTTGCACAACACGGTGATAGCAGAACGGTGTCTCCACTTTTTGCCAAAGATTTTGAAACCTTGATCGCTTCCTCCATACTTGATGTGCTGTAGATCGTTTCCTTCTTATCTTTAAAGAAATCGATAATCTTCTGGTTGTCAATGCCTAAGCAAACAATTGCCTTTACTTTTCTTTTGACCAGATCCTCGATTTCGGTATAGTCGTTTCCTTTGTCCACGCCGCCTACAATCCACACTGTCGGCTGTTTCATGCTTTCCAGTGCGTAATAACAAGCGTTGACGTTGGTTGCTTTGCTGTCGTTGATGAATTTCACTCCGTCGATTTCCGCAACATTTTCTAATCGATGTTCAACTGCCTGAAAGGTCATCAAAGAATTTCTGATACTTTCATTGCTGATGTTCAATATTTTACCTGCGATGGATGCGGCCAAACTGTTCGCAACATTATGATTTCCAACGAGGGAGAGTTCGTCGATCTTCATCATAAAGTCATCCGAAAGTTTCACCTCGATTTCTTCTCCATTTACGAATCCACCTTCTCTTAGTTTTAGCTTTGTAGAAAACGGGATCATCTTCGCTCTGATTTCCAGTTTTTCCAAGAGCTTCATGCTCATTTCGTCGTCTTTATTATAGATGAAGAAATTGTCGTTTTCCTGATTTTCTGCAATCCTGAATTTCGCCAAAGCGTATTCCTCATAATTGTAGTTGTACTGATCCAGGTGGTCCTGACTTAAATTTAACAACAGCGAAATGTGCGGTCTGAAATTCTGAATGTCGTCGAGCTGAAACGAACTCACCTCCAAAACATAGTAGTCGAAATTTTCGTCTGCAACCTGCTTCGCAAAACTTTTCCCGATGTTTCCCGCTAAACCTACTTTCAAGTCATCATTTTTCAGGATGTGGTAGATCAGCGAAGTCGTTGTTGTTTTTCCGTTGCTTCCTGTGATTGCCACGATTTTCGCGTCGGTGAATTCTGATGCAAACTCGATTTCTGACGAGAGACGAATTCCTTTTTGGTGGATTTTCGTGATGATTTCCGCTTTCTTGGGAACTCCGGGAGATTTCACAATCCAGTCTGCAGCGAGGATTTTTGCTTCGTCATGGTTTCCTTCTTCATACTCGATTCCAGCTTCGTTCAGGAGTGATCTGTATTCGTCTTTAATCACACCTTTATCGGAAAGGAAAACTTCCATCCCTTTCTTTTTCGCCAGATAAGCTGCTCCGAATCCGCTTTCTCCGCCTCCTAAGACAACGATCTTAATCCCCTTTTTCCCCAAAGGGGAAGCGGTGTTTTCATTCTGCATTTTGAGATTAGTTTCCAATTTTCTTTATTCTATTTTTTTTCGATCTTCTAACTTTGGACATCCGTCTTCGGACTTCTCTCTTATCTGATTTTCAGAGTAATCAAACAAACAATCGCGAGCAACACCCCGATAATGATCATTCGGTTCACGATTTTGCTTTCGTGGTAACCTTCCTTTTGATAATGGTGGTGAAGTGGCGACATTTTGAATAACCTGTTGTTTTGGGCATATTCTAACCCGTATTTTCTTTTTCTATATTTAAAGACTGCAACCTGCAGCATCACCGAAATATTCTCGATAAGGAAAATTCCGCACAGCACAGGAATGAGTAATTCTTTTCTTAAAATGATTGCCAAAACCGCTATTACACCGCCCAACATCAAACTTCCCGTGTCGCCCATAAAAACTTGGGCAGGATAAGTGTTGTACCAGAAAAAACCGATGACGGCTCCAACCAAAGCGAGGGCGAAAATCGTGGTTTCTCCCATATTCGGAAGGAACATAATGTTAAGGTAATCGGCAAAAATGATGTTCCCTGAAAGATAAGCGAAGAACGCTAAAGTGAGCAGTATGACGACGCTTGTTCCTGCAGCGAGTCCGTCGATTCCGTCGGTAATGTTGGCTCCGTTTGAAACTGCGGTCACGATGAAAATCACAATCGGGATGAAAACCAACCACGACCATTCATGGGTTTCTTCAGGCGACATCCAGAACAATATTCCGCTGTAGTCGAACTCGTTGTTTTTCACAAACGGCACGGTGGAAACCGTTGATTTTTCAGTCGGCATAAAGTTTCTCTCCACATTGTTTCTGTTCACTTCTTTAGCATCGGCGTATTTTCTTTTTACCGTGATTTCGGGGTGAAAGAACATGGTAACTCCCACAATCAGTCCCAAACCAACCTGTCCGATTACTTTGAATTTTCCGCTCAGTCCGTCTTTGTTTTTTTTGATTTTCTTTAAATAATCGTCGATAAACCCGATTGCACCCATCCAAACCACAGAAATAATCAGCAATACGATGTACACATTGAAGATTCTGGTGAACAGTAAAACTGGAATGAGCGTCGCCAAAATAATGATCAAACCACCCATTGTCGGCGTTCCCTCTTTCTGTTTCTGTCCTTCGAGACCGAGATCGCGCACCAATTCGCCCATCTGTTTTGTACGCAGGTAGTTGATGATTTTCTTACCATAAACCAACGCGATGACCAGCGAGAATAAAACCGCCATTCCCGCACGAAACGATATAAACTTGAGCATGCCGAGTCCCGGAATGTGGATTCCGTGGGAGGTGAGGTATTCGTACAGGTAGTATAACATTTTCTAAAATTTGTTAATTCTCTTCGTTGTCAATTTTGCTTCGCAAGTGAATTTGCTTTGCGGTCAATTTCTTAATTCACCATTCACTTTCTTTGAAAAGGAAAAATTCACTATTCACTTTTTTATTATTTGCTCATCATTTTTGCCAGTTCTATTATGGTTTCCTTGTCGTCGAAATGTTGTCTTTCTCCGTTGATTTCCTGATAGGTTTCATGACCTTTTCCGGCGACGAGGATGATGTCTTTCGGTTCGGCAAACTTTATCGCCATTTTTATTGCTTCTTTTCTGTCGGGAATTGAAGTGTATTTGCTGTAATTCTGCGGTTCAACTCCCTGTTCGATTTCTTTGATGATTTCGTTCGGGTTTTCTGTTCTCGGATTGTCTGAAGTGATGATTGCCAAAGTAGATTTGCGCGTTGCGATTTTCCCCATTTCTGGTCGCTTTGCGTGATCTCTGTCGCCACCGCAACCGAAAACCGTGATGAGCCGCTCGTTTTTTGTTCTGATTTCGTTGATGGAATCCAGCACGTTTTCCAAAGCATCGGGAGTGTGCGCGTAATCGACGATGAAGAAAATTCCGCCGTCGGATTTCAAAGTTTCGAACCTTCCTTTTACCCTTTGAAGTTTTGAGATTGCCTGCAAAACATCATCATCGTTGAAACCGCATTCCACCGCAACTGCAAAAGCGAGCAACAGGTTGTAAGCGTTGAACTTCCCAGTCAAAGTGGTCCAGAATTCTTTTCCGTTAAAGTTCAAGAGCATCCCGTTGAAATCCACTTCCAGAATTTTTCCATGGAAATCGGCCATCGTTTTCAAAGCGTAGGTTTTCTTCGCAGCTTTGGTATTCTGCAACATTACGTTTCCGTTTTTGTCATCGAGATTGGTGATGGCGACAGCTTCTGGAGAAAGTTCGTCGAAGAATCTTTTCTTTACCTTTAAATATTCATCAAAGGTTTTGTGATAATCGAGATGATCGTGGGTAATATTGGTAAATCCGCCGATTTTGAAATGAAGACCTTCCGTTCTGTTCTGGTGGATTCCGTGGGAAGAAACCTCCATAAAAGCATATTCACAACCGCTTTCGACGGCTTTGTTCAAAATTTTATTTAAAGTCAGAACATCGGGAGTAGTGTGGGTCGACGGAAAAACTTCATCACCGATTCGGTATTCTACTGTTGAAATTAATGCAGATTTAAAACCTAAGTTTTTGAAGATATCAAACAATAAAGTTGTCACCGAAGTTTTTCCGTTGGTTCCTGTAATGCCGATTAAATCTAATTTTTCTGATGGATTCCCATAGAAGTTGGAAGCGAGTTGGCCCAAAGTTTTTGACGAATCCTTTACCTTGATGTAGGTAAGATGGTCGTCTAAAATTTCAGGGAGTTTTTCGCAAACAATTACGGTACAACCTTTCTCTGCCGCAGAACCGATAAAAGAATGTCCGTCGGAAACAGTTCCTCTCACTGCAACGTACAGCGAGTTTTCAACAGCTTTTCTGCTGTCGAAAACGATTTCTGAAACTTCTGGATTTTCATTTCCGAAAATTTCAAGAACAGGAATTCTGTTTAACAATTCTTTTAAAAACATTTTTTTGTTTCAGGTTTAAGGGTTCAGGTCGCAAGTTGTACTTGTTTCTTTTTCCTTGTTTCTTTTTTAATTCTGTAATTGCAGATATATTCTTTGGTTTTTATTAATGATGGTTCCTTCTAATGGAAACTGCTCTCTAATTCTTCCAACGCCTTTAAAATCAACCCGATATCCTGCGTTTTCCAGTTGTGGGATGACGTTTTTTCCGATTTGTCCGACCACATTCGGCATTTGATTTCCATTAATGGCGAGGTTCGTGTTGGGTTCGATCATTTTGCTCAAATCCACTTTTTTGTCGACCAGCATTTCCTGCTCTATATTTTGTGGCGTTTTCAGGAATGTTTTTCCTGCAATCTCTTTAAACACCGGTGCTGAAACGGTTGAACCATAAAATCCTTTGGAATTGTCGGGTTGGTTGATCATCACGATGCAGGTGTATTTCGGGTTGTCACTCGGATAAAACCCAGCGAAGCTCGCCTGATATTTTGCGGGACCTGGTTTCCAGTACTCGAATCGGGCGGTTCCTGTCTTCCCCGCCATTTTTAGATTCGGGGTGAAAATACTTTTTGCCGTTCCTTTCTCAACTGCTTTGGTGAGCGAAGCGGTCATTAAATTAATCGCTTTTGTGGACGCCATTTTGTTGACCATCACCTGTGGTTTTGCTTCATAAAGTACGGTTCCGTCTTTCATTATTTTCTCAATGAAGAGCGGTTTCAGCATTTTGCCTTTATTTGCGATTCCATTGTAGAAGGTGGTGAGCTGCAGAAGATTAAATCGTGATGAATATCCGTAAGAAAGTGAGGCGAGTGTTGCCGCATTCCATCTTTTGTCGTCCGGAGTGACGATGAAAGGTTTGGTGATTCCAGGGAGCTCGATATCCATTTTGTCGAACATTTTCCATTTTTTCAAATGGTCGAGGAAGACTTTTGGTTTGTCGGCATAAAACTTCGTGATCAGCTTTGCAGAACCCACGTTGCTGGATTTTGCCAAAACATCAGAGATCTCGTAAGTTCCGCCACCGTGTCCGTCAGAAATTCTTTGTTTCGCATAAGTCCAAACTCCGTTTCCGACATTTACGGTTGTGTTTTCATCGATAAATCCGTCATCCATCGCGGCAAGTAGCGAAACGGTTTTGAAAGTGGAACCAGGTTCTGTAGCGTCTTTCAGTGCGTAGTTGTAGGCATCGACATAAATTCCAGGTTCAGTTCTTCGGAGATTGACCATCGCTTTTACCTTTCCTGTCGCTACTTCCATCACTACAACGCAACCGTGGTCTGCATCAAAATTGACCAGCTGTTTTTCCAAAGCAGAATGTGCGATATCCTGAATTCTTAGATCAATAGTGGTGTGAACATCCTGTCCGTCGATGGGTTCGTTCACTTTCCAGTAATCGATTGGTTTCCATTGGCTTGAGTTTACTCTTTGCTCCAGTCGGGTTCCGTCGGTTCCCGTTAAATATTTAGAGAAAGCGCCCTCTAAACCAGATTTGGAAACACCGTTGTCCATCCCGATTGTTCCTGCTCCGATCTGTGTTGTGGCGAGTTCGCGTTTGAAATTTCGGTCCACAATGAAACCGCCTTTGTTTTTTCCTTTGTTGAAAATCGGGAACTTTCTGATGCGGTCGTAATCGTCGAAATCAAGACCTTTAACAACTGAGTAGTATTGGTTTTTTGCCTTTTTCTGTTGGTCAAAACGGTCGCGGAAATAACTTCTCGGTTTTCCGAACATGGTCGAAAGCGAATCTGTCAAAGCACCGATGTTGGCATTGTAAATGGTGTCCTTAATCGTTTTGAAATCCACATAAACATCGTATCTCATCACCGTTGTCGCGAGAATCGAGCCATCGGAAGCGTAAAGGTTTCCGCGTGCAGCTTTCAGGGTTGCTTCACGGTAATTCTTGCTGATGTAGTCGTCCTTGATTTCCTGCACGTTGGTGTTCTGCAAGACGAGAATTCTGCCCAAAAACACCACAAACAAAATGAAGGCAAACCCCGCGAAGAAGTAGCCCCACCTCAAAGTTTTTGAGCGCTTTTTTTCAAAATCATTTTGTACCGCCATTCGTGCTATCTAATTTTATCAGTAGTTTATGTGGGTGGCTTTCGAGTGAGAGCAGGGAGTCCTGAACCATTTCTTTTCCCAGTTCGGATTCCAGTTTCACCTTAATCAGCCGACTTTGAGCGTATGCATTTCTGGATTTGTACTCTTCAGTCTGTTCTTTCAGTTCGTTAACCTGTTCAATTTTTTTACTTACCAAGTGGTTGCTGTAAATCATGATCATCAGGAGCAAAAACACCAACATAAAGTATTTGTAATGAATTTTCACTTCATCACGGTTCAGAAAATTCCCTTTTATGATGTCGATAAAAGTGAGTTTTTTCTGTGGGCGATATGTTTTTCGTTTTGCCATAAGCAGATTTCAGATTTTGTCTGATGTATAGAATCTGTGGTCTATAATTTTGTTCCTGTCCTCAATTTTGCACTTCTCGCTCTTGAGTTTTCCTCTATCTCTGCATCATCGGGAATCACCGCTTTGTTTTGCAGAAGTTCAAACGCTTTCGCATAATTTCCGTAGATGTCGCGGGAAGGTTCACCTTCGAACATTCCGTTTTTCAAGAATCTCTTTACCAATCGGTCTTCAAGCGAGTGATACGAAATCACCACCAACCTTCCATTGGGCTTCAGAATTTTGTAGGATTGAAGGAGCATTTCCTTCAGCACCTCCAATTCCTGATTTACCTCGATCCGCACTGCTTGAAAAACCTGCGCAAAAAATTTGTTCTGCTTGTGCGGCGGGATGAAGCTGAAGAGGTTTTTCAGATCCTCCGTGGTTTCTATTTTCTTCGTTTTTCTTTGATGAACGATTTCTCTTGCTAGTTTTCGGGCTTCGCGAAGTTCGCCGTAGTGGTAGAAAATATCTGCCAATTGCTCCTCTTCATAATCGTTGATGACTTTTTTAGCGTCGAGCGACTGCATCACATTCATCCTCATATCCAAAGGTGCGTTGCTTCGTGTGGAAAAACCGCGTTCCGCTTCGTCGAACTGGTGAGATGAAACTCCCAAATCAGCGAGGATTCCGTCTACTGCATTAATTCCGTACATCAGGAGTGAATTCTCCAGAAATCTGAAATTTTGGTTGATGAGCGTGAACCTTTCATCGTCGATTGTATTTTCAAGAGCGTCTAAATCCTGGTCGAAACTGAAGAGTTTTCCTTTTTCAGAAAGCCGTTTCAGGATCTCCCTCGAGTGGCCGCCTCCTCCAAAAGTTACGTCCACATAAATTCCGTCGGGATTCGTCACCAAATCATCAACACTTTTCTTCAGCAATACGGGATTATGATATTCCCCCTTTCCCCCAAAGGGGGAAAAACTCTTCACATCATTATGGTTGCCTTGCTCGTTCAAAATATTTTTAGTCGTATGAAAATCAAAAAAGATTTCTTAATGCTTAATAATTCTCAAAAAAACCTAGCGCGATTTTTAAGGAATGTTCTCCCCTTCGGGGGAAAGAGGGATATTCCCCATCACCTCTTCGGTAAGTTGGGCAAAGTCGTTCTCGTCGGTTTTGATGTTTTCTTCGTAAGCGGCTTTATCCCAAACTTCGAAATAGTCGATCATTCCCGCGATTACCACTTCTTTTTCAAGATTTGCAAAGGTTTTCAAGTCTTTAGAAATCAGGATTCTTTCGGCTTTGTCAATTTCTATGGTTTTCAAACCTGCAGTGTATTGGCGGATGAAGTCGAGGTTTTTCTTTACGAATCGGTTAAGTTTGCCAATGGTTTCCATTCGTTGGTTCCAGGATTTCATTGGATAAACTTCGAGGCAGTTTTGAAAAACGGCGCGCTTCACTACAAAGTCACCTCCGAGGTTTTCCAAATGCTTAACCAATGACGAAGGCAGTTTCAAGCGGCCCTTGTCATCGATTTTGCACTCGTATGTCTCGTAGAAATTAATCATTTGGGACAAATTTATATAATAATTTTGAAATCTTCCCACTTTTTCCCACTTTTTGACATAATGTTAATAAGTTTTGGTTTTATTAATTAACCGACTGATTGAAAAGCTGTTAAGAACGGTTACGTTTTTGTTGCGGGAATTGAAAAAAAAAGTTTCCCCTGAATGTCGGTAATGAAAGAATAATCGCTAATTTTAAATCCGAAAAATAAATTTTGGTGTTTAATTTGTATTTTTGCAATCGCCTATTGAGGAAGCTTTATGTTATTTAAGACTAAAAAAAACAAAAAATTCAATTATCTGGTTGAAGGCGATGGTCAACCGATTGTTCTATTGCAGGGATTGATGGGAGGTTTGAGCAATTTCACCAAATTGATTTCTTATTTTTCGTCGAGGGGATACCGTGTTTATTTCCCGGATCTGCCGATTTATGATTTGCCTGTACTGAATACGAATCTTACATCGATCGCAAAATTTGTTGTCCGATTTATTGAGGAAGTGGTGGGAGAACCCGCGACTGTAGTGGGGAATTCCATGGGTGGTCACGTTGGATTGATCCTGACTTTATCTAGACCCGACATCGTGAAAAACCTTGTGCTTACAGGGAGTTCGGGATTGTATGAACGGTCATTCGGTGACAGCTTCCCAAGAAAAAACGACAGAGAGTATATTAAAAAAAAGGCGCAGGAAGTTTTTTTTGATCCTTCGGTTGCAACCGAAGATCTTGTGGATGAGGTATTCACCATTGTGAACGACCGTGGAAAGGGAATCAAAACCGTGATGCTTGCGAGAAGCGCCATTAAACATAATATGGAAAAGGAGCTCCACAAAATTCAGGTTCCGACGTGTATTATCTGGGGAAAGCAGGATAATGTGACGCCGCCCGAAGTTGCGATTGAAATGGACCGCCTGATTCCCGATTCGGAATTATTTTGGCTCGATGAATGTGGACACGCCGCGATGATGGAGAAACCGGATGAGTTTAATGAAATCCTATACGGTTGGTTACAGAGACATTAATATATGAAGTGGGAGTTTAGCTTCCATTTTTTGTTGAGTTTAATTTGAAATAAAGAAAAATGGTTATCAAAACTGCAGAATTTGTGAAGAGCAGCGGGAAATGGCAGGATTGTCCGGAACCCAAAATCCCCGAGTATGCTTTTATCGGGCGCTCCAACGTGGGAAAATCTTCGCTCATCAACGCGATGCTGAACCGAAAGGATTTGGCAAAAACTTCTCAAACTCCTGGAAAGACGCAGCTCATCAATCATTTTCTCATTAATGAAAATTGGTATTTGACGGATTTGCCGGGATACGGTTATGCGAAAGTTTCGAAAAGCCAAAGAAAGGACTTCGAAAAACTCATCACCAATTATATTTTGAACCGAAAGAATCTGGTTAACCTTTTCGTGCTGGTCGATTCCAGACACTCGGCGCAAAAAATTGATCTGGAGTTTATCGAATGGTGTGGTGAGAATGGAATCCCTTTTTCAATTGTATTTACCAAGGCAGACAAACTCAAGGGAAATGCCGCAACTGCCAATGTCGAAAAGTACAAAGAGGAGCTTCTGAAAACTTGGGAAGACTTACCTGAAACCTACCTTACCTCCGCGGAGAAAAAAGAGGGTGGAGATGAAATTTTGCAATTCATCCAAACGACCAATGAATTTCTTGAGAAAAACCACGTGAATTTTGAGTAAGAATTTCAGCAAATGAAAGAAACCGTTTGGAAAATAAAAAAATTTGAAGACCTTACAACAGAGGAACTCTACCAAATTCTCAAAGCGAGGGTCGATGTTTTTGTGGTGGAGCAGAACTGTCCGTATCCCGAACTGGATGATTACGATCAGGAAGCCGTTCATCTTTGGGCGGAGAAGAACGGGGAAGTGATTTCCTATTGCAGAATTTTTGATATCGATATTAAATATAGTGAAGCATCGATCGGTAGAGTTTTAACCAAAATCAATTATCGGCATTTGAAACTGGGTTCGGTTTTAATGCGATTGGCTTTGGCAACAATCGAGGGTAGGTTTGGGACAAGAAAAGTCAGGATATCTGCACAGGATTATCTTTTGAATTTCTACCAGAGCTTCGGTTTTCGTGATACCGGAAAAAAGTACTTAGAAGATGACATTCCACATACGGAAATGTTTAAAAACGAATAGGTTATCGCAGTAATTTCATTATTAGAGTTGCCAATGTTTTGAATATTATGTTGATTGAAACTAAGATGATTAATTAAAAAACATATAATAATATTTGCATATTATTTCAGAATTATATACTTTTACCAAAAATCATTAAACTTATAAGATTATGAAAAAACTTTTACTTACTGGCTTTGCGCTGGTTGCAATGATGGCTACGGCACAGAATTCTTGGGTGGCACAAGCAACAAACTTTGCTGCTAACTTTGGAGTAGACGAGATTAAGATCGTTGATGCGAATACTGCATGGACTTTTGCTTATGATGGATCTGGAGCAGGAACTTACCCTAAAGTAGTTTCTAAAACTCTTAATGGCGGAACCTCTTGGTCGGCTAGACCTGTTTCGGGCTTAGCTTCCAATGCTTTAATTTCTGACATTACCGCAATTGATGGTAATACTGCGTGGATCGCAACTGCTCCTTTTTCGAGTGGTGTGACAGCTAATGGGATATGGAAAACAACTGATGGTGGAGCTACCTGGACGAAGCAGGCGAATGCTTACAACCCAGCGAACGCAGCATCGTTTGCAAATCACGTTCATTTCTGGGATGCGAATAACGGATGGACAAGTGGTGACCCCATCAATAACAAGTTCGAGATGTATAAAACATCTAACGGAGGGACTACTTGGACAGCGGTTTCCGGAGCTTTGGCACCAGATAATTCTGATGAATTTACTTATGTTGGAATGAAAGATGTTCAGGGAGATGATATTTGGGTAGGAACTTCAATTGGAAGAATTTTGCACTCCGCTGATAGAGGAACAACATGGACAGGAGCTTATTCTCCAGTTCTTGATTTTGGAGGGGTTATTACTTCCGGTTCTTCTGGTCATTTAGCTATGAATGCTGACAAAACCCACGGTCTTTTAATAGCTGTTGATGGTGCAGCTGCGGGGCAAACTCTTTCTGCGGCACTTTATTCTACAGCAGATGGTGGTCAAACTTGGGATCCTGTTACCCCAACCGGAACTTGGTACTTTGGGGATGTTGCTTATGTTCCTGGAACAGCAAGTACTTATGTGACTACTGGTATCAACTTCAACAATAATGCTTGGTTGGGATCAGCTTATTCTACTGACGGTGGCTTAACATGGAATAGCATCGATACAGGTGAGCAACGTGGTAAAGTAGCATTCTTGAACCCAACTACAGGATGGGCAGGACAATTCTCTGATGGTCCTGGTGGAACCAAAGGTATCTTGAAATTTTCCGGTAATTTAGCTCTTGCAACTTCAGAAGCTGGCGTGAAATCTAACCTTAAGGTTTTCCCTAACCCTGCTTCAGACGTAGTAAACATTACATCTAACAAGAAAATTGAATCAGTAGTAGTGATTGATCTTTCTGGTAGAGTCTTGACAGCTGCAAAAGGCAGCCAGGTAAACGTATCCTCACTAGCGAAAGGAACTTATATGCTTCAAGTTCATTATGGAGGTGGTGCAGTTGAAAACACCAAACTTATCAAAAAGTAATAATTTACTTTAATAAATCTTTAAAAGGTCTGTTTATTCAGGCCTTTTTTATTTACCAATATTACTCGGCATTATTCCGTATCTGAAAGGATTTTCTTAATTTAGCCAAAATAAATATTTTATCAATGAAAAGAATCTTTTTACTACTCACTTTTATGCTGAGTTTCCTTCAGGTGAAAGCCGACGAAGGGATGTGGCTTTTAACAATGATCAAGCGTCTTAATGGTGTTGATTATAAGAAAGAGGGACTTAAGCTTACTCCTGAAGAAATTTACTCGGTTAACAATTCAAGTTTGAAGGATGCGATCGTGCAGTTCGGCGGCGGTTGTACTGCAGAGATCGTTTCTAAAGAAGGACTGCTGTTTACCAACCACCACTGCGGCTACGGACAGATTGCAGCGCTTTCAACTCCTGAGAAAGACCACCTTACCAATGGTTTCTGGGCAATGAAAAAAAGCGAGGAAATCCCTGCGAAAGGACTTTCTGTAAGATTCCTTGTAAGAATGGACGATGTTTCAAATAGAATCAACTCCAAGCTCAACAATAACATGTCGGCTGAAGACAGAAAAAACATCATCGACGCAGAGTATAAAGCGATCCAGAACGAAAACTCCGAAAACGGAAAATATACAGTGGTAGTAAGAGATTTCTATAACGGAAACGAGTTCTATTATTTTGTATATCAGGATTTTAAAGATGTAAGATTGGTTGGAACTCCGCCAAACTCATTAGGGAAATTCGGTGGCGATACCGACAACTGGGAATGGCCAAGACACACTGCAGATTTCTCTGTTTTCAGAGTTTATGCAGATGCAAACGGAAATCCGGCGGAATATTCACCGAGCAACGTTCCGATGAAGCCGAAACACGCTTTGCCAATTTCTCTTAAAGGTTATAAGCCGGGAGATTTTGCAATGATTCTTGGTTATCCTGGAAGAACCAATAGATTCCTGACTTCTTACGGAATCGAGCAGATGGTGACAAAAGATTATCCAGCTTGGGTTGAAGCTTCGAAAATGGCGATGGACGTGATGAAAAAGTACATGGACAAAGACCAGGCAACGAAACTTCACTACGCTTCACAATACGCATCAGTTGCCAACTACTGGAAAAACAGACAGGGAACTATCGATGCGGTTGAGAAAAACCAAACCATTGCAGGGAAAAAAGATTTGGAAAACAAATTCCAAGTTTGGGCATTAATGCCGGAAAACCAGGCAACTTACGGTTCAGTACTTGAAGACATTAAAGGAAACTATCATCAGTTTTCAGACAGAAATGTGGAAAGAAACTACTCTTCACAACTTCAGAGAAACGCTAAATACCTTATGGTTGCGTATCAGTTGGGATCACTTCTTAAAACTTACGCTGATCAGGATGACGCAGGTAAAGCGGGAATGAAAACCAAAGTTACCGATGCAATCGACAGAATTTATGAAACCTTCAACCCGGAATTGGAAGGAGAGATGCTGAACTCAATGGTTGGTCTGTACCAGAAGAGAGTGAATAAAGATGTTGGTTCACCAACTTTACTTTATTTGGATTCCAAAACGCTTTCTAATGTGGCGTTCCAGTCGATCTTTGCTAACAAGCAGTCTGCGACTAACTTCCTGAACAATCCGGATCGCCTTAAAATTGATTCAGATCCATTATTGAAGATTGCCAACGGATTTGTTGAAGATCAAAAACTGATGGGTGAAAAATTTGCAAAAATTGATGACGCGTTCGCGAAAAACAGCAGAATCTTCCTTGACGGGTTAAGAAAATCTCAACCAGACAAAGCATTCTATCCAGACGCAAACTCTACGATGCGTTTGACAGGAGGTTCCATCGATACACTTCCTTTGAGATCCGACAGAAACTACCACGGAATTTCTGAGAAAAATAATTACTATACAGACATCAACGGAATGGTGGCGAAGTATAAAAAAGGTGACGAAGAGTTCGACCTTCCACAAAGATTCCTTGATTTGGTGAAGAAAAAAGACTTCGGAAGATACAAGGACAAAAAAGGATTCATGCCTGTAAACTTCCTTTCTAACAACGATATCACGGGTGGAAACTCAGGTTCGCCAGTTTTGGATGCGCACGGAAACCTTCTTGGTTTAGCTTTCGACGGAAACAGCGAGGCATTGAGCGGCGATATCATCTTCGACCCGAAATTACAGAAAACCATCAACGTTGACGTAAGAATGGTTCTATGGATCATCGAAAAATACGGAAAAGCAGGACACCTAATCAGTGAAATGACTTTGGTAAGATAATCCCAAAATACTATAAACAGAGGGCGTTGAAAATCAGCGCCCTTTTTTATTAATGTAAAAATGTAATGAAATGATTCCTGAAAACTTTGTGAAAGAAGAAAAAATAATTGACCTAATGAAGGCGCAGATGGTTGCTCTAAAATACTTTGCGCTTTTCGGAGTAATTTTTGGGCTTCCTTTTTTTCTGATGTGGGGATTTAGATTTCCAAAAGTAGGAGCAGACAATTTATTGCTTAGCGGTGTTCTACCAATTGTGGTATTCACTTTGGGAATCGTAGCTCATGAACTCATTCACGGAATTTTCTTTGCTATCTATGCTAAAAAGGGAATCCGCTCGGTGAAGTTCGGAGTGCTCTGGAAAATGCTGACTCCTTACTGCCACTGCAAAGAGCCGCTTCAAATCAAGCATTACAAAATCGCGTTGCTCGCTCCGCTGGTTTTCTTAGGTCTTATTCCCGCAGTAATCAGTTTGTTTACCGGCAATCTTTGGATGCTGATTTTTGGAATTGTGTTTTCGGGTTCTGCAGCGGGCGATTTGATGATTTATGACCTTATTAAAAAAGAAAATCCTCAAGACTATGTTCAGGATCATCCGTTGGAAGCGGGTTATTTTATTTTCAGAGAGCGGTAGCTTTCAGCATTCCCAGTTCGCCATAATGTTTTTTGAATTTGGCAATTTTCGGACCTACGACTGCACTGCAATACGGTTGGTTCGGGTTGGCTTCGTAGTAACCTTGATGATACTGTTCAGCCGGCCAGAATTTTTCAAACTTCTTGAATTCCGTTACATATTTGCCGTTCCATCTTCCACTTGATTCCGAGGTTTTCAAAGCTGCTTCGGCTTTTAGTTTCTCGGCTACGTCTTTATAGAAAATAATCGAGCGGTATTGCGTTCCGATATCGTTTCCCTGTCTGTTGAGTTGAGTAGGATCGTGCAGAAAGAAAAATACGTCCATCAGCTTTTCGTACGAAATCACTTTTGGATCATAGCCGATCTGCACCACTTCTGCGTGTCCTGTTTCACCAGTGCAAACTTCCTCATAAGTTGGGTTGTTTTTATGTCCTCCCGAATATCCGGAAACGACAGATTCAACACCTTTTAAATATTGAAAAGCACCTTCCACACACCAAAAGCAGCCACCTCCGAAGGTGATGTATTCTAAATTCTGTTGATTCATTTTATGATTTTTCGTTAATGGTTTTTTGCTTTCCTGACCGTTGCAGGAAACTAAAATTAATGACATCAAAATTACTAAAATCTTATTCATAATCTGATAACGGTTTTCTATAATGAAAATTTTGTAATTGAATCTTGTGAAAAAAAATGCCACGAACGCGCTAATCGTTATTAATTCATTCGTGCATTCGTGGCAAGAAATTATGTAAAGCAAAAGTTACTTTTCCCAAACCAAAGCACTTGCGCCGAGAATCGCTGCATCTGCTTCGTCGAGTTCGCTGAAAACCAGTTTTACTTTGTTTCTGAAAATCGGTAAGAGATTTCTTTCCATGTGGAGTTTGGTTGGCTTTAGAATAAAATCTCCCGCATTGATGACGCCTCCGAAAAGGAGGATTGCTTCGGGTGAAGAAAACATCACAAAATTTGCCAAAGCTTCACCTAATTTTTGTCCTGTATAACGGAACACTTCAATTGCAGTCGGATCGCCTTTTTTCGCGCACTCGAAAACTACTTTCGAATCGATTTCTTCTTCTGGAAAATCATTCAGCATTGAATCGGGAAACTCAGCGCGCATTTTTTTGGCGGTAATCGAGATTCCCGTCGCGGATGCATACGCTTCTAAAGAACCTTCGGAACCTGTGCTCCAGTGTTTTCTTCCACCGGGTTTTACGATGGTGTGACCTAATTCTCCGGCAAATCCGTCGTGACCGTAGATGATTTTTCCACCTGAAACAATTCCGCTTCCAACTCCTGTTCCGAGTGTGATCATGATGAAATCTTTCATTCCTCTCGCTGCACCAAACATCATTTCACCTAAAGCAGCGGCATTGGCGTCGTTGGTCATTTTGCAGGGAACTCCGAATTTTTTGGTCATCATTTCGGCGAAGGGAATAACGCCTTTCCACCGGAGATTCGGCGCCTGCTCGATCGTTCCGCGGAAATAATTGGCATTCGGTGCACCGACTCCAATTCCGTCAAATTGTTTTTCGTTAAAATGCTTTTTTATTAGAGGGGAAACTTTTTCGTAAAGTGCGTCGATGAAATCCTCCACTTTTTCATATTCATCGGTCTTGATGCTTCCTTTATCGAGAATTTCGCCACGGTGGTTTACCAATCCGAACTTGCTGTTGGTTCCACCGATATCGACTCCCAAAGCGACTTGTTTGGACAAATCTATTAATGCCATCCTTTGTAAATTTAGTTTTTAAAAGTACAAAAAATTAACATTAATGTAACAAAAAAACTTCCCCATTAATGGAGAAGTTTGTATGATATTCATCGTATTTTATTACGCAGGAATTTCTCCTTTATATAAGAACGAAATAATCTCTTTGTTTATTTTCTCCACCATTTCGCTGAAAAGGTAGTACGATTCCTGTTTGTAAATAACAAGCGGATCTTTCTGCTCGTAAACTGCTCCTTGCGACGAACGTCTCAAATCGTCCATTTCTCTCAGGTGGAGCTTCCAGTTTTCGTCGATAATGGCGAGTGAAATATTCTTCTCGAAATCATCCACCAAGCTTTGACACTGTGTTTCGTATGCTTTGTGCAGGTCGGTAACAATCGTCATTGTTCTGATTCCGTCGGTAAACGGAACCTGGATCATTTTGAACATTGAACCTTGGTTTTGGTAAACGTTCTCGATGATCGGGAAGGATTTTTCTTTCAGAAGGTTCAACCTCATCTGGTAATCTTCCGTTGCTGCTTTGAACACGATATTGGTCAGTTCCGGAACCTGCTTGTTTTTGAAGTCGTTTTCAGAAACTGGAGCTTCCATTGTGAAGAACTTGATAATTTCATATTCAAAATCTTTGTAGTCGCCCTCCATTTTGGTTTTGGTAACGATGGATTGCGCCACATCGAAAATCATGTTCGAGATATCGTATTTCAGGTGGTCGCCGAATAGCGCGTTCTTTCTTCTTTTGTAGATCACGTCGCGCTGCTTGTTCATCACGTCGTCATATTCCAGAAGACGTTTTCTGATTCCGAAGTTGTTTTCTTCCACTTTTTTCTGCGCTCTTTCGATAGATTTCGAAATCATGGGATGCTGAATCACTTCACCTTCCTTATGTCCCATTCTGTCCATCATTTTCGCGATTCTTTCTGAACCGAAAAGTCGCATCAGATTATCTTCGAGGGAAACGTAGAACTGTGAACTTCCTGGGTCTCCCTGTCTTCCGGCACGACCTCTTAACTGGCGGTCAACCCGTCTGGAATCGTGTCTTTCAGTACCGATGATCGCTAAACCACCGTTTTGTTTCACATCGCCTTGAAGCTTGATATCGGTTCCTCTTCCTGCCATATTCGTTGCAATGGTTACAACTCCCGGTCCTCCCGCTAAAGCAACAATTTCTGCTTCTTTCGCGTGTAGTTTCGCATTCAGTACGTTGTGCTGGATTTTTCTCAACTGCAATGCCCTGGAAAGCAACTGCGAAATTTCTACAGAAGTTGTCCCCACAAGAACTGGTCTTCCCTGAGCAGTTAACCTCTCGATTTCTTCGATTACGGCGTTGTATTTTTCGCGGTTGGTTTTGTACACCAAATCCTGTCTGTCGTCTCTTTGAATCGGACGGTTTGTCGGGATTACCACAACGTCGAGTTTGTAGATTTCCCAAAATTCGCCTGCTTCGGTTTCCGCAGTACCGGTCATTCCCGCCAATTTGTTGTACATACGGAAATAGTTCTGCAAAGTAATGGTTGCGAAAGTCTGCGTCGCTGCTTCGATCTTTACATTTTCCTTCGCTTCGATGGCTTGGTGAAGTCCGTCGGAATAACGTCTTCCTTCCATAATACGGCCGGTTTGCTCGTCAACGATTTTTACTTCTCCGTCGATTACCACGTATTCATCATCTTTTTCGAAGAGCGTGTATGCTTTCAGAAGTTGGCTCATCGTGTGAACTCTTTCCGACTTCACTGCAAAATCGCTGAAAAGTTTTTCTTTTGCTTCAAATTCTTCTTCCTTAGTCAAACCTTTTGCTTCAAGCTCAGCAATTTCTGTCGCGATGTCCTGAAGTACGAAGAAGTCCTTGTCTTCGTTTCCGGCAGACAAATATTCTACCCCTTTGTCGGTAAGGTCGATCTGATTATTTTTCTCGTCAATAACGAAATACAGGTCTTTGTCAACCTTCGGCATTTCTTTGTTATTGTCCTGCATATAGTGCGCTTCCGTTTTCTGGAGAAGGGTTTTGTTTCCTGCTTCAGAAAGGAATTTGATCAGCTGTCGGTTTTTAGGCAAACCTCTGTACGCCTGTAACAGTTTGTAACCACCGTCTTTGGTATTTCCTGCGGCGATGAGTTTTTTGGCCTCGTTGAGAATGGAAGTGATGGTTTTTTTTTGAACCTCAACAATTCTGTCAACGGAAGGTTTCAGCACGTCGAATTCCTGACGGTCACCTTGCGGAACAGGTCCCGAAATAATGAGCGGTGTTCTCGCATCATCCACCAAAACGGAATCCACCTCATCGACGATCGCGAAGTTCAACTCTCCCTGAACAAGTTCTTCAGGCGAGGTCACCATATTGTCTCTCAGGTAATCGAAACCGAATTCGTTATTGGTTCCGTAGGTAATGCTCGATTGGTATGCTTTTCTCCTGGAATCGGAGTTCGGTTGGTGATTGTCGATACAGTCGATCGTCAAACCGTGGAACTGATAAAGTGGTCCCATCCAAGCGGAGTCACGTTTTGCAAGATAGTCGTTAACTGTTACGACGTGCACCCCTCTTCCTGGAAGTGCGTTCAGGTAAATCGGCAAAGTTCCAACGAGGGTTTTACCTTCACCTGTCGCCATTTCGGCAATTTTTCCACTGTGGAGAACGACACCACCGATGTACTGCACATCGTAGTGGATCATGTCCCAAACAACGTCGGTTCCGTGAGCATTCCAGTGGTTTTTCCAAACTGCGGTGTCTCCCTGGATTTCAACGAAATCTTTAGTTGAAGCAAGTTCGCGGTCCAAATCTGTTGCTGCAACGCGAATCTCTTTATTTTCTGCAAGTCGTCGTGCTGTTTCTTTGATTAAGGCAAAAGCTTCGGGAAGAATCTCGTTCAGTACTTTTTCCTCGATTTGGTATGAATCTTTTTTCAGGGATTCAACTTTGGCAAACAGCGCCTCTTTTTCATCGACGTTTGAAGATTTTTCGATCTGTTCTTTGGTCTCTTCAATCTGAGCGGTGATATTTGCGGTTGCGGCCTTTATTTTTTCCTTGAATTCGGTAGTCTTTGCTCTTAAGCCGTCATCAGAAAGCTCCTGAATTTTTGGCTCTACCGCTTTGATTTTTGTTACAACTTTTCTTACTTCTTTCAGGTCGGTCGCATTTTTATCGCCCAAGAAACCTTTCAGAACTTTGTCTAATAATCCCATATTTTTTTGCTTTCGGCTGTCTGCATTTGGCATTCAGCACCAATTAACTGCTTTAAAATAATTTGGTGGCAAAAACAGCAGAAAGCAGACTGCTGATTGCCGGCTGCTTTCTTAATATTCGTCCTCGTTCCAAAGGAAGTCCTCGTCAGTAGGATAGTCGCTCCATACTTCTTCGATCGACTCGTAGATTTCTCCCTCGTCTTCAATCGCCTGAAGGTTTTCGACCACTTCCATTGGTGCACCGGTTCTGATTGCGTAATCGATCAATTCTGCCTTTGTCATTGGCCAAGGTGCGTCGCTGAGGTAGGATGCTAATTCTAATGTCCAGTACATATTTTAATTTTTTTGCAAAAGTATAAAATTAGGTGAGATTTCAAAGGTTTTTGTCCTTGATTTTCAATCTTTTTGAGTTAGGAGAAACGAGGTTCGGCTTATGCTGTGAAAAGTAGCATTGGCTGCTGGAAAATTTGATGTCGAAACGATTTCAACTTACTTCAAATTTCACAAAATCCCCGCTCCAAATCTCGGAACTCGACTCACTTTCTCAAAAACCATTCCACAAACTTTTTTGTGCCAATTTGGAACGGTGTGGTCGGATTGTAACCCAGCAAAGTCCTTGCTTTGGTAATGTCGGCGTGGGTTTTTTGAACATCTCCGGGTTGAAGTGGCAGATTTTTTTTGTTGGAAATTCCGCCGAGATGGTTTTCTAAAGTGGAGAGCATTTCGTCTAAACTGATGACCTCGCTTTCGCCAAGATTTACGATTTCATAAACGTTATCGTGGGTTTCCAGGTAATGGATGGATTTCAGGATTCCATCAATAACATCATCAATGAAAGTATAATCTCGCGAAGTGGAACCGTCGCCGTAGAAAGGGATTTCACCATTTTCCGTAATGATTTTGGTGAACTTATGGATGGCTAAATCTGGTCGCTGTCTCGGTCCATACACAGTAAAGAATCGAAGGTGGAGCATATCGATTTTGTACAGGTGATGATAAACGTGGCCTAAAATCTCGCAACACTTTTTCGTCGCCGCATAGGGAGAAATGGGTCGGTCAACACTGTCGGTTTCGGCAAAAGGGATGGATTCATTGTTTCCGTAAACGCTCGAACTTGAAGCGCATACAAATTTATCGATCTTGAATTCCCTGCACAGTTCCCAGAGATTCATCGTACCTTTTACATTCACCTCCTCATAATCCAAAGGTCGCTCGATCGAAGGACGAACTCCCGCCAAAGCTGCAAGATGAATCACCAAATCTATTTTATGTTTGCGGAAGATTTTTTCGAGACCATTTTTATCTGTAAGATCCTGATAATAAAGCTGGTAATTCTTTGATGAGGTTTCGAGGATCAGTTTTTGGATGTCGAGCTCCCTTTCCTGAAAGCTGAAAGTCGGATTTTCGCCGACCGATTCCAAAGTGTTTTTTATTTTGATGCGGTAATCGTAAAAGTCATCAAAGTTGTCAATATTAATGACAGAATGTCCGTTTTTCAGCAAGTGTTCCGCGAGATGGGAACCGATGAAGCCGCTTCCGCCTGTGATGAGATAGTTCATTTGTGGTTTACAAGGATGGATAAAGTTGAAGCCCGTCGATATATCTAAAGTCTTTCAATGTGAATAAAGGAAAATCATATTGAATTGCGGTGGAAGCAATAAACGCATCTGCAAGTGAAAGTCGATCTGAAAGGGAATATTTAATGATGAGTTCAACCGCTAATTTAGAAGTACTTTCATTTACTGCAAGCTTTGCGATCTGTTGGAGTTGTTTTTCTAGAAAAATTAAGTCTTTTCGATCTCTTGCTCCGAAAAAAATTTCTGCTGTGGTAATATCTGAAATAGCAATATTTTCTTCGCCAATTTGCTTTAACAAAGAAACAATTTTTTGATTTCCTCTGTATAAATCGATGAGGATGTTGGTGTCGCAGAGAATCATTTGTTTCTTTCCCAAGCTCTTTTTCTTAATTCTTTTCCGTCAATATCATAATCTTTCCAAATGCCCTCTCCATCAAAAAAACTTATCTTTTCTTCCGAACTTTTTTTCGGTGTCGTTTTTACTTCCGCATCAATATTCCAAGATCTCAAAAACTCCAGAAGAGCTTTTAACTTTCTTGATTCCAAGTGGGTTTTTAAAATTATTTCTGTCATCACATTTTATTTTATACAAATATAGCCATTTACACTTCAACTTTTATTCCTTATTTTTACTGAAATTTATCGCTATGCACTTCCAGGGACAAATCCTAAAAATGACTACCCAAAACGGAAAACCCATCCAATATTTTCTGAATCTTTCTAATGATTTGATTAATATGAATCAGCTGATTGGAAAGAAAATGAGAATAAAGCACATCGGTTACCAATGTATAAATTGCGGCAGCGACGAGAAAATCTACCGAATGGGATTCTGCAAGAAGTGCTTTTTCGAAAGTCCGTACGCAAGCGATACGATTATCCGACCCGAACTTTCCACCGCGCATTTGGGAATTGAGGAACGCGATCTTGAAATTGAAAAAACGATCCAGCTGCAACCGCACGTTGTATATCTCGCGTACACAGGTGACGTGAAAGTCGGTGTGACGCGCGAATCGCAAATTCCTACACGTTGGATTGACCAGGGAGCAACGTTCGCTTTACCGATTGCAAAAACCGAAAACCGCTACGAAGCGGGAATGATCGAGGTTGCACTGAAAGAACACCTCGCCGACAAAACCAACTGGAAAAAAATGCTCGAAGATGATTTTGAGGATGATTTAGATTTGGCCGATTTCCGCGAAAAGGTGAAAAACTATTTTCCGACAGATTTCCAGAATTTCTACCGTGACGACAACGAGATCGTGCAACTCGATTATCCGTACGAAAAACCCGAAAAAATCAACTCGTTCACGCTCGACAAAAATCCTGAATTCGAAGGTATTTTAAGAGGAATTAAAGGTCAGTACATCTCTTTCGACGGTGGAAATTTCATGAATGTTAGAGGACATGAAGGGTATGTGATTGAGTTACAGACAGGTCTGTAAAACTGAATGATTCCCCTTATTTGAAGGGGTGGCGAAAATTTTTGAAGAAAATTTTTGACGGGGTAGTTTGGGTCTTCTTTTCTTTGATAATTGATTTTTCATGGTTCATTGGCACAAAATTTTAATTTTCAAAAAATGCGAAAAAATTACCTTAGAATTTTTGCTACCGTTCTCGGGATTTTTGTCCTGCTTTTTCTCGTGGCCAATTTCGGACTGAATTACTGGCTTAAAACCAATCTGCCCAATTATCTGAAAAACAATTCCGACTATATAATTTCCTATAAATCGCTCGATGTGGATCTGGGAACGGGAAATATTTTCTCCACAGGAATTTCCATCAACAGCAAAAATCCCCAAAACCAAAACGTGATCGGACTTCAGGGAACGGTCGATACGCTCTCTATTTCTCGGCTTGGAATTTACGATGCCATTTTCAGGAAGCGGATCAACAGTTCCGACCTTTTGATGAAAAACCCGCGGCTGAACATTATCCTCGCAAAACCTGTCGATGAGAAAACCGGAAAGAAAAGAAACCCCGTCGTTTTTGAAAATATTAAAATCAGTGACGGCGATATACAGATTTTCCGTTTCAACAAGCAGAAATTTCTGTCGGTCAGCAAACTCAACCTTGATGTGGAAAATCTTCAGATGACCGAGGAATCCGTCGAGGAAAAGCTTCCCATCGTTTTTGACAAATATGAAATTAGCGGTAAGGATTTCTTTTTCCGTCCCGACAACGTTTACGCTTTTACCGCGAAATACGTCACCACGAAAGACAACCAAATGAGCATCAAGGATTTTGCGATGGTGCCGCTGCTTTCCTACCAAAATTTCAGAAGGTTTTATCCGAAAAAAAGAAACCTCTTCGACTTCAAGTCTTCCGAAATGGAGTTTAAGGACATCCATCTCAAAAAGAACAAAATTAGTTTGACCAACCTCCGCTTTGAGTATCCCGAACTGAAAGTTTTCACCACCAACTCCAATTCCGCGAGCAAGGAAAAAAGCTTTAAATACAAACTTGAGCTTGAAAATGCGGCGATGAATAACGCAAAGGTCAACATTCTTCAACCCGACGGAAATCCACTTTTTACCGCAGGAAACCTGAATGTGAATATCGACCGTTTTGTGATGGACGACGAAAGCGCCAAAGGAAATATTCCGTTTAATTATGACGATTTCAGAATCAAGGGACAAAATATTATTTTTAATTCCAACCGAGAAAACGTGAAAATTTCTGCTATGGCAATTAATCCAAAATCGGCGGACTTAAGAAATATTTCGGTAAAACCTACGGTTTCAGTTTCCGATAAAGCTCTGATGGATTTGAATGCGAAACAGATCAATCTGAAAATTAAAGAATGGAATTTATTGAACAGTAAACTGAAATTGGACGTGCAAAATGTTCTGGTTAATGGTTTGAACGGAAAAGTGACAGCACCTAAAAACCCAAACAAAAAGAAACCAGATTATGGCGGAATCCAGTTTCCGTTGAGAATTAGAAATATCGATCTAAGAAATTCCAACTTGGTTTTTGATAACCAGGACAAACCTTTGGTCTTCAACGATCTGAATGCGAAGATCCAGAATCTGGAAATGAACGAAAAAACCGTTCTTGAAAAAATCCCGTTCAAAACCGATAACTATACTTTAACAACGAAGAATTTCAGCTACAGAATCAACCAGTTTTATCAAATGAATATAGGCGTTTTGACGCAGAACAAAAACTCGCTGCAGGTCAATAATTTCAGTTTAAAACCTTTGGTTTCGCGGGCACAGTTTATCCGAATGATTCCTGCGGAAAAAGATTTGTATGATCTAAAAGTTAACCAAATTTCAGCAAAAGGAAACTGGGATCTGGGTTGGGAAAACAAGTATCTTGACGCATCGCAAGTCACGTTGAATGGAGTTAACGCCAATATTTTCAGGAGTAAGATACCAAAAGATGACTTAACAGAAAAACCGCTGTACTCCAAGTTGTTGAGGAGTATTAAGTTTCCTGTCTTTGTGCAAAACCTCGACCTCAGAAATTCCCTTCTTGTGTACGAAGAAGACACCAAGAAAAGCGACGGTCCCGGAAAACTTATTTTCAGCAACTTCAACATGAACGTAAAAAACCTGAATTCTGGAAAATCAAAAGGAAAACCGACTCTGGTTCCGATTACGATCAATTGCAGATTTATGGACGCGTCTCCGATGAATGTAAAATGGAATTTCGACACCGCTAAAATGGACGATGCGTTTTCAATTTCTGGAAATATTTCCAGCTTGCCTGCTTCAGAGATCAACCCATTCATTGAACCTTATTTGAAAATCAGAGCGACAGGTAATATCTCCGACTTACGTTTTGAGTTTGATGGGAATAAATCTGGACTGGATGGAGGTTTAAGGATGAAACATCAGAAATTACAGGTCGCGCTCCTAAAATCGACCGGTGAAAAAGACAAGATTCTTTCGGCTGTTGCTAATGTTTTTGTGAAATCCAATTCGGGGGATTATCCTGAAAGTGTTTCCGTAGAAAATGTACAACGTGATCCGACCAAATCCTTCTTCAACCTTTTCTGGCGCGGTATTGAGCAGGGACTGAAAAAGACGCTCATCGGCAAAAACGCACCCCAAACCGAAACCAAAATCCGAAATACAGTTGAAGCTACCAAAACGACTGTAACTCAAACGAAATCTGATTTCAAGCATGCGACCACGGAAGTGAAAGGCAAAGTTCAGGAGGTAAAAGAATCTGTCAAGGAGAAAGGATTTCTTCGCGGGATCTTCAAGAAAAAATTCGAAAAATAAATTTCGGATCAATATTAATAACTGTCGTATTCGGACTTTTCATCGAAAGGAATCTGCCTCAAAAAATTGTCAAATTCGGGTCCGCTGTAATTGCTATCGGAACCGTAAGAATCGAGAATAGTCGCTTTCTCGCCTTCTCTGTCTTCAATTAAATAGAGAACGGCGTTATCGTCTGCACTGCTGTTTCCCTCGAATCGGTAGGATTTTACGATGGATAGATCGGATGGTTTGTAGGTTTTCTCATTGTCTCCCAATACCATCACGTTTTCTTTGTTCATTCTGATTTCTTTGGTGATTCCGCGACGGCGGAGCGTCTCAAGAACTTCTGATAAAGTTTTTAGATTGTGGTGTGCCATTGTATCTTGTTTTTTGGTGTTTTAAAGATACGAATAAAATGAAAAACGAAATTTTGAAATCTAAAAAAAAATTTGCCAAGAAGACCAGCAGAATCATAAATATTATCAAAAGTAAGTTTATTTTGCTTCCACACAGAAAACCCTATACTGGATCGCTAAAGCGGAATTAAAGTATGGTTTGATTTTTGCAAGGTCAGGAGCGGCGCTTTGTTTCGTGAGGTAGCTTCCCGCCATTACTTTATAATTGGGTCTTAATGACGCATCGATCTCCACCTTCATATTTGGGAATCTTCTGCGAAAGTACATTCCGACTTCTCTCGCTTCCTCATTGCTTTTTACCACGGCGAGCTGAATCTTGTAGCCCATAATTCTGGGGTTTCTCCTGCAGATTTCCGCTTGGGTAAGTTCTCTTTCAGGAACAACAATTTTTGGTGCAGTATTTCTTGTTGAAGAGTCGTTTGCGGTATTTTCTCCACTACTAGTCGTCGATCTCGTAGCGCATTTGTCTTCCATGTCGCTCATCAAATTATCAATGCGCTTGTCCATACTGATGGAAAGTGGTGTGCCAGAAATCGTGTCGTTTTTCACAACAAGTTGTGCTCCAACAAAATTCGTGGTGATAAGAATAAGGACAGAGAATATCTTCAGAATGGATTTCATCAAAATTTATTTTGGGACAAATTTAAAACAAATAAAAATTATACCACAAATTGTTATTTAGAACAATTACAAATTATGTGAATTCTCGAAAAGCGCCTTTAACCGCTGTTAAATTTGTGTTAAAAGTCTTATTTTTGCCAAATTGAAAAGTAAACTCATTACATTTTAACAACCCAAGATTTTATAAATGATTAGTTGGAGAAAGCATTACAAAAGGGGTCTGATTGCAATAGGACTGTTGTTATCGACCAGTGCTTCTATTTACGCTCAAGGTGACGCCAAAAACGGCGAAAAGCTTTTCAAGGCAAACTGTACTGCGTGTCACGCCCTGGATAAACAAATGGTGGGACCTGCATTGGGCGGAATAGTTGAAAAACTGAAAACTGAGCAGAATCTGGATACAGACTGGCTGCACAAATGGATTAAGGACAATAAGGCGCTTCGCGAATCGGGTGACAAGTATGCCAACGAAATTTTTGCGAAGTTCAACAAGGTTGAAATGCTTCCGTTCCCTAATCTTTCTGACCAGGACATCAACGATATCTTAGAATACACCACCAATCCTCCTGCGCCGGAACCGGCTGCAGATGCAGCAGCAGCGGTTGATACGAATTCTGTTGCAGCACTGGAAGCGGCTAAGAAAGATTCTTTAAACTCCAAAATCATTTTAATTTCACTTCTTACAATCGGGGGCTTGCTTCTTTGGTTGTTATTGAGGTTGAGACAGTTGGTGAAACTGCAGCAAACCGATGAGTTGGCGGGACTTAACGCAACCCGAGCTACTTCTTTTGCGGATCTCTACAAAAAATACGACTATGTTGGTAAAGGAATCCTTGCCTTGCTGGGAATTCTCGCTTGCTACGGAATCTGGAACTGGATGATGTGGATCGGCGTTTATAAAGGTTACAAGCCGGAACAGCCAATTCACTTCTCGCATAAAATCCATGCCGGAGACAATAAGATCGATTGCCAACTTTGCCACTCTTCGGCGAAATACGGAAAAGTTTCCGAAATTCCTTCAATGAACGTTTGTATGAACTGTCACCGAAATATTTCCGAGTACAAAGGAAAATATATGGAGCCAGGAAAAGACAAAGCTTTCTATGATGCCGAAATCCAAAAAATTTACGCAGCTACAGGTTGGGATCCAGGAAAACAGCAGTACACCGGGAAAACTCAACCGGTTGAATGGGTGAGAATCCACAATATGCCTGATTTCGTTTACTTCAACCACGCACAGCACGTAGTTGCAGGTGAGCAGGCGATCATTAATTCCCATAACAAGAAAAATCCTAACGCGAAAATCGATGTGGTTTGTAAAGCTTGTCACGGACAGGTGGATACGATGAACGTAGTGCAGATGGCAAACGATTTCACAATGGGATGGTGTATCGAGTGTCACAGAACAACGGAAGTTGATATGAACAACGGTTATAATAAAGAATACTTCAAAAATCTACACGACAAACTGAAAAAACAGTATCCTCAATCTGAAGGAAAAATCACCGTAGATGCGATTGGAGGTCTTGAATGTGGTAAATGTCATTATTAATAACTAAAATCAGAAGTATCAATGTCTTCAAATAAAATACAATTCAGAAGTATCCACGAACTGGAAGATCCAACCTTAACAGGAAGGTTGGCTCAAAAGGAATTCCTTGAGGAAATCCCAGTGGATGAAAAAACGGGAGAGTTAAAAGCAAACGAATCTGAGCAGAGCGGAACTTCTCGTAGAGATTTCCTTAAGCTTCTTGGTTTCTCCACCGCTGCTGTAACTTTGGCAGCTTGTGAAGCTCCCGTGATCAAAACGATTCCTTATGTGGTGAAGCCGCACGAAATTATTCCGGGAGTCCCAAACTATTACGCATCTACTTATTTTGACGGTTACGACTTCGCAAGTGTTTTAGTGAAAACCAGAGAAGGAAGACCGATCAAGATTGAACCAAACCCGATGGCAAACGCATTAGGTAAAACCAATGCAAGAGCACAGGCATCAGTTCTTTCACTCTATGATAACGACAAAGTAAAGCAGCCAAAACTTGACGGTAAAGATGAAACTTTCGACAAAGTTGACGATTTCGTTATTAAAGGATTGACTTCAGCACAGGCAAGCGGAAAGAAAATCGTACTTCTTTCGCATTCTTTCGCGTCACCGACTTTCAAGAAATTGTTTGCCGACTTCAAGACGAAATTTCCTACTGCGGAACTGGTAACTTATGATTCTGTTCCTTATTCTGCAGCTTTGGATGCAGCTCAGGAAGTTTTCGGACAGAGAGCTTTGCCGGTTTACGACCTTTCTAAAACTCAATTGGTCGTTTCTTTCCAGGCGGATTTCTTGGGTGAATTCAACGGTGGAACTTTAGAAACCTCTTATGCAGCGGCAAGAAAGCCAGGTGCGGATATGTTGAGACACATTCAGGTTGAATCGAACATGTCTTTGACTGGAGCCAATGCTGATACAAGAATCCAGTTGAAACCAAGCGCCGTAAACAAAGTGCTTGTTGAAGTTTATAACGGATTAAATGGAGGTTCCGTAAGCAAAGAAGCGGGCGAAATTGTAAAAGAACTTCAAGCAAAAGGAAGCAACGCTGTTGTTTTCGCGGACGGTTCTAAAGCTGCCCACGTTTTAGCGCACCTCATTAACCAAAAACTAGCATCAACCGCTTTCACAGGTAAGGCAAACTTCCTGAAAGAATTTGACGGAGCGAGATATCAGGAATTCCTTTCTTGGATGAACTCGGGTCAAGTTGGCGTGTTGATCACCAATAACGTAAACCCAATCTATTCCAGCAATAAAGGAGAAAACTTCAAATCTCTTGTAGCAAAAGTACCTACAGTGGTTGCAATTGCCGACAAGAAAAATGAAATGTACAAAGCTGCGAAAGCGGTAATTCCTGTTGCTAACTGGTTGGAATCTTGGGGAGATATGGCGCCGCAAACAGGTGTTTATACATTGATGCAACCAACGATCCAAAAGATCTATAAATCAAGACAGATTGAGGATTCCCTTCTTGTTTGGATGAACGGAAAAGGAAATCCTGCAAATAACTATTACGATTACCTTAAAGCAAACGCAACAACCTTAATCGGTGGAACTACTTTCAACAAAGCACTTTACAATGGTGTCTTAGAAGGCGGAAATACAGCGACACTTGCTTACACAGGAGGAAACGCAGCACAGGCAGCAACCGAATTGGCTAGCTTCAAAGCATCTGATTTGGAACTGGTGCTTTATACCAAAACCGCGATGGGAGACGGAACTCAGGCAAACAATCCATGGTTGCAAGAATTGCCGGATCCGATTACGAGAATGACCTGGGACAACTACCTGACTATTTCTCCGAAAGATGCGAAGCGTTTAGGAATCAAGAACAATCTGAATGCGAGAATGCAGTTGGACGGCTCTATCGTGAACCTTACTGCAAATGGAGTTACCATTAAGAACGTTCCCGTTTTTGTACAGCCAGGTCAAGCTGAAGGTTCACTCGGTCTTGCCTTGGGTTACGGTAAAAAAGATTCAGGTAAAGTTGCTGAAACTGGTGTAAACGCTTATCCATTGTTTGATGGTTCTAACACTGTTCTATCAAATGTAACGATCGAAAAAACTGGTGAAGAGCACGAGTTCGCAGGAATGCAGCTTCAGAATACTTTGATGGGCCGTTACGAAATTGCGAGAGAAGTTCCTCTTGACACTTTCCTTAACGTAAAATTTGATGACGAAAAAGACGGTTGGAATAAACCATTGGAATATCACACGATCGGTGGAGCACTTCCTGCAGCGAAAGTTGACCTTTGGGATGCTTTTGATGATACGGATGGGCCACACTTCAACTTGTCAATCGACCTGAACTCATGTACTGGTTGTGGAGCGTGTATCATCGCTTGTCAAGCAGAAAACAACGTTCCTGTAGTTGGTAAGAAAGAGGTGAGAATGTCCAGAGATATGTTCTGGTTAAGAATCGACCGTTACTACACCACCGATATTCCAGCAGGAATGGATAAGAACAAAGACGGCAAACTTTCTCAAGCAGAAGCAGTCGACGCAGGTCTTGATGTTCCTGGAATGTATGGTCACTTCCTGAGCAAAGAAAGCGGTATTCTGAACCACCCTGCAGATAATCCGGATGTAATTTTCCAACCGGTGATGTGTCAGCACTGTAACCACGCTCCTTGTGAAACAGTTTGTCCGGTTGCGGCAACTTCGCACGGTAAGCAGGGACAGAACCAAATGGCTTATAACAGATGTATCGGTACAAGATATTGTGCAAACAACTGTCCGTATAAAGTAAGAAGATTCAACTGGTTTACTTATAACCTTAACGATAAGTTCGACTACAACCAAAACAACGATTTAGGAAGAATGGTACTGAATCCTGACGTGGTGGTAAGAACGAGAGGGGTTATGGAGAAATGTTCAATGTGTATCCAAATGACTCAGAACGTAATTCTTGAAGCCAAGAAAGAGGGAAGAGTTGTGAAAGACGGCGAATTCTCCACAGCTTGTGTGAATGCTTGTTCTACCGGAGCAATGAAGTTCGGGGATATGAACGACAAAGCTTCTGAAGTAAGATCACTTTACGGAAGCAACAGAAGATACACCTTGCTCGAGGAAATCGGTACGAAACCAAACGTTTTCTACCACACTAAAGTAAGAAACAGAAAAGAAAATAAAGTTTAAATAATAAATAGGTAAAAAATGTCAGGACATTACGAAGCTCCGATAAGGGAACCTTTAATTATTGGTCACAAAACTTATCATGATATTTCAGAAGATATCGCACGACCTATCGAAGAAAGAGCCGGAAAACTATGGTGGGTTTCATTTTGGGTGGCTTTAACGCTATTCGTTTATGGATTCGGCTGTATTGCTTACACCATCGGAACCGGAATCGGTGCATGGGGACTCAACAGAACCAACAACTGGGGATGGGATATTACCAACTTCGTATGGTGGGTAGGTATCGGTCACGCCGGAACGCTGATTTCTGCGGTACTATTGTTATTTAGACAAAGATGGAGAATGTCGGTAAACCGCTCTGCTGAGGCGATGACCATCTTCGCGGTAGTTCAGGCGGCAATCTTCCCGGTAATTCACATGGGTAGAGTTTGGGTTGGTTATTGGGTATTCCCGTTGCCAAACCAGTTCGGTTCACTTTGGACCAACTTCAACTCGCCGCTACTTTGGGACGTATTTGCGATCTCTACTTATTTCTCCGTATCGACCGTTTTCTGGTTTATGGGATTGATTCCGGACTTCGCGATGATCAGAGATCGCGCAAAAACTCCATGGACGAAAAGAATCTACACCTTCCTTGCATTTGGATGGGGCGGTAAAGCAAAGCACTGGCAAAGATTCGAGGAACTTTCACTCGTTTTGGCAGGTTTGGCAACACCACTTGTATTCTCGGTTCACACCACAGTATCCTTCGACTTCGCGACATCGGTTATCAAAGGATGGCACTCCACAATTTATCCTCCTTACTTCGTTGCCGGTGCGATTTTCTCAGGATTCGCAATGGTACAGACGCTTTTGTTGGTTGCACGAAAAGTTTGTCACCTCGAAGAGTACATCACCATGTACCACATCGAGATTATGAACATCGTAATCATCGTAACAGGAGGTATGGTTACCGTAGCTTATGCAGCGGAATATTTCATCGCATGGTATTCAGGTTCAAGATATGAGGATTTCACGTATCTTTCACCGGGTGCCGCTACAGGTCCTTATTGGTGGGCTTTCTGGTCACTGATCATCTGTAACCTTGTAGTTCCTGCATCGTTTTGGTTCAAGAGATTGAGAACAAACATTATCTGGACTTTCATCGTGGCATTGATCATCAATATCGGGATGTGGTTCGAGCGTTTCGACATTATCGTAATCAACATTGCAAGAGATTACTTGCCTTCAGGTTGGACGATGTTTAAACCTACAATTATCGACGTGGGCGTATTCCTCGGAACAATCGGGTTCTTCTCTGTACTGTTCCTTCTTTACGCAAGAACATTCCCGGTAATCGCACAGGCGGAATTGAAGACTATTTTGAAAATTTCAGGTGAAACTTATAAAGCTAAAGAAGAAGATGAGCACCACTAAAAGAATATACGGTATCTATGCCGACGACGATGACTTACTGAACGGCGTTCATGCGTGCAACGACAAGGGAATCAAGATTGCGGAAGTTTACACGCCTTTCCCAGTGCACGGTCTTGACAAAGCTTTAGGTTTAAGAAAGACAAGAATCTCCGACGCTGCCTTTATTTATGCAGTATATGGAGTAACGATAGGAATCTTGGTGACTTGGTACACCATGAATCACGACTGGCCACAAAATATCGGTGGTAAACCCGCATTCACCTGGGGCGAAAACATGCTTGCATTTGTGGTTCCGATGTTTGAATTGATGGTTTTCTGTGCAGCACACATGATGTCGCTTACCTTCCTGGTAAGAAATAAGATGTATCCTGGTTGTCCACCACAAAACCCGGACCCAAGAACTACCGATGACAAATTTATGATGGAATTTGTAACCGACAATGTGGACGCAGTGAAACAAATCCTGATTGATACTAATGTAGAAGAAATAACTGTAAAAGATGCTTAATACAATGACAAAGAATATTTTAAAAATTACAGCTATCTTAGGTTTTGCAGCAATTTCATTGAGTTCTTGCAGCAAGCAGAACCCACCTTTGGTATATTTCCCCGACATGTATTTCCCGGTAGCATACGATCCTTTGGCTAAAGCAGAAGACGCTTACTCAAAACATGAGAACGAAATCCCTGCTTTCGTAAAACAAAACGGAGCGACTGGATTAGGTCCTGTAAACGGAACTGTTGCGCAAAACAAAGAAGGAGTTGCCGACGAAGCTGCAAATACAGCGATGACAATGGATCAGTATAATGCAGGATATGACGCATCAAAATTGGTGACCGCTTCACCACTTGATCCGGCAAATCAGCAGAAAGATCTTGAAAGAGGCAAAGACCTTTACAACAAAACCTGTGCAGCATGTCACGGAACTGGTGGCGACGGACAGGGATCGATTGTAGCGAGCGGTGCCTATTCCGGAGTACCAAACTATAAAGACCGTCAGATCACGGTTGGTTCAGTACATTATGTTTTGACCAATGGTAGAAACGCGATGGGCTCATTTGCAGGTCAACTGAAACCAGGTGACAGATGGAGAGTTGCAATGTATGTGATGAATGAATTTAAAGGAGGAATTAATCCGGCTCCTGCAGCGCCTGCAACAGCCACTGCAACCACACCGGATCCTGCGACAGCCGCTCCTGCTCCTGCAGATGCTGCCGCAGCAAGTGTAACAACCAGTCCTAAAAAATAAAAAGAATTAAGAAATGTATAGTTTTTCACCAAAATTAAGATTATATTCAATCATATTCATCGTTCTGGGATTAATACTTTTTGGAGCTGGTTACTTCATGAATCATGGTATTGATGATGCAAGAATTGAACATATGATGGAGGCGGCACATTCCGGTGGAATTACCGCACCTACGCATTCCAGTGAAATGGTAGGTCCGCAAGATCATCAAGCACATTTGGATCATGCAACGATGCAGGTTCACAACCAACCGCTTGCAGCAGTACACACCATTGCGGTATTCTTGTTCGCATTGAGCTGCTGTGCACTGTTTTTCTACAGTATCCAAAATGCTGCTCACGCAGGTTGGCCAATCATTATCCTGAGAGTAATGGAGGCAATCGCGTCATTCATTCCGTGGGCAGGAGGAGCGTTGATTATTTTAACCATCCTGAATGCAATGCATTTCGGGCATCTTTTCCACTGGATGGATCCATCGTTGACCACTCCTGGAGATGCACATTTTGACCCAATTCTTTACGAAAAGAAAATCTTCCTCAATATCCCTTTCTACGTATTCAGAACAGTTCTTTATGTAGTGGGTGCAACATTTTTTGCATGGAAGCTGAAGTCTCTTTCCAAAAAAGTTGATGAAACCAAGAGCAGAAAAGTTTACGCAAGCTATTACAGCTGGAGCGTTGGCTACATTGTATTCTTCGGATTCGCTTCTGCACTTTGGGCATGGGATTGGTTGATGTCGATTGATCCGCACTGGTATTCCACAATGTATATTTGGTATGCGATGGTAAGTGCTTTGGCGTCATCGATCGCGGTAATCATTTTGATCAGTGTTTACCTTAAGAAAAATGGTTTCCTTCCACAGTTTAATGACAACCATCTGCACGATTTGGGAGTATTCCTTTTTGCAACGAGCATGCTTTGGACTTATACCTGGTTCGCTCAGTTCATGTTGTACTGGTACGCAAACATTCCTGAAGAGGTTAACTACTTCTTCGGAAGATTCGAATACTACAGAGAAACTTTCCTTCCAGTGATGATTTTCGTTTTCTTGCTTCCATTATTGGTATTGGTAAGTTCGAGCATCAAGAGAAATTACAAGGTGGTGACTACCATGGCGGTAATCGTAGTTTGCGGTCAGTTTATGAACTACTTCAATATGGTGATGCCGGGAACAGTTGGACCTTACTGGAAAACTCCAGAAGTTCTTCTATTGAATCTTGGAGCAGTATTACTGTTTGTAGGATTGTTCGTTTTCGTCGTGATGACGGCACTTTCTAAGCTTAAACTCATCCCGACAGGAAACCCATTCCTGAAAGAATCTGAGATTTATGAATATCCGTTCTAATGGATAGATTTCTCAATAACATCATTCCGGTTAATTTTTTAGCCGGAATTTTTTTTAACTTAGAATCTGTCTTATTTTGAAGAAAATTTTCCGCCCTTTAGGGTTGGGGTAAAGAAAATTTCCGATATATTTTTTTAAATAAATTTTATCCAGACTCTTGCATTAACCATAAAAAAACTGATTTCCCTCTTATTAATCTCGGTGAGTTTTATTTTCGGATTTGCTCAAAATATTACGTTCATTTCTGAAAATTCAGGAATGCCGCTTCCAAAGGTGATGGTTTTTAACATCGATGGCGATTTGGTGACCACTTCGAGTAATGACGGAACTATTGAAAAATCGTCTCTGAATCCATGCAACCTGAATACGACTTGGTTTACGACAATTTCATTATTGGAAAACTCAGAAGTGGTGATCTTGACCAGAACGTGATCAGACTCCGTGAGAAAATTGTAGAGGTAGAACCTGTTGTGATTAAGAATAATGCGAAAGTAAAATATCTTATTTTGAAAGGAAATTTCAATTCCTATGTTTTTGTCAACAATAAGTTGAATTCGTACACGGACGGAATTGTGACATTCATTTTCGATAATAAAACCAAGACTCTGAAGTCAAGAAAAGTTCAGGAATACAGGGTCTTCGATTTGGTTAATCCCGGTGAAAGCGGAAAAAACACTTCGGATTGGGACTATAAATTTTTTCTGGAAATTCCGGATATGAAGAGCGTTGTAAATATGGAGGAATTCAGAAATGACAAGAATGCAGTTGTTAAAGAAGTTTCGGCAGCCGGCAAAGATGTGATGGAAGTGAGAAAGAAGCTGCTTCAAGACAAGGAGTTTTCACTTTTTGGTTACCGTTTTTTCGACTCCAACACCGCGCTCGACTTTGCATTTGATAAAGACTCGCGAAAACTGTATCGTGATTTGGTTGAATATTCCGATAACAGGAGCTAAAATTAAAGCACAAATCCGAAACCAACTTCAACCAGCTCATCATCCAGAGAAATTTTTATCCGACGGAAATTGAATATGCTGAAAGTGACAAAATTCCGGAAGTGAAATTTAGAACAGCCAACAGTTCTTACCGAACTAAATTCTGGCAGAACGAAGGCTTCCCCAATTTGCAGAAAGTATTTCAGAATTTCTTCAAAAACGATTTGAAAGAGGTTATAAACAAAACTTCCGATTAGAAAATTTACCCGGCTTTATGTCGGGATTTTTTATAAATTTGTGAAAACCTCAATGCAATGAAAAAAGTTCTTTTGCTGTTGCTTTTCGGCTTGTTTCTCGTAAGCTGTAAGAAAGATAAAGTTGACGCAACCAATCCGAAGGCGTTCCAGTCGAGTATTAATGATATGGCGACAAGCTTAAACACCCTTCAGCAGGTGAAGTTTAACGAGGCGCTATACATCCTGAAAACCTTCGGCGTCGATGCGGAAGGTGATGTGAACGAGATTAATGCGTTAGGAAAACTCATCAACGGAATGAAGGTTCCGGGAATTCTATCGCTTGCAGACCAGGTCGCACAAAAGAACGGTATCGATTGGTCGAGTAAAGGTCCGCCTTCTTTGGGCGAGATGAATATCTTCGGAAACGAGGGCGCAAAAGAATCCGATCCGAACGATATTACGGCAAGTTCATTAGACATTCTCGTGGAACCAGTTGCGACAGACAATATTTTGGGAGCGCAATCTGTGAAAGTGCTTCCGCGGCTTGTTGACAATTCCGGAAAAAATGTCGCGTTCAGCGGATCTGCCTTAGAGACAGTAATGGAGGTTTCGAGTGGTGGAAATAGAATCTTCACTTCCAAAAATTTGATGCAGGACAATAATTTCAAGGGCTTTAACCTGAGATTTGCTTCGCTTCCAGCGCAGAAAATCATCGACAACAAAATTGACATTACCGTTTCGGTGAAAACCACGAAGAAGACCTTCAAGATGTCGAAAGTGGGTGTTGATGTAAATCCAAAAGCTTTGCTGATGCCTGCAGGAGATCCGGAACTCAATCCGGCAAACCCGACTGCGATTGATGACGACCTTGCTTCGCCAGATTTGTCCAATCCAGCAGAAAATGGAGGAACCGGTGGAACAACGGGTACCACAAAACCAATCGGTGATCCAAAAAGCAGCGTTACGAAATTCCTGAACAATCTTGGTTCGCAGAACTTCAAAGCAGCTTATGACACTTCCGACAATCCGAACTGGGGTTCTTACGAAACCTTTTCCAATCCAACTTCTGGTTTTGGCGGGGTGAAGAACATCAGCGTTAAGAATGTCTCAACCAACAGTTCTTCTGCCAATGCAGCGAGTGTAAACGCAACCTACGATGTTACTGACAAGGAAGGGAAAACCACCGCTTTGCAGGTAACTTTCGGTTTGAAAAATGTGAATGGAGAGTGGAAAATCTCCAGCTATAAAATCAATTAAAATGACCAATCCGGAACTTATCAAGAAATTAGAAAGCACCATCGAGAATATCCCTGATTTTCCAAAACCTGGAATTCAGTTTAAAGACATCACACCGATATTTCTGAATCCTAAACTGTACGAGGAAGTCATTGAAGATTTAGCCAATTTCAGCCGCGGAAAGATCGACGCAGTTTGCGGAATCGAAAGCAGAGGTTACCTTTTCGGGATCGCCATCGCAGTCGCACTCGAAGTGCCATTCATCCTCATCAGAAAAAAAGGCAAACTTCCGCCGCCATTTGTAGGTCAGAAATATGATTTGGAATATGGTTCTGCAGAAATTGAAATGAGAACCGGTCAACTCCAACCCGGCGAGAGGGTGCTGATCCACGACGACTTACTCGCAACTGGCGGAACTACGGAAGCCGCCGCAAAACTCGTTGAAAAGCAGGGCGGAAAAGTTACCCAGTTCAGCTTCCTGATCGGCTTGAAAGATCTGTGCGGAACAGACCGGCTGAAACAGTTCGACGCTGAAATCCACCAGATTCTGGAATATTGAGATTAAGGTCAAAACTACTGATCAAAAAACCAAAATTGTTTTATTCAAACAATATTTTGTATATCGCTCAAAAACAGTTAAATTTGCACTCAATTTTTTATAGAGATTATGGCAAAGTTCAACAAAAAACCAAATAAAAAAGAGCTTGAAGGAAAGGAAACGGTAGAAGTTTTCAGAGACCTCGACAAAACAGCATTCGATACTGAGCAGTTTATTGAAAAACACGCGAAAACATTAATCACTGTTTTCGGAGCTTTGGTATTGGCAGTTTTAGGTTATTTCGCTTTCCAGCAGTTTTATCTGGGACCAAAAAATGAGGAGGCAACAATGAGCTACCTCGCTGCACAAAAAAATCTTTCAGACGGGAAAGATGAACTTGCTTTTGGTGGAAAAACCGCTGCAAACCCTGGTTTCATGGGAACTTACAATAACTTCTCCGGAACCAAAGTAGGAAAACTTTCTGCTTACAACGCAGGTCTGCTGAAATTCAAGGAGGGTAAATATCAGGAAGCTTATGACTTGCTCGACAAGTTTTCTTCTGAAAATGCAACCTTGATGGCTTTGAAATATGGCGCAATGGCCGACTGTATGTCAAATCTCAACAAAAACGACGACGCACTTTCACTTTTAGACAAAGCGACTACCGCTTCAGACGATCCTTACACTTCCTACTACTTCACCAGAAAAGCAGGAATTATGGCGTTGGCAATGAAGAAAAATGCGGAAGCTAAAAAATACTTCTCGACGATTGACGAAAAGTTCCAGGATTATGACAACGGAATGTCGGATTCATACATCGAAATGGTAAAATATTATTAAAAAATACAAAATGGCTACTGTAAATCTTTCAGATTACAAACCATTGCAACTAACTGATGCCGGTTCTTTCAGAATCGGTATCGTTGTTTCAGAATGGAACGGTTTCGTAACTCATAACCTTCGCGACGGCGCTTTGGAAACTTTGAAGAAAGAAGGTGTCCTTGAAGAAAATATCCAGCTGTTTTCTGTTCCCGGAGCATTTGAACTGAATTATGCTTCCATGCAGCTCTGCAAGGAAAGAACGTTCGATGCCGTAATTTCTATCGGATGTGTGATCCGTGGTGAGACGCCGCACTTCGACTACGTGTGTTCCGCAGTTGCGCAGGGAATCAAAGACTGCAATATCTTAACCGATACTCCCACGATCTTCTGCCTATTGACGGACGACAATAAAGAACAGTCGATTGCAAGAAGTGGAGGAGATTTGGGAAATAAAGGGGTAGAAGCTGCTGCGACGGCATTACAAATGATCGACTTTAAACGAAAGCTTTCGGTGAAGAAAGGTCATATCGGTTTTGGCAGCTAAATCATTTGCTAAACCTCATAGGTTTCGAAAACCTATGAGGTTTCCTAAATTGTCGAAAATTAATTTCCGCTTCAGTTCTTTTTGCACAAAAATTGATACCGTAGAATAATACACTCAGATTTTTCGTACTTTTAACATTGATTTTAATTCCATAAAAAATAATCGACAAGTTATGAAATGGACAAACGATAGAAGCCAAAATGTTGACGACCGACGCGGAAGTGGCGGCGGTGGCGGACTTTTGGTTGGTGGCGGATTGGGAACACTCATCATCGCTGCAATTATTTTCTTCCTTGGCGGCGATCCTTCGGCAATACTTTCCTCGGGAATGAATAGCGCGCCACAAACAGAGCAACGCGATTTGACGCCAGATGAATTGAAGGTAAGAGATTTTGTTTCAATGGTTACCGCAGAAACCGAGAAAACTTGGGGAAGAGTGTTCCAGGACAACGGAATGCAGTACCGACCACCAAAAGTAGTAATGTTTGAAGCAGTGACACAGTCAGGATGCGGAACCGCGCAAGCTGCAATGGGGCCGTTTTATTGTCCTGCTGACCAAACCGTTTATATGGACATGAGTTTCTTCCGTGAACTGCAGCAAAGATTCGGTGCTAAAGTGACGGAGTTTTCTGTAGCTTATGTTTTGGCACACGAAATCGGTCACCACGTACAAACGCTTTTAGGAACGACACAGAAAGTGGATCAGCTCCGAAGAAGCGGAAGATATTCTGAAGCGGAAATGAACAGGGTTTCTGTAGCGACCGAACTTCAGGCGGATTTCTACGCCGGACTTTGGGCAAGACAAACTCAAAACCGAGAAAATATTTTGGAACCGGGAGATATTGAATCTGCAATTTCTGCAGCGGAAGCAGTAGGTGACGACAATATTCAAAGCCGTTCGCAAGGATACGTTAATCAGGAAGGATTCACTCACGGTAGTTCTGCTCAGCGTAAGGAGTGGTTCATGAAAGGTTACAACACCGGAGATATTCGGCAGGGAGACACTTTCAACACGCTCTTGAAATAATTGCAAGCCCTGGAAATTCTTTTCCGGGATTTTTTTAAAACTACCAACTCGGAGATCGAAAAGAATTCCCTGAAAATAAACCTAAATTTGCTCCCTTTAGGGGATGGGGTAATCAAATTTAGGTTTATTTTGAAGACCACATAAAATAATTCCACGTAAAAATACACAAACCGCAACTTTACAAAAACCGCCGCATCAATTGGTGCGGCGGTTCTTTAGTGTTATGAATGTGAATTTACTTTTAGTTCTGATTCATTTAATCCTGAACTGTAGTTTTCGCTTCGTCAACTTTGTTCTGAACTTGGGAAGCAACTTCATTTGCTTTGTTTTTCAGATCACTTCCCCATTTGTTGAAGTTGTCTTTTGCGGTGTTAAGTTTATCCTTTACTGCTTGTTGCTCTTCTGGAGTAGAGTTTTTGTATTTCCACCAAGCGAGTGCTCCAAGTCCTAATAAAGCTAATAAACCGTTTCTTTTAGTGCTCATAATTGTAAGTTTAAGTTATTTTTCAAAAAATTTATTTGACATCTATTCAATTGTAAAAAGCGTGCCATTAGTCAAATTGAATCTTTAAAATTTTGTTAAATAAAAACTTATAGCTTCTTTGTCAGTTTGTAGTCCTCTTTCATGGATCGGTCACCAACTTTTTCTGCCATAAAGACTTGGTTTTCACCCACTAAGAATACTTTGCTTTCATTAGGATCTTGGTCATCTTTCAAGGTAATGAAACTTCCATCCTTACTGAATTCGAAAGTTCCTTTGTCCACAAAGTTCTGTTTTTTCTCGCCGATATAGCTTGATTCCAACACATAAGTTTTGTCGGTATTCAAAGTCAGGGTGCTCTCAATTCCCGGACAGGAAGCGCATGGAATCGTTCCTTTGTAAGTGCCGTTCCAATCCACCGAGTTTTCAGTAGTGTGTCCGTCGGAAACTTCCATTACTTCTGCTGAATCTTGCGGAACAACTTCTGTTGTGGTTTCGGAGGTTGTAGTTTCGGCGGTCTTTTCATTTTTGTTTTGACAGGATCCCAAAATCAAACCCGTCAATAGAAGTGGGAGCATTAATTTTTTCATTATTAAAAGATTTATGGCTCGTTAGAAGCAAATAATGTGCGACAAAAAGCAAACCTCGAAATATTACCAAAAATTAATATCAAAAAAAATCCGCAGAATTTCTTCCACGGATTTACTTGGCTCTTTTAACTTGGCTCTTGGCTCTTAACCAAGATACGGATACTTATAATCTTTTGGACTTACAAAAGTTTCCTTAATACTTCTCACAGAAACCCAACGAAGAAGGTTCATCTTAGACCCCGCTTTGTCGTTGGTTCCTGAAGCTCTCGCTCCACCAAACGGTTGCTGACCAACAACTGCTCCGGTTGGTTTGTCGTTGATATAGAAGTTTCCTGCGGCATTTTCCAAAGCTTTGTATGCTTCGTCGATCGCATATCTGTCTTGAGCGAAAATTGATCCAGTCAAGGAATATGGTGAGGTTTCATCAACTAATTTCAATGTTGCTGCCCAATCTTTATCTTCATAAACATAAACGGAAAGGATTGGTCCGAAAATCTCTTCGCACACCGACTCGTATTTCGGATTCGTCGCCTCGATTACGGTTGGCTCTACAAACCAGCCCTTTTTGTCGTCGCATTTTCCGCCGATAATCACTTTAGCGTCTTTTGATTTTTGCGCTCTCTCGATATATCCTTTACATTTTTCGAATGAATTTTGGTCAATCACCGCATTCACGAAGTTCGATGGATCTTCAGGACTTCCCATTTTGATGGTTTTCATTTGTGATTCCATAACTTTCTTCACGTCTTTCCATAAAGATTTTGGAACATACGCTCTGGAAGCGGCGGAACATTTCTGACCTTGATATTCGAAAGCTCCTCTTACCAAAGCGGTTGCAACTGCGTCAACATTTGCGGAAGGATGCACCATTACGAAGTCTTTTCCACCCGTTTCGCCCACAATTCTTGGGTAGGTTTTATAGTTGTGGATATTGTCGCCCATCAGTTTCCACATGCTCTGGAAAACGCTGGTTGAACCGGTGAAATGTAATCCCGCGAAGTCAGGATGCGAAAGAACTTTTTCAGCAGTTTCTTTTCCGCTGGTGAAAATCATGTTGATCACACCATCTGGCAAACCTGCCTCGGTAAAGATGTCCATAATTACTTTTGCAGAAAGAATCTGTTTGTCGGAAGGTTTCCAAACCACCACATTCCCCATCATCGCCATACACGAAGGTAGATTCCCAGAAATTGCGGTAAAGTTGAATGGAGTCACAGCGAAGCAAAATCCTTCCAACGGTCTGTATTCTGCACGGTTCCAAATTCCGTTGTCAGAAACAGGTTGCTCGCTGTACATTTCGGTCATGAATTCCACGTTAAATCTAAGGAAATCAATCAGTTCGCAAGCGGAGTCGATTTCTGCCTGATGCACATTTTTACTTTGTCCGATCATGGTCGCGGCGTTCAGTCGGTCTCTGTAAGGACCTGCGATCAAATCTGCGGCTTTAAGGAAGATTGCGGCGCGCTGTTCCCAACCGAGGTTGTTCCATTTTTCTCTTGCAGCCAAAGCGGCGTTAATCGCGTCGTCCACATGTTTCATGGTTCCTTTGTAATAGAAACCGAGGTCGTGTTGGTGGTCCTGTGGCGATTTCAGGGGAACTTCGTTCTTGGTTTTCACCTCTTTTCCTCCGATCACCATTGGAATTGCTGACTTTTCTTTCCACATTTTTTTATAGGTGGAAATCAGGGATTTCACTTCAGCCGATCCCGGTTCATAAGTTCTTACGGGTTCGTTCACCGCATACGGAACCTGTGAAATTGCTTTTGACATATCTTTAATTTTTATTGAATTTATTGTGATTGTTACAAAGTTACGGCAATTATTGCTGGTTTCAAAACAGCATTTTTTTACCTGAAAAATTTTTTGTTAATGTTTGACAAGGATCTTTTCTGTAACAGTTTTGCTGAGGATGGTTTCCTTTCCGTCGATTTCTACAGTCATTGAGCGGTCGTAGTTTTCGATTTCGATCACTTTGATGGTTTTGCTGAGTTCAAGTTTTTTGGCGTTTAAGAAATTCAGGAAGTCGTCATTCGAACTCGTGACGGAAGAAAACGTAACGCGGTCTCCCTTTTCACACTTGCTGAGCTTCTGCAAATCCTGGGCGATAATATTTCCGTCCTTGTCGGGAATCGGCTCACCGTGAGGATCAAACTTCGGATAATTCAAGATTTCATCCATCTTGTCGAAGAAAATTTCGGAATGCACATGCTCAAGTTGTTCCGCGATTTTGTGAACATTTTCCCAGCCGAAATTCATTTTTTCTACCAGGAACATTTCCGTTAAACGGTGTTTGCGTACAACAAGAGCGGCTTCCCTTTTCCCCGATTCTGTAATTCGCAATGGTTTGTAGCTTTCGTAAATCACCCATTTTTTGTCGGCAAACTTCTTCATCATATTGTTTACACTCGGCATTTTTACATTGAGGAATTTGCTGAGTTCGTTGATGGTGACCGAATTTTCTTCATTAATGAGATGAAAAATGGCTTTCAGATAGTTTTCTTCAGTTAAGGAAATCATGAAGTTAGATGCTGTTTAATACAAAACTAACAATTTTATTTTGGAACAAAAAACACACTGAAGAAACAGTGTGTTTAGCTCTGACTGTTGTTATATGGGAAAATTAACAAAAAAGGAAATGATACAGCCAGTATTTATTGAAAAAATTGGTGGTATTTCTATTGCAAAGATTGGAATTCTTTCTGGAATAAAACACCGTGAAATCACCCATTTTTTCTAAATTTATATCCATGAAATATTCTTTCAAAAACGATTATTCCGAAGGTGCGCATCCAAGGATTTTGGAAGCTTTGGTGAAATATAATTTCGATCAGCAAAACGGTTACGGACTCGATGATTACTGCAAAACCGCTGCTCAATTCATCCTTGATAAAACTAAAAACCCACATTCGAAAGTTCATTTCGTTTCGGGTGGAACTCAGGCAAACTTGATCGTGATTTCTGCTTTTCTGCGTCCGCATGAAAGTGTAGTTTCCGCGGAAACGGGTCATATCTTCACCAACGAAAGCGGTGCGATTGAAGCGACAGGACATAAAGTTCACGGTGTTCTTACCAAAGATGGAAAACTGCGCGTTGATGATATTCAAAAAGTAATCGATGTTCACCAAAACATTCCGCATCAGGTGAAGCAGAAGCTGGTCTATATTTCAAACTCTACTGAAGTTGGAACCATTTACTCTAAAGAGGAATTGCGAGATCTGTATGAATTTTGCCAGTCAAAAAACCTATACCTTTTTATGGACGGTGCGAGATTGGGGCATGCATTAACCGCAGAAACCAACGATTTGACTTTAGAAGATATTGCTCAAAATACTGACGCTTTTTATTTAGGAGGAACTAAAAACGGTGCATTAATCGGAGAAGCAATCGTCATTAACAATAAAAATCTACAGGAGGAATTTGGGTTTCACCTCAAACAAAAAGGAGCGATGCTTGCGAAAGGTCGCCTTCTCGGAACTCAGTTTCAAGAATTATTAAAGGACAATTTATATTTTGAATTAGCCGACCACGCCAATCAACAGGCGATGAAATTAAAAGCTGCTTTTAAAGAAATTGGGTGTGAATTTCTTTCGCAGACTTTTACCAACCAGATTTTTCCGATTCTGGAGAACGATCAAATCGAGCGACTCTCCCAAAACTTCGATTTCTACGTCTGGAAAAAAATCGATGATAAAAAGTCGGCGATCCGATTGATTACTTCATGGGCGACAAGCGACGATATTGTCAATACAATGATTAGGGAAATACGCTTGCTTAAGTGACTTAGGATGCTATTTCTTCAAATCATCTTTAATTTTATCAGCACCTTTTTGCACTTTTTCCGCACCTTTATCGGTGGCTTCTTTAAGGTCGTCACCTGCTTTTTCTAATTTTTCACCTGCTTTCTTTGCAGCTTCATCTATTTTTTCGCCAGCTTCGTTCAATTTTTCTTTGGCTTTATCAACGGTTGCGTTGATTTTTGCTGAATCTAAAGCGGTAGTTTTTTCCGTCTCGAATGTAGTTGTGGTAACAGAACCATCGGGATTTTCAGACGTTTCGACTTTGGTTTCAGATTGTTTGCAGCTCATTAAGCCCAGTGAAATAATTCCTGCGGCTAAAATTGTTGATTTCATAATTCTTAATATTAATTAGTGAATTGAATCTATGGATTACTCTGATTATCAACCGACGGCGTTTCCGTTTTTGGTTTTTCCTGTTCCTTGGTTTTTTTGGCTTCCTCTGCTTTTTTCTTTTCCTCTTCGGCTTTTTTGTCGGCTTTCTCTTTTTCCTCCTTCAATTTATTTGCCAGTTTTTCTTCTTCCAATTTTTTGCGGACTTCGCGTAACGAGTCCTGGTAAATTTGTGATGACATTCTGATTCTTCGTGCGACATCCACCGAAATAGCGCCCGCCGAAAACGAATCTTTCGCCACGGTGTCATAGGGTGGAATGCTGCTGGTTTTTGCTTCAACAAACTCGGAATCTGCAGTTTTCTTACCACACGAAAACAGCGTCAAAACCAATGTGCATAAAAGTATGTTTTTCATTTTAATCTATTTTAAATTCCGCAATCACCGGATAGTGGTCGGAGATTTTTACGGAGCGGTCCACTTGATAATTGACTGGCTTGATCGACTTCGAACAAAAAATGTAGTCGATTCGGATCGGGAATTGATAATCGTGGAAACTTGTGCCACTTCCGTTTCCAACTTCCATAAAAGTATCCTTTAGGTTTTTACCCAAATGGTAATACTCATAAGAATTCGGGACAGCATTAAAGTCTCCAGCTAAAATCACGGGATACGGAGAATCGTCGATGGCCTTTCGAATTTCCGCAATTTCATTTTGATGGATTTTAAAGGTTGGGATCAATTTGCCGACAATGTATTTAACCTTTGGTTTATAGGTGTTGATTTCTGGTGTTTCCGTGAGTTTAGTTTTCTCAAACATGAACGGATGAAGATATACAGATATGAACCTTATTATTTTTCCATTCACTTCAATATCACACAAAAGTCCACCGCCGATCTCGGTTTTCACAAGAATTTTTTGGCTTACAATCTTTAACTTTGAGTTTATTGCAACAACTTTGTGATCCATTTGAGAGTAGGGATAACCCGGTATATTGAAGTCCGTTCTGTATTCCTGCACGAGAACTACATCTGCGTCTACCGATTTAAAATAAGAAAAAATTTCTCCATATCCGTCCTGAACACTATGAATATTGGCAGTGACAATTTTCAAATTTGGTTTCTCTGTAGATTTTTCACTGTAGTTCACCCATCTCCTCGTAGGATTAATCAATATTAAGGACAACAGTAAAAAAACCAATCCTCTTTTTTTTCGCGAAACTGCCCAAAAAATAAGAAGCAGCAAGTTGAGAATCATTAAAACCGGAAAAGCCAGCGAAAGCAAATTCAGATAAGGAAAGGTTTTCGGCGGAACATACGCGTTGAGCAAAGTTCCCAACAGAAAAATCATGATGAAGAAATGAGCAACCGTTAAAGTAAACCTTATTAACTTCATTCAGTTTCTATTAATCGATTCTGTACTGGTTGTCTTTCCAACTTTTTGCCAAAATATAACCCACGATTGCTCCGCCGATATGTGCAAAGTGGGCAATACCGCCCATCGAACCGCTGAAACCGAGGTATAGCGAAATTACGATAATTCCGGGTAAAAGATATTTCGCCTTGATTGGAAAAGGAATAAACATAAAGAACAATTTTGCATCAGGAAACATCGTGGAAAATGCAGCGACCACTCCGAAAATCGCGCCTGAAGCTCCCATCATCGGGATGGAATAAATTTCCTGCACGTTTGCTCCTTGCATAATCTCAAAGTAATTCCAGCCACAGTTCAGCAAATAGGCGCCAATTCCGCTCAAGAAATAAAGCATTATATATTTTCGCTCCCCTAAAACCTGCTCCAAAACTGGTCCGAAACTCGCCAAAGTCAACATATTAAAAAGGATGTGCGTCAAACCAATTCCGTAACCCATCGGTGCGTGCATAAACATATGCGTGATGATTTGCCACACTCTGAAAAACGGCGACTCTATATAGAAAACCGAAAAAATATCATAAAGCTGCGGATAAACAAAGTTCGAAGCCAAATAGAAAATCACATTCAGAATGACAATATTTCGGGTAACCGGCGTTAGTTTTGGAAACATAATTTCTTAAAATTTATTTTTCAGTTCTTCTAAAGGAAGTTCGGTAAAGCACCTTTTCCCGTCGGGTAAATATTCCGGGAAACCAAGCACGGTGAAATCTCTGATCACCTGTTCGGCATCGATTTTATAAATGAAGTCAAACCGGGATTTGCTTTGCATTTTGTTCCACTGGTTTCTGTAGAAGTTCATGAACTCGTCTTCTGTTTTATATTCCAGGATTTCAAAAAGATTCTCCATAAACTTCATCACCTGGGTTTCCTTTAAACCTATGGGAACTGCGTCAATCCTCAAAACATTGTCATTTGCAATTACCATTTCGAAACCGAGTTCCGGCAAAAACTTCTTGATGGAGCGGAACTTATTCTTCTCGATTTCGTTCATGTGGTATTCCAGCGAGAAAAGCAAAGTATGTCTTTCGTTGCTGATTTTCTTCTTCGCATTTCTTTCGCTCACCACCAATCGGTGCATCCTGCCTAGATCGAGCATCAGTGTTTTTCCACTTTTATTAAAAAGCCAGTAACCGTTCGGTAGCCGCATCAAATCCTCATCAAAATCCTCATCTTCGAAAAGGTTAATTTTTGAAGGTTCGGCTGGAATATTTTGCTGGTAGATTTCCGTCATTGCAATCTTTTCGCCTGCAGAAGCTGCTTCCTCTTTGAAAGGATTGTAGTTTCTGTCCACCGAAATTTCGGGTGCCTTGAAAGTGCCGCCAGTTGGTTTTTGATGTACAAAAGCGTCAATCGAAGCGTCGCGGTCGAAATCCAGACTTGGGGCAACATTATAAATCCCGAGCGATTTTTTGATCGTGGAACGGATCAGCGCGTAAATCAGATTTTCATCTTCGAACTTTACCTCAGTTTTTTGGGGATGAATATTTACATCGACTTTCTCGGGATCCAGCTCCAGGAAAAGGAAAAACGTCGGAATATAACCAGGTAAAAGAAGTCCTTCGAACGCATCCTGAACCGCTTTATTGAAATAAGCGCTTCTGAAAAATCTACCATTAACAAAGAAAAACTGTTCACCACGAACTTTCTTCGCACCTTCCGGTTTTGCTACAAAACCATTGAGTTTAATCCAACCCAAATCTTCTTTGATCGGAACCAAAATCGGCTGAAGTTTTCTGCCGAAAATTTCGACAATCCTTTGTAGTAGGTTCGATTTCCTTAAACGGAAAATGATATCGTCGTTGTGGAACAGCTCGAAATCCAGATGTTCGTGAGCCAATGCAACTCTTTGGAATTCATCAATGATATGGCGGAATTCCACATTGTTGTTCTTCAGAAATTTTCTTCTTGCAGGGACGTTGTAAAACAAATTTTTCACGAGAAAGTTTGAACCTTCCGCAGTTTGAATCGGTTCCTGAAACTGCAATCCGCCACCTTCAATGTAGATGTTGGTGCCAGTTTTTGCGTCTTTTGCTTTCGTCTTCAGTTCAACCTGTGCAACTGCCGCGATGGACGCCAAAGCTTCGCCTCGGAAACCTTTGGTCGAAATTCTGAAAATATCTTCTGTGGAATTTATTTTGGAGGTGGCATGTCTTTCGAAAGCCATTCTCGCATCGGTTTCGCTCATCCCAATTCCGTTGTCAACCACTTGGATCAGGTTTTTTCCCGCATCACGGATGATGAGCTCGATTTTGGTGGCACCTGCATCTACGGAGTTTTCCATCAGTTCCTTTACGATGGACGCAGGTCTCTGAACCACTTCACCGGCGGCGATTTGGTTGGCTACATGATCCGGCAAAAGCTTGATGATGTCCGACATTTTCTTAAACCCACAAAAATAGTGATTAGTTTTCTTGCTTTCTTGCTATCTGTATTTTAATTCGTCAATTTTGGTGCTGATTTTCTTCGAGATTTTTTCGGAAACCGTTCTTTGGTCAGCAAGATGCTTCAGTTCAAATTTTCTTTTTTTTCTGATGACCATAAAATGGTAATCCTCTTCTTCCCAAATCCCGTATTTTTCGAAAAAAACCAATTCTAATCCGTGTTTTTCGAAAATCTGAATCAGCGGAAAAAGATGCACCTCCTGATCGATGACCTGCAAACTTTCAGGATGGTTAATTCTCGCGTACTCAATGTATTGTGGGTTTGGAATGTTGACGGCGATTCTTGTTTTGTCATCTGCAATCTTTGCCAAATTTCCAAAGAGTTCATCGTGTTGGTCGATAGGAATATGTTCGATCACATCCATTAAAGTAATGAAATCGAATCGGGAATTTTTAGCGTGATATTTGACTACATCGGCTACGTCGAGGTGAATATTTTTTTTGTTTTTCAGTTCGTTTTTGGCCACGGCAACACTTTTCTCGCTCAAATCCACCGCTTCGATTAAGCCAGAGGTAATTTTCTTGCTTAAGAGTTTGGTGAAAATTCCCACTCCGCAACCAAGTTCCAAAATCCTTGAAGAGCTGTTCAAACCTATAGCGATCAATCTTTTGTACAAAGAAATCAGCCGCTCATTGGCGCCAATTGCAAGCTGCCTTTGTACGTACTCGTCATAAAATTCGGCAATATCCTCTTTTTTCATTTGGTAAAAATAGGGATTTTATCTATTTATTTTTGATGAAAAAACTTCCCAAACAAAGTCCAGGAAGTTTTTAACACAATTATTTATCATTTATTTTTTTAAAGCGTTGATGCCCATTTCGTATAGCGTGAAACTCATTTTATCGGCATTTTCATTAATCATCTGCTGGGTTGATCGACCTGCACCGTGACCGCCGTCGGTTTCAATTCTCAACAGAGTCGGATTACTGCAGCTCTGCCTGTTCTGAAGTTCCGCGCCAAATTTGAAAGAGTGCGCCGGAACAACTCTGTCGTCGTGATCGCCGGTTGTAACCATTGTTGAAGGATAGCAAACTCCCTTTTTTACATTGTGAAGCGGTGAATAAGATTTCAGGTATTCGAACATTTCTTTAGAATCTTCGGCAGTTCCGTAATCGTAGCTCCAACCTGCTCCTGCTGTAAATTGTTGTAACGGAGCATATCGAGAACGCCCACTGCAGGAAGCGCCACTTTCGCCAAGTCTGGACGAATCGTCATTGTTGCTCCGACAAGAAGTCCGCCATTCGATCCACCGGAAATAGCCATATAATCTTTAGAAGTATACCCTTTATTTTGCAGATATTCACCTGCCGCGATAAAGTCGTTGAATACATTTTTCTTCTGCATCTTCGTTCCTGCGTCGTGCCATTTTTTTCCATATTCACCTCCACCACGAATATTAGGAACAGCGTAAACCCCACCGTTTTCCATCCAGATTGCATTAACTACCGAGAATCCCGGTTGCAAACTGATGTTGAAGCCGCCATAAGAATAAAGAATCGTAGGATTTTTGCCATCGAGTTTCAACCCTTTTTTATAGCTAATCATCATCGGAACTTTTGTGCCGTCTTTTGAAGTGTAGAATACCTGCTCCGAAACATAATTTTCTGGATTGAATTTCACTTTCGGTTTTTGGTAAACTTCAGATTTTCCGGTATCTGCATTAAATTTATAGATTGTTGCAGGCGTAATATAATTGGTAAATGAAAAATAAAGGTCTTTCTCTTTTTCCTTTCCGCTGAATCCGCCTGCAGTACCGATTCCCGGCAACTGGATTTCTCGGATGAGCTTTCCGTCATAGTCAAACTGTTTTACATAACTCACCGCATCTTTCATATATCTCGCAAACAGATAACCACCACCAGTGGAAATGCTCAACACATTTTCAGTTTCGGGAATTACGTCGGTCCAAACATCGGGTTTATTAATGTTGAATTTCACCAATCGCCGGTTTGGTGCATTCTTGTCAGTAACGGCGTAAATAAAATCACCTTTCGAATCCACGAAATTGGTATTGAAATCGTAGCCAGTTTGTATAGGAACAATATCTGTTTTGTTTTTCAAATCCTTGATATAAAGCTCGTTTCCGTTGGTTGCTTCTGAAGCTCTCAGGATTTGGTACCGCTCATCATCAGAAACACCAACACTCATATATCTTCTCTTGAAGTTTTCCCCACCTTTAATCAATTGATCCTGTGATTGTTTCGTTCCCAATTTATGGAAGTAAACTTTGTGGGTATCTGTTTTTGCAGAAAGTTCGCTTCCTTTCGGTTTATCGTAACTTGAATAGAAAAAACCTTCTTCACCCAACCAAGACGCACCCGAAAATTTAACATCGGTTATGGTCTCGTCAATTTTTTCTTTGGTTAAAGCATTGAGAATGATGATTTTATTCCAGTCGCTTCCTCCTTCGGAAATGGAGTAGGCAACCAAATTTCCTTTTTTGTTGAATGAAACTCCAGACAAAGAAGTCGTCCCGTTTGCTGAGAATTTGTTGGGATCCAGAAAGACTTCTGTTTTGCCGTTCTTGTCGGTTCTGTATAAAACGGATTGCGCTTGAAGCCCGTCGTTTTTATAAAAGTAGGTGAAATCTCCTTCCTTAAAAGGTGAGCCGATTCTTTCGTAATTCCAAATGTCTTTCAATTGACTTTTAATCTCCTCACGGAATGGAATTTTAGAAAGATAATCATTGGTGAATGCAACCTGCCTTTTTACCCAATCTTTGGTATCTTCGGCTCGATCATCTTCCAACCATCGATAAGGATCTTCAACTATGGTCCCGAAATATTCGTCGATTTGTGAAACTTTTTTTGTTTCAGGGTAATGTAAACTGTTGGTCATTTTTTGTGTAGCGCAAGAAGCCAAGAAAAGGACTCCTGCAGAAAGCATAAGCGAATGTATCTTCATTTTTAGATTTTCCCAAAAATAAGAATTTTAAAGCATTTTATGGTAAAGTGCATCAACATTAACAAACTTTAAAATTTCCGAAGCTCGAAAGGGAATAAAATTTGCTTATTTTTATCAGCAAATTTTTAAAATATGAAAAAAGAGACAGGGATATTGTTGGCCGGAAGCATCGGGATCATCATTGGTTTGGGGATTTTCGGGATTAGAAAATTTTTAAAGAAAAGACATAAAGATTACGATGAATATTACTCAGACTTTCACCGTCATTTTGAGAAAAGATATAGAAACGAAGGACATCACGGAGTAGAATTTTTGGCGATGCAATAAATTGCCCTTTAAATTCAATTACCATTCCTGTTTCTTAATCGAAGCAGGATTTTTTGTGGATAAAATTAGTCTTAAAACTCATTATTTTTAGTATGCGGAAGATAATTTTGTAAACTCCAAACATCAAACTCTCGTCCCGCGGATGCGGAATGAAACTTGGAACCTAAAACTCGAAACACCAAACTTCAAACCTCAAATTTAAATTATCAAACCTCAAACCCCATACAAAGGTCAAGGCGCAGTTCGGAACGAGATCAATCGTTTCGACAGATATACCTATGAGCCAGACGAAGAGGATTTTTTGAAAGTGAAAACTTCCTTCACTGAAGTCTTTCCCAAAACAATCGTGAATCCCGTGAAAAGTCCGGACTTGTCGATGGAATACTCGCTGAATCCATATCAAGGTTGCGAACACGGCTGTTCGTACTGTTTTGCAAGACCCACCCACGAATATTGGGGATTTTCTGCGGGCACCGATTTCGAAAGGAAGATTATGGTCAAGAAAAATGCTCCAGAACTGTTGGAAAAGTTTTTCAAGAAACGTGGCTATGTTCCAAAAACTATAGTGATGTCGGGAAATACTGATCCTTATCAGCCGATAGAACGCGAACTGGAAATCACGCGAAACCTTTTGAAAGTTTTTCTCGATTATCGGCATCCGGTTTCGTTTATTACTAAAAACGCTCTGATTCTGAGGGATTTGGATTTTCTGGTCAAACTTCGGGAATTAAATTTGGTGAGTGTGAACTTGAGTATTCCCACCATTAACGAAGATTTGCGGCGCATAATGGAACCACGAACTTCATCAGTAAAAAATAAGCTGAAAGCAATCGAAGTTCTTTCCCAGAACGATATTCCGGTGAATGTGATGGTCGCTCCCGTAATTCCTGCGCTCAATTCTGATGAGGGCTTAAACATTTACAAAACCGTTTCCGAATTGGGAGCGAAAAGCGCACACCACGTTCTGATCCGTTTAAACGATACGGTTGAACCTGTTTTTGTCAACTGGCTGAATAACCATTTTCCGGATCGGGCGCAAAAAGTCTTGAACTTAATCCGCTCGATGCGTGGTGGAAATCTCGGCGAGAAGAGATATTTCGAAAGATACAAAGGTGAGGGAAATGTCGCGGAAATGATTCACGACACCTACCGTTTGGCGAGGAAGAAATATTTTGCTGACAAAAGAATCGACCCACTTTCGACGGAACATTTTACCGGAACAAAGGAGCATCAACTGAGATTGTTCTGAGATTACATTTCTGCATACTTTGCAAATTAGGAAGATGTACATTTTCTAACATATTATTAATTCAAATTTTGATGGAAATAATCATACTATTTTGCGAAGCAGTATTCTTTTCAAGTTGGTCGTTTCCAATTCTGTGAGTAGAATTTTCTAATAATAAGTTTGACTATTTGAAAATTAATTCTACATTTGTAGAGGAAATTATATTTTTGTAGAGATGAATCAAAAATTGACCGACGCCGAAAAAGAATTAATGGATATTTTGTGGGAAAAGGAAAAAGCTTTTATGAAAGATTTAATCGATGCTTTTCCTGAACAAAAACCTGCTACAACCACCATCGCGACACTGCTGAAAAGAATGCAGAACAAAAATCTGGTGGGTTACAAAACTTTCGGAAATTCCCGAGAATACTTCCCCAAAATTGAAAAGGGAAAATATTTCACGGGAGAAATGAAAGGACTGATCGACAAATTCTTCAACAATTCCGTGACGCAGTTTGCCTCCTTTTTTACGGCAAATGCAAAACTTTCACAAAAAGAATTGGAAGAGATTAAGAAAATAATTGAGTCCGAACTCGACAAAAAACAGAAATAATGGAAACGTATATTCTCAAAACCATTCTTTGTTCGTCAATTTTTATTGGGCTGTATTTTTTCTTTTTGGAAAAGGAAAAGATGCATCGGTTTAATCGGTTTTTTCTGCTTTCAACTATTTTATTTTCGTTAATCATTCCATTACTAAGCATTAATTATGGTGTTGTAAATTCAGAGATTAATGGAAATCTTCTGGCAGGAAAAGAAACTTTTTCCATTAATGAAACCCAAAATATGCATTCGATTTTTAGCATTGAAAACATCTTGATTGCGACTTATTTCATCGTCTCAGCCATTTTGCTATTAAGGTTTTCGTGGAATTTAATTTCTATCAACCGCGAAATAAAAAGAGGTGAAAAGCAAATCATTAACGGTAAAATAATTATCCTAAAAACCGAACCAACGACTCCTCACAGTTTTTTGAAATATATTTTCCTGAACAAAGCGGATTTTAAAAATGGAAAAATTGACCCAAAAATTATTGTTCACGAATCGGCTCATATTCAGCAGTTCCACAGTTTTGATATCTTATTGATCGAGTTTCTGCTGGTTGCTTTTTGGTTCAATCCTGCATTTTATTTTTATAAAAAAGCCATTCTCACTAATCACGAATTTTTAGCTGATGAAGAGGTTCTGAAAAACAATCCAGATTTCTACGGATACAAAAAATTACTGTTAAACGAACTTGCAACCGAAAAACTCATCTTTTCCAACCAATTCAATTTAAATAACACCAAAAAGAGATTTATTATGATGACCAAAAAACCAACCTCAGTTTCGAAACTTAAAAAGTATTTGATTTTGCCAGTTTCTGCAATTTTGTTTTTCACTTTCGTGGAGAAAATTCCTGCACAGAAAAGTGTCGAATCTTCTGCAACAAAACCTGTCGAGAAATTTGATAGCGCAGTTCCTGAATCAAGAGAAATCCAAACAACTCATGAAAGAAAAACAGTTGAAACCGTTGAAAGCAACAAAAAATCTGCGGTGACAATTCCTATTCAAACGGACACAATTAAGAAAAAAACCAAAATTGTGAAAAAAGAAGAAAAATCCTTAATTCCCACAACTTCAATTGCTGAAAGCTACGAAACCAAACCTTTATTTCCTGATGGAACAAATGCTTTCAGAATGATTATCAATAAAAATTTTGACACGAGTATTTTTAGCGACATTCAAGGATTAATAAAAACCGAAGTAACATTAACAATTGATGATTCGGGAAATGTTACCAACATCACTGCCGAAGGAAACAATGAAATATTCAATAAGGAAGCGAAAAGAACTTTTGCAGAATCCACGAAAGATGTGAAATTTATTCCCGCAACGAAAGATGGAAAAAATGTTGCGAGTTCCTTTAAAATGCCATTGACCATGGTCTTTAGCAAATAATTGACCATGAGATTTTTTATTCTATTTACTGCTGTTCTTCTAATTTCCTGTTCAGTGAAAAGTTCAAGATTTAATAAATATGTTATCGATGAAAAAGGGAATCAGAAAAGAAACGGAATGTGGATAGAAAATTCATCGTCAAACAATGGTGAGCTGCAGGAAAAAGGAAAATACAGGAATGGCGAAAAAGTTGGGTTGTGGAAAACTTCTTTTGAAGGAAAAATTTATCAAAAGGAACGTTTTTTAAAAGATTATTCCAAAGTAAAAGTGTATTATCCGAATGGCGTTTTGATGCAACAAGGTAAAACGCAAACGGACGTTTCCGAAAAAGAGAGACATTGGTTTTATCAAGGAGAATGGAAGTTTTATGATAAAAACGGGAAGTACATCTACTCGAAATTTTACGATAAGGGAAACAAAGTGGATAGTGCTTTTGTAAAAAATCGCAGAAGTTCAAACATCTTCTGAATTAATCAATAGATATCACATTTACAAAGAGCGGGAATTTTCTGCTCTTTTATTTTGCGTTTGGTATATTTATTTGTATTACATTTGTATTACAAAATAGCACAAAAATGATTAAGGAGAAAAAACTGACGTCCATTAGAATTGACAAAAATCTTTATCTAAGATTGCAAATGGCGGCTAAGAGAGAAAACAGAAGTCTAAATAATTTTATCGAGACCGCCCTCTATGAAAGTGTTTCTTATGAACCGAACGAAGAAACCATTGCCGCGATGGAAGAAGTGCAGGAAATGATTAAAAACGGGACGGGAAAACCAATAAAAAATATCCGTGAATTTCTTGAAATGATGAGGGACGAAGATGGAGAAGAAGTATAACCTCATAGAATCGGGAAAATTCAGGAGAGATGTGAAAAAATTTTTGAGAAACCCGGCACTTTTTGAAGATATTGCATCAACATTAGAAATTTTAGAAATTTCCGGCGTCAAAGGTATTTCCAAGAAAATGGTTCCACACCAATTGAAGGGTAAATACAAAGATCATTGGGAATGCCACGTCCGTCCGGATTTGCTGCTGATTTGGTTTCAATTTGATGAACCGACGAATACGATTTATCTAACGAGAATTGGTTCTCATTCCGATTTGTTCTAAATTCCCATTACCAATTTTAGTATTTTTGTTCTGTGCAAAATCTCATACTTTTTTGCCAACAACTTCAATATGAACTTCCAACTCCACTCCGAATATCAACCAACCGGCGACCAACCGCAAGCAATTGAAAAATTGACGAACGGGCTTGAAATCGGTGAAAAATACCAAACACTTCTCGGCGTAACCGGATCCGGAAAAACCTTTACGGTGGCAAACGTGGTGCAGAATGTGCAGAAACCGACGTTGGTTTTGGCGCACAACAAGACTTTGGCGGCACAACTTTTTATGGAATTCAAGGAGTTTTTCCCTGAAAACGCGGTGGAATATTTCGTGAGTTATTACGATTATTATCAACCGGAAGCATTTATCGCCTCCACGAATACCTATATCGAAAAAGACCTTTCCATCAACGAAGAAGTAGAGAAGTTGCGGCTTTCAGCAACGGCGAGTTTGCTCTCCGGAAGAAGGGATGTTTTGATTGTCGCTTCAGTTTCCTGTATTTACGGTATCGGAAATCCCACCGAGTTTAACAAGTCTTTAATCACTATTGAAAAAAACCAGAAACTCACCCGAACCAATCTGCTCCATTCTTTGGTAAATGCTTTATACGCGAGAACTTTGAATGAATTCCAGCGCGGAACTTTTAGGGTCAAAGGCGATGTTGTGGATGTGTATCCAGCTTATGCGGACAACGCGATCCGTATTCAGTTTTTTGGGGATGAGATTGAAACGATCCAAAGCTTTGATCCGGTTTCAGGTAATGTGATGTCGAACTTTGACGAGATTCAGATTTATCCGGCAAATCTTTTCGTAACCTCCAAGGAAACTCAACAAAATGCAATCCGCGAGATTCAGGATGATATGGTGAAACAGGTGGATTTCTTTAACAGTATCGAAAAACCTTTTGAAGCAAAACGTCTTCAGGAGCGAACCGAACTCGATCTGGAAATGATGAAGGAACTTGGCTACTGTAGCGGGATTGAGAACTATTCAAGGTATTTTGACGGAAGATTGCCCGGTTCCCGTCCGTTCTGTCTTCTCGATTATTTCCCGAAAGATTATCTGATGGTGATCGATGAAAGTCACGTGACAATTCCGCAGGTACACGCGATGTACGGAGGCGACAGAAGCAGAAAAGAAGTTTTGGTGGAGCACGGTTTCCGCCTTCCTGCCGCTTTGGACAACCGTCCCCTAAAATTCGACGAGTTTGAAGGGATGCAGAACCAGGTGATTTTTGTTTCCGCGACTCCTGCCGATTACGAGCTGGAGAAAACCGGCGGTGAATATATCGAGCAGATAATTCGTCCGACGGGTTTGCTGGATCCGGTTATTGAAGTTCGCCCAACTTTAAACCAAATCGACGACCTGATCGAGGAAATACAGAAAAGAGCGGAAGAAGACGAAAGGACTTTGGTGACGACTTTAACCAAAAAAATGGCGGAAGAACTGACGAAGTATTTCACCAAGTTCGGAATCAGGACTCGCTACATTCACTCCGATGTGGAAACTTTAGAAAGAATTCAAATTATGCAGGATTTGAGAGTGGGGCTGTTTGATGTCTTGGTAGGCGTGAATCTTTTGCGTGAAGGACTCGATTTACCCGAAGTTTCGCTCGTTGCAATTTTGGATGCTGATAAAGAAGGAATGCTCCGTTCGCGCCGTTCGATGATCCAAACTGTGGGTCGTGCTGCAAGAAATATCAACGGCAAGGCGATTATGTATGCCGACAAAATGACTAAATCGATGCAGGCAACCATTGACGAAACCAATTACCGCCGCGAGAAGCAGATGAAGTATAATGCAGATAACGATTTGGTTCCGACTGCTTTAAATAAGAAAATTTCTGAAGTTTTGGTGGGAAGGAGCAAAGATTTCCCTGACGAAAAATATACCCAGAAAGAAATTCTTCAGAAAGTTGCCGAAGAACGCGCAAGCTATGGTAGCGAAAATGTCGATAAGCTCATCGCTGAAAAACAGAAAGCAATGGAAGCAGCTGCAAAAAATCTTGATTTTATTAAAGCTGCACAGTTACGCGACGAGATTGCGGTTCTAAAAGGATAATCATTAAATAGCTATTCAAGAGAAGTGAACTTGGTTGAAGGGGTGTACAAACATTTTTATCAGGTCATTCTCATTCGTTTCAAATAAACAAAAAGATATTCCGGAAAGAATAGTTTCTTGACTAAATTTAGAGTAATAATTTCTAAATTTAATTCAGACTAATTTGTCCTAATTAAAAATAATCTTTACCTTTGTGGTGTAGAATTAAAAAATATGCTTTCGAAAACCTGCGAATATGCTTTGAGAGCGATGATTTATGTCGCGCAGCAATCCAAATACGGAACGATGGTGACGACTAAAGAAATTTCGGAGAAGATCAATTCACCCGAACTCTTTATCGCCAAGATTCTGCAGCAGCTCAGCAAACAGGGATTTCTGCACAGCACAAAAGGACGATATGGTGGTTTCAGTATTTCTGAAATGGAGGCCAGGTCTTCTCTCGCAGATATTGTTGAAGCAATCGATGGCGACAAAATGTTTCACGGGTGCGGTTTAGGTTTGGCGTTTTGCTCGGAAACCAATCCCTGCCCGATCCATAACGAGTATAAGGAAGCGCGCGACAAACTCTACGAAATCTATGGAAAAGTTACTTTAAACAAATTTCGGAATGGCGATTCGGACAACGAATTACAACTGAAAAGAAACTGAAAAAATTTTTAATTTAATAAAGGATAAAAAAGTCCTTAATGCGAAATACTATCATTTAACTCAATAACATTTACCGCAATGGCAACAATGGAAACCCTCGACGTAACGAAAATCGAACCCCGGCTGAAACACCCAACGATCTTCAAACATTTCGACGCACTGAATCCCGGCGAAAGTTTCGTGATCGAAAATGACCACGATCCAAAACCGCTTTACTACGAACTTCTAGCGGAAAGAGGAAATATCTTCACCTGGGAATACCTTGAAAAAGGCCCGGAATGGTACATCGTGCAGATTGCAAAAAATCCTGCGGAAGAAGCAAAAACCAACGAGCCAAAAGAAACCATCGATGTAACCGCGATAGAACCGAAGTTTAAGCACCCGACGATTTTTAAACATTTTGATGCGCTTAATCCGGGAGAAAGCTTCATCATCGACAATGACCATGATCCGAAACCACTGTATTACGAGCTTCTGGCGGAAAGAGGAAATATCTTCACCTGGGAATATCTGGAACAGGGACCTGAAAGATTTAAGGTTCTGATTTCAAAAAACCCTTCAGAAATAAAAAAAGAAAATGGTTCCATTCCCGAAAAGGATCTTAAGAAAGCCGAATTTCTTAAAGAAAAAGGCGTGAAATTCGGATGCAGCGATTCTGGATCAAAATACCCTGAAAACACCAACTACGACGAATGGGAATTAGATGAGCTCGCCGACTACATCGTTGATAAGCACCACCAATACATTAAAGATAACGCTGAAAGCTTAAACGGTTTAGCCATCAAGGTTTCTGAGCATCACGGAACGGATCATCCTGAACTTCACCGCGTTGCAACACAAACCCACCATTTCCTGCAGGATTTGCTGGACCATATTGCAAACGAAGAAGAAGTACTCTTTCCCGTTATCAAACAGGGATTGGCGAAAAAAAGGAAATCCGACGAGAAAGTAACCTACGAAATCGGAACACTCGACCATCCCATCAGAATCCTAACAAAAGACCACGAAATTGCAGGCGAAGACCTGAATTTCCTCAGAAGAATTACCAATAACTTCACCCCACCTAAGAATGCGTGCAACTCGTTTAGCTACCTCTACAGCAAACTGAAGGAATTTGAAGAAGATCTCCACACGCACATCCGACTGGAAAACGACTATCTTTTCCCAAAGGCATTGAAACAGGATGAAGAATTGGCGAATGCCTGACAATATAAATTGATGCTGATCAACCTCAATGAACAGCACAACAAAACATCAATATCAAAAAAGTGAAAAAGAAAATAGCAGTAATCGGCGGCGGATTCGCAGGACTTCAGTTCGCGAAACAAATCGACACGAGGCATTACGAAGTGCTGCTGCTGGACAAATCAAACCACCACCAGTTTCAGCCGCTGTTTTACCAAGTTGCGGCTGCACAACTGGAACCATCGAGTATCTCCTTCCCCTTCAGGAAAATTTTTCAGAAAAGGAAAGGAATCAGCATCCAAATGGCGGAAGTAAATTCCGTGGACACCAACCAGAAAACCATTTACACCGACGCGGGAAACTTTGAGTACGATTCTCTCGTGATCGCAACCGGATGCAAAACCAACTACTTCAACATCGAAAAGCTGGAGCAATCGGCAATGCCGCTGAAAAGCACCTTCGAGGCGATACAGATCAGAAACCGCATTCTAAAAAGTTTTGAAAATATTAATGCGACACGAAACTATGAAACAGGATTGAACACCATCGTAATCGTAGGAGCGGGTCCAACCGGCGTGGAATTGGCGGGAGCTTTTGCAGAAATGAAAAAGAATATCCTTCCCAACGATTATCCCGAAATCGATACTTCCAAAATCAGAATTATTCTCGTCGAAGGAAGCGGAAAAACATTGGGAAATATGAGTGAGCTTGCACAGAGCGCATCACTCGAATACCTGCAGAAACTTGGTGTTGAAGTACTCTTGAACAGATTTGTAGATACCTACGAAAACGGAACCCTGATTATGAAAGGAGGCGAAACCATAAAATCGACCAACGTAATTTGGGCAGCAGGAGTCACCGGAAACCTCATCGATGGAATTCCGGCCGAGCTTACCCAGAACAACCGGTATATTGTGGATGATTTTAACAAAGTAGAAAAAACAGAAAATGTATATGCAATCGGCGATATCGCGATGCAGCGGTCGGTAGAATATCCAAAAGGTCATCCGCAGGTTGCAAATGTCGCCATCAACCAGGCAAAGAATCTGGCAATGAATTTTAACCGACAGATTCGGGACCGCAAACTAAAACCTTTTATATATAGAGACCAGGGAAGCATGGCGACAGTCGGCAAATACAAAGCTGCTGTCGATTTGCCAATGCTGAGCTTCAAGGGATTTTTTGCCTGGGTTTTCTGGATGTTCCTGCACCTGATGCTGATTCTGAGCGTGAAAAACAAACTCATTATCTTCATCAACTGGATGTGGACCTTCTTCACCAACGACTCGTCGCTACGATTGATTATCACAGACAAAGTAAAATTAAAAACCGAAAAACCACAATGGGAATTACTGACGCAAAATCATTAACCAAAATGGAAAAGAAACCCATCAAACGTAACGAGAATTTAGTTCCTGTTTCCCGCGAACATCACGCAACGCTGCTTTTCTGCTGGAAACTTCGTAACGGTGTGAAAATGGAAATCGAGCCGGAAAGAATCACCAAGTACATGAACTGGTTTTGGAAACACCATCTGGAACATCATTTCGATACGGAAGAAAAACTCCTGTTCATCGACCATAACGACGAAATGGTAAAAAAAGGGTTGGAAGAACACCAAAGGATTTTAGCCAAAATCAACGAAATCAATTTGAGGACCGAGGAAAAAAGCTATCCGCTTTACCATGAACTCGCAGATTTGGTCGATCAGCACACAAGATATGAGGAGCGGGAACTCTTCCCCTATCTGGAAGAAAAATTCAGCGACCAAAAACTTGACGAGATCGGGAAAACCCTTCACAGTGAGGAACATACGGCGTTGGAAAATTACGACGACGAATTCTGGGTTAAAGAAAAATAAAGTAATGAAAACAATTTCAGCCAAAACAAAAATATCTGAACTGATCAAAGAAAACTCGCAAAGCATCGAAGCCATCGCATCGATCGCGAAACCTTTGGAAAAACTCAGAAACCCGATCCTGCGGAAAATAATGGCATCGCGAGTAACTATCGCAGAAGCTGCAAAAATGGGCGGTGCAAAAGTGGAAGATTTCAAAAGAGTGCTTTCGCCACTTGGGTTTATCTTCGAAGGCGAGGAGCAAGTTAAAGAAGATGTTTCGAAAGAACCAAAACCGATCTGGCTGCAGAATGCTCCACAGATCAACATCGAATTCTACGACGTTCGACCGATCATCGACAATGGAGCCGATCCGCTGAAGGAGATTCTTCACCGCTTCAAAGAAGTGGAGCCGGGAAAAATCCTCTGCATTGTTAACAATTTCGTGCCTACTCCTTTAATCCACCTTTTGAAACAGGAAAAAGCAGAAGACGCGTTCGTAGAACAGATTGGCGAAAAAGAATTTCACACCTACTTTTTGAAGAAACTGAAGGAAACGGAACATTCCTCCCAATCTGCCGACGAAAAAGTTTTGATGGATGACGAAAGCAGTTTCAACAAAGCTTTGTCGCAATTCGGCGAAAGCAATATCCGCAAACTCGATGTGCGTGAACTCGAAATGCCGGGTCCGATGCAGGCAATCCTTGGCGAACTGGAAGTACTTCCCGCAGGAAACGCTCTATACATCGACCACAAAAGAGTTCCGGTCTATCTGCTCGAAGAATTGGCGGACAAGAATTATGAAGTCCACATCCGAAACATTGAGGAAGGAAATGTGAAAATGCTGATTTTTTGAAAAGATAATGAAAATTTAATAATGAACAATGAAGAATTGAAACACGGATCAAAAACAAAATTCTGTTCCATCACACAACCCATTATTAATTATTAATTCTTAATTATTCATTTAAAAACAAAACGTGTCAGATATCAACATCGGTAAAGCACCAGGAAACTCTGCGATACTTCCGTTTTATGCGACGGCGGCGATCGCTTTTTTGGTTTTGACTGTGGTAATGTTCTGTACTCCAGAATCTTTTACCCGGCATTACTTCACGCCGCATTTGCTCACCATCGTGCATATCGCTGCTTTGGGATGGGGAACGATGATTATTTTCGGCGCGGCGCACCAACTGCTTCCCGTGATTTGTGAGCAGGATCTGTACAGCGAGAAACTGGCGTCTTCCAGTTGGTACACCTTAACTTTGGGAATCATTCTCCTCACCTGGAAATTCTGGAATCTCGACATCGGTTGGGTGATGATAACCGGCGGTTCTCTGATTGTTTTTTCGGTATTGCTTTTCGTTGTTAATGTTCTGAAAACCACCAAGATCTGCGTGAAATATTCAGCACAGAGGTTGTTTATTACAAGTTCTGCAATTTGGCTGTTGTTTACCGTTTCGGTGGGACTTTTGCTGGCACTTAATTTGGGTTTAACGACTCCGCTTTTCAGAACGAGCCACCTCGAAGTCCTAAAACTTCACGCACACATGGGAATCGCGGGCTGGTTTCTGCAGCTGATTACGGGAGTGAGCACGAAGTTGGTTCCAATGTTTTTGCTGGGGAAATCTGCTAAAGAATACCTACTTAAAAACTCGTTTGTCTTTCAAAATTTAGGGTTGATTCTCTTTTTGGTCGATGGTTATTTTTTCGAAATCAGCTGGAGAATTTTTATTTACGCTGGATTGGTTTTAACCGGAATTATTTTCTGGTTGCTTTACCTTCGTGACGCCTACAAAAACCGGCTCAGAAAACGAGTCGAACTGCTGATGAAACACGCCTTTCTTTCATTCCTGAGTTTGGTAATTGCCGTTTTGCTCATCCCAATCGTCTATTATTCTGAAGGTTACCGATGGACAATGGTTTATGGAACACTGATTTTTCTTGGCTGGATTACCAATATTATTCTCGGGAAAACCTTCAAGACTTTACCTTTTATTATTTGGAACGGGCATTACAAACATCTTTCAGGAAAGGTGAAGGTTCCGCTACCGAAACATCTTTACAGTGAGCAACTCACGATTTGGCAATTCAGGATATTCATTGCGGCATTCCTCACTTTCGCACTGGGATTGGCTTTGCAGCAACTCATCGTTATCCGTATCGGACTTTTCCTGTGGATTGTTTTGGCGGTGATTTATAACCTGAATGTCTTCAAACTCCTTTTACACAAAACAAAAAAATTAGAATGATTTTCAACGAAAACGATAAAAGTTACGATTTGCAGCGGCGCGCAGAATTTGTCCTCTACGAAGTGATGGATCCCGAACTGATGGTGAACATCATCGATCTCGGTTTGGTTTACGAAATCAATTTCCCGGAAGAGAATAAAGTTCATGTTCTGATGACCTTAACCTCTCCGTTCTGTCCGATGGGAGACGCGATCAAAACCGGTGTGCAAAATGCACTGGAAAAAGAATTCCCGGGAATCGAGGTAGAAATCGAGCTTACCTTCGAGCCGGCGTGGAATTACGATTTCGTTTCTCCGGAAGGAATGATGGAGCTGCAAAACAGATAAAATTTGAGCGCCACCGAAATGACGCTCAATGATTTTTACGCTTCTTCAAGCTTCACCGTAAAGTGGCGCAAAATCTCTGATTCCCAAACAATTTGATAACCTTTTGCAATTTCTTCACGGCGGTCATACACATTTTTTACCGCGGCTGCGATATAGTCCATGTGATTGTTGGTATAGGTTTTTCGCGGGATCGCCAAACGCACGAGTTCCAGTTTTGGGTAACGGTTTTCGCGGGTTTCAGGATCGCGGTCAGCAAGCAGTGTCCCGATTTCCACCGTTCGGATTCCCGCTTCTTTGTAGATTTCGTTCGCCAAAGTCTGCGCCGGATATTCCTCTCTTTTGATATTGGGTAAAAATTTCAGCGAGTCGATGAAAACGGCATGTCCACCAATCGGTTTCTGAACGGGGATTCCGTACTCAATCAGTTTGTTGCCGAGATATTCCACCTGCGAAATTCTACTTTGAAGATATTTGAATTCGGTCGCTTCGTCGAGACCAACCGCCAAAGCCGCCATATCTCTTCCCGCCATTCCGCCATAAGTAATGAACCCTTCATAAATAATGGTAAAATTCGATGCCGCCCTGAAAAGGTTTTCGTCATTCAGCGCAATAAATCCGCCGATATTCACCAATCCATCTTTCTTAGAGCTCATCGTCATTCCGACTCCGTAGGAGAAAACTTCCCGTGCAATTTCTTTGATTGTTCGATGTTCCTGACCTTTTTCACGAGTCTTAATGAAGTAGGCATTTTCAGCAAAACGGGCAGAATCGAAGAAAATGGGAATTCCGTATCGGTCGGAAAGTTCCTTCACCGCTTTCATGTTTTCAAGGGAAACCGGTTGTCCGCCGGAAGAATTGCAGGTAATCGTCACCAAGCAGAACGGAATTTTTTGCTTTGGATAGGTTTGGTAAACTTTTTCTAATTTTTCTAAATCGATATTACCTTTAAAGGGAAAAAGGTTTTCCACGTCAAAAGCTTCATCCACGGTACAGTCGATGGCGTGAGCTTTTCGGAATTCGATATGTCCTTTCGTGGTGTCGAAATGGGAATTTCCGGGGATTACGTCGCCCTCTTTAACCAAAACGGAGAAGAGTACGTTTTCGGCAGCTCTTCCTTGGTGCGTAGGTAAAAGATATTGGTAACCAGAAATTTTCTTGACGGTTTCGTGCAACTGTTCAAAACTTTTCGATCCCGCGTAACTTTCGTCACCGGTCATCAATGCAGCCCATTGTTTGTCGCTCATTGCACCCGTTCCGGAATCGGTGAGAAGGTCGATAAAAACCTGCGAAGATTTTAAATTAAACAAATTATAGCCGGCTTCTTTCAGCCACTGCTCTCTTTCTTCTCGGGTGGATTGCCGAATCTCTTCGGTCATTTTTATTCTGTAGGGTTCTGCGTAGGGAAGGTTCATTTATGAATGTTTGAAGTTTGAAGTTTGAGGTTTGAAGTTAATCGTAAGACTGTGAATCGTTTGAACAAATAGTGTGAGTAATAGAGAATGCTCAGCATTACTGAAAACTCAATCTACTCACCGACTCACCCATGCTCCAACTCATTCCGGTGCTTTGAAAACATTGTCATCCGAATGGAATCCTGCAACACCGCCGCTTACCGCAAACTTCATCGCCTGTGCCGCTGTGACGTTTTCGAGGTGCACGATGTTTTCAGCCAAAACGAAAACAACCCAACCTGAAACTGCGTAAGAATGAGGGAGATACACCGCAACATATTCAGGATAACCGACGGACGAAAGATCGTTTTGAGTTAGAAATCCTACGCGCCAAACTTCAGGCATTTCCGCGGTTTTGATGAGAACGGGTTGGTTGAATTTCTTTTTGTCGCCCACGAATGAAGTCATCACGTCTTTCAGTGAAGTGTAGATGAATTTAATTCCCGGCGTATGTTCGAGGATGTAGTCGAAACTGTCCACAATTACACGTCCTAAAATAAATTTGCTTCCGAGATAGCCGATCAGCGTTGTAGTTGCGATTACAATGAGGAAGGTAATTCCTGGATAGGTTTTCTCTGAAAGGGTGGGAATCAGGTTGTCGATGCTGGAAACCACGTACCAAATAATCCAGACCGTAACTGCAAACGGACCCAAAATCAGCAAACCCTGGAAAAAGGATTTTGCCAAGGTATTGAGCGTCGTTTTTAGTAGGGATTCTTGCATGACATTTTTTGGTTTCGAGTTTCACGTTTCAAGTCTCAAGACTCTTCCTGAGACAAGTTGTAGATGATCGTTTAAGACTTATAATTGATGTTCAGTAAAAATAAGAAAATTCAATGAACCTGAAACCTGAAACCTGAAACTCGAAACATTTTTTTTTACCCGTGAATCGTCTCTTTTTTTCCGTAAGATTTGATGATTTCTGCTTCGTATTCGAGCCATTCTTCCCAGCGTTGGTTTACTTTTTCGGGATTCCCAAGTTTTCTGGCAAATCCGATGAAGGTCGTGTAATGGTTTGCTTCAGAAATCATCAGTTCTTTGTAGAAGGTTTTCAGTTCCTCGTCTTTAATGTTTTCGGTCAAGACTTTGAATCGTTCGCAGCTTCTCGCCTCGATCATTGCGGCAAAAAGCATTCTGTCGATAATATAGTCTTCGCGGCTTCCCTGGATGATGAATTTGAAAAGCTGGTTCACGTAGTCGTCTTTTCTTTCGCGCCCGAATTCGTATCCGCGCTGCTTGATGATTTCGTGTACCTGCTGAAAATGTTCGAGCTCTTCTTTGGCGATATCCAAAAGTTCGGTCACAATTTCTGGGTGTTCGGGAAGCATCGTGATCAGCGTGATTGCGTTGGTTGTGGCTTTCTGCTCGCACCATGCGTGATCGGTGAGGATCTCTTCCAGGTTTCCTTCGGCGATATTCGCCCATCGTGGATCAGTGAGGAGTTTCAGTTTAAACATTTCAAAAAACTTTTCGGTAAAAATAGTGATTCTATTCAAGAGTTTACAGCTTTTAGAAACAGGATATTCCAACTGTGCATTTATTTCTTTGTATGTCTTTAATGAGCGAAAGCGCCTTGGTTTATCTTAAAAGCAGCGCACAAATTAATCTAACCTTGTGTGGCTTTGCGAGTATTTTTTTCTCGCAAAGTTCGCTAGGAAATATTTAAATAAAAATCTGCATATTTTCAAGACAAACAAAGGCACTTCGTTTAACAATGCAAGACAAGGTTTTTATAAACAGCTGATTATTAATTAAGTATAGATTTTTCTTAAAGACATAATAGGTCATATTTCTTTAACGAAAGAAAATAAGATCAATATGAAAAAGTAAAGGTTTTTGGTTAAAGATTTCATTTCCCTCAAAAATAATTGGCAATAATTGGCATAAAACTTGAAAGTTAAAAATTATAACATTAAAAAAATAAATTATGAACACACAGGTTATCTTCAAAAAAGCGGAAAGCTTCGGGATTTTTTTACTGACTTTCTTCTTCAGCGTTCTTGCTCTTGCTCAGGAATCTACAACTCCGGACGCAAAAGTTGACATCACCACCACCAAAACTACCACAACTACAGAAGAATGGTTTACCAATCCTGTTTATTGGGTAATCGGTGCGTTGTTATTGATCATCCTAATCGCAGTTGTAGCAAGAGGAGGAGGCAACAAAGAATAAGCGTTTTTACTTAACGTAAAAATTTGCTAAAACCGTTTCAGATCACACTGAAGCGGTTTTTTTTCGCAGAAACTCAAGGGTTTTCCAACCCAAAGCATCGATCTTTTTCGCTCCTTCGGCAATGATGACCGCAAGAAGAATATTGATTGCGAAAATAAGGATCATCAGAATCCACCATTCCATTTTGTCCTTTAATGGAACCACCAGAAAATACACCAGTGAAGAACTCATTCCTTGCGCGAAATAATAGAAAATCGCGTTCTTCCCGATATAGGTGATGAAATTGTTTTTGCTGATTTTCAGTCGGTTGTAAAGAACAAAAAGCGTCACCAACGAGAAACACGACCAGAAAATATAGAGCAGCTTCGGTGGGAATTTGGCTTTGTTCATCCTCATAAAAAGATCTTTACCGTAATTCCAGAAGAGAACAATGAGGATGATGAAGAGAATTCCATATAATATTGGAATCCATTTCGTGGGGATTTTTTTTCCTTTTAATTGATGCGCGACCAAAAATAATCCAAGGTAGAACGCAACATAACCAACCTGTCCTGTCGGATAAAACCACGGCAAAAGATTGAAAACCAGAGTCAACCCAAAACAAAGCGCGATAAATGCGTTGATATGTTTTGGGAAAAACCGCAAAATCAAAACCCCGAAAACGGTCAAAATAAAATATACTTTCAGGTACCAAAAACTTCCCATCACCACAGGAAAAGTGTCGGCATTCGTGTATTGGTGAAGATACCAATTCCCCAAATTCTGCCACTGCGGATCGGTCGAAATGTTTTGCGGAACATACTTTCCGCCGAAAGTGCTGTAGAAATCCTTCATCCACTGCATCCCGAAAAAGCTCAGTCCGAAAACTTTGAACAAATAATCGAGGAAGAAAAGAAATGTCACGAAAATCATATATGTAATCTGCAGTTTCAGCAGTCGGTAAAGGGTTTTTTCAACATTTCCTCCTGAAGTCAGTCCGCTCAAAGCATAAAAGAGCGGAACATCAATCAGAAGTGATAAAACACGCCATTCTGTTGGTACATAGTATTGCCCCGACCAAAAGACGGTGTGGATAAAGATAATGGCCAATGTTGCAAAACCCTTTGCAAAGTCGATGTAGAGGTCTCTTTTCATAGAAATTTTTACGGTAGGTCGTGAGTGGTTTTTACAAGTTTACCATTTTCAAAAAAGAAAAGGTTTCCTTCGTATTTTGATTTTCCTTTCTGCTCAAATCCGCGGAGTTCATTCTCGAATTTTGTGGTATAGTTTGTCCTGATTTTGGATCCATAATGATTGCCATCAATCGCAAATAAAGGTTCGGTGAAAATTTCGGAGCGCTGTTTCAAAGTCTCGTTCACCATTCCAAAACCGTTCATCACGAGAAAAAGCTTGTAATTATTCTGCTCCGAAAAATCCTGATAAGCCGACATTGGCAGACAGTAATTCGACTTGCAGCCATTGGTGAAAACATAAACCATCGCCTTAGGATATTTATTGAGTTCTGTTTTCAGCTGATTGGCGTTGACTTTATAAATATGCAGCGTGTCGGTTTTGGCAAAATCGGTTGCGGGAATAATTCGGTTTTTCAGTTGATCTTTCAGCGAACCATAATCGTCGGTCAATCCCGAAATTGAACCCGAAATTGAAATGCACGAAACCGTGAAAAATCCTAAGAATGCGTAAAGAAGAGTTTTCATAAAAGTTTAGTTGACCAAATATAGAAAATAAGTTCATCGCTTTTAATGAAAATTAAATAAAGTTTACTTTCCGGTATGGCTTTGTTTGGCTATTTTTAGCCCATTAAATTTTGATGATGAAAAAAGCACTATTTCCTGCCCTTATTTTTTTGTTGGTTTCCTGTGGTAAAGAGAGTTCGGCGCTTACTGTGAAGGCAGAAGTTCCCGAAAATCCAGTGGGTGAAATTCAAATTAAGGATAGCAATACAAAAGAAATCGAGGAAGTGGAAACGATTTCGTTACCTTTAAATAAAACCATTTTGCTCTACAATGATAAAGGTGAAAAGCTGTCGCTTGAGTTTAAGGAAGAAGGTGATGAAAAATTCGTTGTCGCGAAAAGAGGAAATCGACCATCTTTAAAAATGACATTGGAAGACGGCGACCATCACACCGAAGTTTATGAAAAAGACGGCTCGGTTCTGATGATCTCCGACCATGGAAAGAAGGCGGTTTATACCGGAACGGATGGAGTGGATGAGGTTTTTGTGCCACGAATACACTAACAAAGAATTCAAAATTCTACGCAAAGATTCATTTTGTCATTCAAAACTTAAGTAAGTAAAGACTGCGGATAAATCCGCTGCTTAAGCGACTGCTTCATCAATCCGCTTTAGCGGAAAGACTTTGCCATCTTGAACAGAGATTATTTCAATTAACCTTTGCGATTTTTTCTCGCGGATTACTGAGATTTCGCGAATATTTTTAACATTATATCTTTTCTTATTTCCCCGAAACAAAATGACCCTCAATATTTTAATCACAAAAAAACGCATAACTATTTGTAATTCAGAAAAAATTTGTACTTTTGCACCTCGAATTAACTAACAAAATTTATAAACAATGTTTGCAATTGTAGAAATAGCAGGGCTTCAATACAAAGTTGTACAAGACCAGAAGTTGTTTGTAAACCGTTTGAAAGGAGACAAAGGAGCGAAAGTTTCTTTCGACAAAGTTCTTCTTACCGTGAACGGTACTACAACAATCGGCGCCCCGGCTGTAAGCGGCATCACTGTAGATGCTGAAATCCTTGACCACGTGAAAGCGGATAAAGTAATCGTTTTCAAAAAGAAAAGAAGAAAAGGTTACGAAAAGAAAAACGGTCACCGTCAATCTTTAACTCAAATTCAAATCACTGGAATCACCGGATTTGACGGAGCAAAAAAAACGGCGAAAAAAGAAACCGCTAAAGCTGAATCTACTGAAGCAAAAACGGTAAAAGCAGAACCTAAAGCTGAAAAAGCGGCAGCTCCAAAAGCTGAAAAGACAGAGGAGAAAAAAGCTTCTTCAAAAGATGATGCTGCAACGGTAAACTTCAGCGAAGAACACGAATTGAACTATCTTCTTCAAAAGCACGGTATGTCTGAATCTGCAGACAACAGAAAAGTTCTTGTAGAACTTGGTAAAGAGTGCAAAGAAAAAGAAGGTAAAAGAATTTTGAGTACTGAAGTATTCGATGCTTACATTGCAGAAAATATCGACAAATTAACTCCAAAAAAATAATTCCAAAGTAAAATGGCACACAAGAAGGGAGTTGGTAGCTCCAAAAATGGTAGAGAATCGCACTCCAAAAGATTGGGAGTGAAGATTTTCGGTGGACAGGAAGCAATCGCGGGAAACATCATCGTGAGACAAAGAGGAACTCAACACCACCCAGGTGAAAACGTGGGAATGGGTAAAGACCACACTTTGCACGCGCTTGTTGACGGTAAAGTAGTTTTCAGAAAGAAAGCAAACAACAGATCTTTCGTATCTGTAGAGCCAAACGCTTAATTTACAGCGTATAATAAACACAAAATTCCCGATCGTGAGATTGGGAATTTTTGTTTTCAGCCATTCCAGAAATTTAATTTTCCATTTACCTTTATTTCATATTGAAACCTTAACTTTGAAAAAACTTCGATGGAGAAACGAAACATTGAAATTGTTGTTCTTTCCGATATACATTTGGGAACTTACGGATGTCACGCAACGGAGCTGGTTGCTTATCTGAAAAGCGTCAGTCCGAAACTGCTCATCCTGAATGGCGATATTATCGACGGTTGGGCGTTCTCGAAAAAATACTTTCCCAATTCGCACATGGCGGTTCTGAGCGAGTTTTTCAAAATGATGAAAAACGGAACCGACGTGATCTACATCACCGGAAACCACGATGAATTCCTTAGAAAATACACGGATCTCACGATGGGAAACCTTTTCCTGACCGACAAATATTTGCTGGAAATCAATGGCAAAAAACACTGGTTTTTCCACGGCGATATTTTCGACCATACCACGAAAGGCGGGGCGAAGATTATTGCGAAAATCGGTGGAATCGGTTACGACTGGCTGATTCTGGTGAACCGCGCCATCAACTTTTTATTGGAAAGTATCGGGAAAAAGAAAGTTTCCCTTTCAAAGAAAATCAAAAATTCCGTAAAAAATGCGGTGAAATTTATCGCCGATTTTGAGGAAAAAGCCATCGAACTCGCCATCGAAAATCATTACGAATACGTATTCTGCGGACACATCCACCAACCGGCGGACAAAATTGTGACCAATGAAAAAGGCACTGTTAACTATCTGAATTCCGGCGACTGGATTGAGAATCTTTCCTATATCGAATTCAATAATAATGAATGGAAGCTGCTCTACTTTGACGAAACCCAATACGAAAAACCTGAAATCGAGTCCAACGATATTTCGGTAAATGTCGAGGAGCTGATACACCCGCAGATTTTTGCTGCTTTTGTAGGCGCGAAAGTTTAGCTTACTTATTCAGAAAAGCGTCCCAACCTTGAGCGTTCAGCGCGATCAGTTCGCCGCTTCCTCTCGCTACCAAATAATTTCCCTGCTCCAAATCTACAGCGTGACCAATCACTGTGAAGTCGGGATGGTTTTTAATTTTGTCGAAATCGTTCGGTGAAATGGTGAAAAGCAGTTCGTAGTCTTCGCCTCCGCTCAACGCGCACATCACGGGATTCAGGTTCAGTTCTTCCGCCGTAGAAATTGTGAGCGAATCCATCGGGATTTTCTCTTCATACAACCGGAACCCAACTTTGCTTTGGTCGGAAAGATGCAGGATTTCAGACGACAAACCATCAGAAACATCGATCATCGAAGTAGGTTTCACATCGAGTTCTTTCAGGATATTTTTGATGTCGGTTCGTGCTTCTGGTTTCAGTTGCCGTTCCAAAATATAATCGTAACCATCCATTTCTGGCTGCATATTCGGATTCGCCAGAAAAACGGAATGTTCCCTTTCCAAGATTTGAAGTCCGAGATAAGCTCCTCCCAAATCTCCGGTCAACACCAGCAAATCGTTCACTTTCGCCCCGTTTCTTTTTACAATGTTTTCTTCGTCTTCCAAGCCGATTGCGGTAATGCTCATCACCAAACCGGAAGTTGAACTCGTGGTGTCGCCTCCTACCAAATCTACTTTGTAGTGTTTGCACGCCAAAGCAATTCCGCTGTAGATTTCTTCCAGAGCTTCCACCGGAAAACGATTGGAAACAGCGAGTGAAACCAAAATCTGTGTCGGAGTCGCGTTCATTGCTGCAATGTCGCTCAAGTTCACTACCACCGCTTTGTAACCCAAATGTTTCAGCGGAACATAACCGAGGTTGAAATGAACACCTTCAGCCAAAACATCGGTGCTTACGACTACTTTTTTTCCTTCGGGATTAATGATTGCGGCGTCATCTCCAACCGCGGTTTCTGTTGAGGAATTTTCAAAACTAAAGTTTTCGGTGAGATGCTTGATCAGTCCGAATTCGCCATAAGCAGAGATCGGAGTGAGTTGTGGGTTTTTATCTTCGAGGATGGACATTTTTTATAGGTGATGGGTGATTGGTGATGAGTGATAGATGATTATTCTTCTTTTTTTCTCCAGGTGAAAGTTCCTCTTTTGTGGAATGCTTCCACATTTTCAGGTTTGAAAGGGAGGTTTTTCAGATCGTCTCTTGTTAAAGTTTTTACGTGTTCGCTGCTGAATTCCTGCATCACCTCGAGAATTTCGTCGGGTGGGGTTGTCGATTTTCTCAACATCATATCGATCCAGACTCCAGTTGCTTCAGAGGTTGCCATATGTGTCCCGTCCGGAAGATAAAACTTGTGGATGAACTGATAAATACTCGCATCTTCCGACATTCCCGAAATTTCCAGCGATACGTAAACAGTTTGGTCGGCATAAATCTCCTTAAAAAAAGAATATCGTTCGTGCAGAATAACGGGACCGATTCCCCATCTGCTGAGTTCTTTCAGACCCATTTTGTGGGTGTTCATAAACGCCATTCTGGTTTGTGCGCAGTATTCCACATAAGCGGAGTTGGCGAGGTGTTTGTTGGCATCGATGTCGCTCCATCTCACCTCGAATTTATAATGATAATCAGACATATTTGCTAATGAAAAAGTAAGAATGAAAAATTAAAAATTGTAATGCGCAAAATTAACCATAAATGACGGGTTATAAAAATTGTATTTTTGCAGTTCAGTAGGAACGGACTTTAGTCCGTTTGCAAGTTAAAAGATTCGTTTGGCTTTAGCCAAATTTTTATGGATAGAAAGAAAATAATCATCATCGGAGGTGGAGCTGCAGGTTTTTTCTGTGCCGCAAATCTCGACGAACAAAAATTTGATGTCATCATCCTTGAGCAGCATTCGGATGTTCTACAGAAAGTAAAAATTTCCGGTGGCGGTAGATGCAACGTGACTCACGCTTGTTTCGACCCGCGTGAACTGGCGGGATTTTATCCGAGGGGAAACAAGGAACTTCTCAGCGTTTTTCACAAATTTCAGCCGGGAGATACGATAGATTGGTTCGAGCAGAGAAATGTTCCCTTAACGATTGAAAACGACAACCGCATCTTTCCTGAAAGTAATTCCTCACAAACCATCATTAATACTTTGGTTAAAGAAGTTTCTGATAAGAACTTTAACATCAAAACTAAATCAGTAGTTAACGGAATTGTAAAGCAGGACAGTCAATATTTAATCCAAACTAATTCAGGAGATTACACTGCAGATTATGTTGTTTATACGACTGGAAGTGCACCCAAATCTTTAAAGCTGATTCAGAATTTAGGACATCAAATCGTTGACCCGGTTCCTTCCCTTTTTACCTTTAACATTAAAAATGAATTACTGAATGATTTGCCTGGAACGAGTTTTACCAACGCCGAAGTTTCCATCCCTCAACTGAAAACGGAGGAATCTGGACCGATGCTGATTACACATTGGGGACTTTCGGGACCGGCGATTTTGAAAATTTCTGCGTGGAAAGCAAGGGAACTTGCAGACCTGAAATATCAGTTCGAAATCTTGGTCAATTTTTTGGGAATCGACATTGAAACTGCGGAAGAAACCTTCAAAAAATTCAGAAACGAAAATCCGAAGAAAACAATTGGAACTTCAAAGGTTTTCGATATTACCTCCAGATTTTGGCACCGGATTCTTTGGATTTCAAAAGTGGATTTAAACAAGAATATTTCCAATATTTCTGCGAAGGAAATTCAGTCAATTTTACAAAATCTGTGCGGCAACCGAATGAAGGTCACAGGGAAATCAACCTATAAAGACGAGTTTGTGACTGCAGGTGGAGTTAATTTGAAGGAGATCAACTTTAAAAATATGTCGTCAAAAATCCTGGAAAACGTTTATGTTGCGGGGGAAGTGCTGAACATTGATGCGGTTACAGGCGGATTTAATTTTCAGGCGTGTTGGAGTGAAGCGTGGCTGATTGCGCAGGATTTGAATTCAATTGAACTTTAATAGTAAAAACTCAAAGGGAAACATTTATTTTATTAAATTTGACAAAATTTTATTTCGAAAAAATGAAAAGATTCTTTTCCATTATAGTTTTGCTACTTGTTCTTTCTGTAACTTCTTGCCAGGTAAGAGTGGTGAGTCCTCAAAAACCGATGCAGAAAAACTCACTCGAACTTTACCAGAAATACACTTTCCAGACGAATGATGCGAAGACGGTAAAAATGCAGGTTCTAAGACAGGACGACGATAAAATTTACGGAAAAACAAAGACTGGAGAAGAGGTTGTGCTCAACAGAACCGATGTGCGTGAAGCAAAAAGGGTAGATTGGCTTTCTACCATCGCGATAGGTGTTGCAGCAGTTGCAGCGGTAATTTTCGTGCCGATTTAATCTTCAGATTACAGCATTCCGAGTTCGAATCTCGCTTCCTCGCTCATCATGTCTTTGTTCCACGATGGCTCGAAAGTGAGTTCCAGGTCGACTTCTTTTACGTGTTCCACAATCGCAACTTTTTCCTTCACTTCTGCGGGTAAACTTTCTGCAACGGGGCAGTTTGGTGAAGTGAGCGTCATAATGATTTTCACGGCAGCTTCGTCAGAAATCTGCACATCGTAGATCAATCCCAGTTCATAAATGTCCACGGGAATTTCAGGGTCGTAAATTGTTTTAAGTACTCTGATTATGTTTTCGCCGATGTCGGCAATTTGGTCGTCGGTGTATTTCATTGGTTGGTCAGCTTCGGTATTTTTTTTATTCTGATTTCTCCAGGAGATTTTCCTGCCGCATCCTGCGGAAAATATTTGCCAAAGTTAACACATCTTTTTCACAATATTGAACAATTCTAAATAAGTCTTTCTCTATCCAGTAGATTGACGCCACCATTGAACCGTCGATATCGTCCTTTGGAGTGGGGATTGCGAAGACATTTGCCAAAAGTTCCAGCGAGACATAAGATTTGTAATCACCAAATTTCCACAGTTCCATGGTGTCGAGATGTGGAATTTCCCAAGGTTTTTTTCCGAATAACTGAAAAGCTTTTGGCGGCTGCATTCCATTGATCAAAAATCTTCTCGCAATCCACGGGAAATCGAATTCCTTCCCGTTGTGGGCGCAGAGAATCACTTCCCGAAGTTTCGGCCGGTTGAAGATTTCGCCGAATTCTTCCAGCAGCTTTTTCTCATCATCGCCGTAGAAACTCTTGATCATCAACCTTTCATTCTTATCCAAAATCCCAACGGAGATGCAAATGATTTTGCCAAATTCCGCCATAATTCCACCACGTTCTTTATAGAACTCTTCTGCGGAAAAATCTTCTTTTCTTTGAGTTTTGGTTTTCTTGTCCCAAAGTTGTTGCTGTGATTCATGCATTTCGTCCCATTCTGCATATTGTGGAACGGTTTCGATGTCAAGGAAAAGTACTTTTTCTAAAGGAATGGAATTAAGCATGGTTGGTGTTTTTATAGTTGAGGTTGAGTTTCCTTAAGTAAAATTATTAATTGTTTTGATGAAGCCAGTCGTCCTTTGTAATCTCATACACATCAAACAGCTGATTGTGAAAATTAATCTGCTCTTTGAAGCGCAATCCGTTTTTCAATGCAGTTCGTTTCGAATTGATGTTTTCAGGAACAATCAGTGAAACTAATCTTTCCTTAAAATTATTTTCAAAAGCAAAGTCCTGACATTTTTTGCTGGCTTCCGCGGCGAACCCTTTTCTTCTGAATTTTGGCAGAATAGAATAAGCAATTTCCAGTTCTTCAACTCCATCAATTTCCCTTATCAAAAGTCCAGCTTGACCGACGATTTCGCCAGAAGCTTTTTCGATCAGGATATTTTGTCCGCCCAAATTGTTGTCGTAACGGTGAAAGGTCCATTCAAACCATTTCTTGCAACATTTTTCGGGAGTTTCGAATTCTGACATTCCCAATAAATCCCGAGTGTCGGCATCGGCAAAAAGCTCTTTCCAAACTTCGAAGTCCGAAATTTCAAGCTTTCGAAATTTCAGTCGTTCTGTTTCCTGATCTGTGAGCAGATATTTCATTTAGCCAACCTGACAACCATTTTTTACTTCAAGCGAGGGCGAAAGCAACGTAACCTCCCTATTTTCACCATAAACTCCGAGGACAAGACATTCGCTGAAAAAATTCGCAATCTGTTTTTTGGGGAAATTCACAACGGCAATGATCTGTTTTCCAACAAGTTCCTCTTTTGAATACAGTTCAGTAATCTGCGCGGAAGATTTTCTGATTCCCAGTTCGCCAAAATCAATTTCAAGAATGTAGGATGGCTTTCTCGCCTTCGGAAAATCCGATACCGAAAGCACAGTTCCGCTCCTCATGTCGATTTTCTCGAAATCTTCCCAGGAAATCTCAGGTTTCGCCTCCATCAAATCACTATTTTACCGAAACGATATAGTCGTAAACCATTTGGTGTTGTGTGTCATTCAGCTTTGCTTTTGGCGCCATCGAATTCATAATTCCCACCCAATCCTGTGCGGAGTGATCCTTTGGATTTGGTAAATCGTGGCACTTTTTGCAGGAGTTGTCGAAAATAACTTTTCCCTGTGCAAGATATTCCGCAGTAATGGTTTTCGGCCCGCTTACAGCGGGAGTCTTCGGTGTACAGGAAACGATGAATGCGGTTCCCAAAATTGCGGTTACAGCTAAAATTTTCATAGTATTTCAGATTTAATGTTCTCAAAAATAAAGAAATTTCCGCTTACTTTCGTTGGAATGAACCGAATTCGTAAAAAGTATCGTATTTTTGAGTAGATGAAAACGGTTTCCACGAAAGATTTAGTTAAAGGGATTATTTCCGGCGACAAGCGGTTGCTCGGGAAAGCCATCACGTTGGTAGAAAGCAAAAAACCCGAACACCGAATTCAGGCCGAAGAACTGCTGAAAGAGATTTTGCCTTTAACGGGAAATTCAATCAGAGTGGGAATTACGGGAGTTCCCGGTGCTGGAAAGTCAACCTTTATCGAAAGTTTTGGAAAGCTCGCTTTAAGCAAAGGAAAGAAGGTCGCCGTGCTTGCAATCGATCCCAGTTCGTCTTTGAACAAAGGTTCAATTTTGGGCGATAAAACCAGGATGGAAGAATTGGCGAAAGAAGAAAACGCCTTCATCCGTCCTTCGCCGAGTTCGGGTTTTTTGGGCGGAGTTGCCAATACGACTTTTGAGACGATGCTGATTTGCGAAGCGGCAGGTTACGACTTTATCTTGATTGAAACAGTTGGAGTTGGGCAGAGTGAGGTTTTGGTTTCAGACATTACCGACGTTTTTCTGTTCCTGAAAATTATTGGTGGTGGAGACGAACTTCAGGGGATTAAACGCGGAATTATGGAGATGGTCGATCTGATCTTCATTAATAAAGTGGAAGATGAGAACCTCAACAAAGCAAAAAATACCAAAGTTGAACTGATGCGCGCTTTGCATTTTATGCCATCAAAAGAAAAGGATTGGAAAGTTCCCGTTCTGCTTGGTTCGGCATTAAATAATAAAGGTTTGGACGAAGTTTATGCCAGAATCGACGACTTTATCCAGCTGAAAATAAAAAACCAAACCTTCAGCGAAACCCGAAGAAAACAGCAGGAGAAACGTTTTGACTATTGGGTTCAGGAATATATTCTTCAGAAAACGAAAGAAAACCAGTCCACGGAAACTTTCTACGAGCTCCACAAAAAAAATGCCTCAGAACTGAAAGCCAATCCAAGTTCTGAGGCAAAAATATTTGTCGATCGACTTTTCAATAAGTAATTACTTCTTGGTAGAATTTTCCATGATATAGCCGTCATACGAAATCGGTTGTCGGTCATTGGCATCGATGGAAAGATACGCTTTGCCGTTTTTGAAAACCTCAAGATTCATTTTGCGGATGTTTTGTTGGTCATTAACGGTGATATAAAATACCTTGCTCCCTTTTCTTCCATCTTCTTGCGTTACTTTGTAATCTTTGGAAGTAAAACGGAAACCATTCTTTATCGTATCGTAACTTGGGTTGTATAATCTTCCGAAATACGGCAAAGTCACTTCAAGCTGATCTTTAGAAATCTGTACGGTGTAGCCATAATCCAAATCCAGAATTCTTGTGGAAGAAGAGCCGGGCAAAGAATTCATCACATTCACTACATCCATGTTCATAGGATTTGCTCGTTGCGCAATAAATGTAAACTCACCGGAGTTTACCAATGCTGAAACTTTCTCGGGCGCAATTGCGGATTGTGAGCTGCATGAACCCAAAATCGCGAAAAGAAACGATGACGCCAATATCAGGATTAAATTTTTCATATTTTTTGTAGTTTGATTTATTAGACTTAACTAAGTTAAAGGTAAAAATTTATTTGGAATAATAATTGTTTTAATAGACTCAAATGAAATAATACAGCTATGAAAAAAGTTAAAAGTTTACTTACGGTCGGAGCGTTGTCTGCAATTATGGTTGCGTGTACCACGAATCCGATTACAGGAAGAAAAACGTTACAGTTAGCCAACAATCAGGAAATCGCGGCGATGGCGTTGCAACAGTACAGAGAAACCCTTTCGAAAGCAAAGGTGATTTCGGGAACTACTGCAGCCAAAAGCGTACAGAATGTTGGTTTAAGAATAAAGAATGCCGCCAATAATTACTACCGCGGAATTGGGCGTGAAGGCGATATTGCCGATTATCAGTGGGAGTTTAATCTCATCGATGACAAGCAGATCAACGCTTGGTGTATGCCGGGTGGAAAAGTTGCGGTATATACCGGGATTATGCCTGTAACCAAAACTGACGCAGGTTTAGCTGTGGTTTTGGGACACGAGATTTCTCACGCACTTGCAGGACATGGAAATGAAAGAATTTCTCAGGCGATGGTTGCACAGTATGGTGGAGCAATTCTGGGTGCTACAATATCGAATGCACAGTTGGCGCAGATTTTTTCTCAGGCATATCCGATCGGAGCCCAGGTTGCGCTATTGAAATACGGAAGAAGTCAGGAATTGGAGGCAGACGAAATGGGTCTTTATTTAATGGGAATGGCGGGATACGATCCACGGGAAGCACAACCTTTCTGGCAAAGAATGGAGGCGACATCCAACGGAAACAGACCACCGGAATTCTTATCAACCCACCCGAATCCGGACACCAGAAGAGCCGATTTGGAGAAACATATGCCGAAAGCTTTAGAATACTATAAAACAGCAGGCGGAAAAATTTAACACAGATTAAATCAAATAGAAACCTTTCCGAAAAAATTGTAAATTTGGAAAGGTTTTTTTGATATCTGTTTTTGAGGTCAAGAAAAACTGATAGGTGAAATTTCCTTACCCCGACCCTAAAGGGCGGGAAATTCCGATGAAAACAAAAGTGTTTATTAATTCTTTGATATGAAAAATTTAACTTTTATAGGACTTCTGCTTTTGGGATTGGCTTTTCTGCTTTATTATATGCTTCCCAACTTTTCGTTTGTAAAACTTTTTGAGCCACTCAATCTAATGGGAACTCTCGCCGGAATTGGAATTGGTTTGATCATTGGAGGAATTGTGGGCTACGTAAGCAAAGGAACCGCACTGAAGGAAGAGCAGAAACGACGCGAGCTGAAACAGCTTCGTAAGGAAAAAGAAGAATTAGAAAGACAGGCGGCTGAACTCGCCAAACAAAATCAGCAAACGGAATCTAAGCCAACACAAAACCAAAATCCGCAGAATTACTATTAATCTGCGGATTTTTTTATTCAGTCAACACCCTAAACTTCCAGGTAATCGCCGCTTTCGGGCAGGTTGGTTATTTTTTCGATGGGGTAGATAAACATATCGTCGAAATCATTCATCGAGTTGATGATTTGGAAATGGGTAAATTCAGTGAGGTTCTGCAAAGTAATTTCGGTTTCCTTTATTTTCTTGCTTTTCAGAAGGTGCTGTCTTTGAACGCCGTTCAGCAAAAATGTTGAGGGCGTGAACCATTCCTTTCCTTTCTTGAAAAGCAGGTTCGAAAATGAAGTGTCGGTGATGTGGTTGTTTTTTACGATAATGATTTCCTTGGCTTTTGCCTTAAGTTTCATTTTGTCAAATTCCTTGCGGTCTTCAGATTTGAAGGTGTAATCAAAAGAATTATTTTCCACCAACTGAAAATCGGTGATTTCTGAAATCGCGTACGGAATCATCTGCGTGCGGAAATTTTTGTTCAAATCGTAACTGATCCGTAGTTTGAAAAGCCCGTCTTCATCGTGCTGCAACTCCTTGAAAATCTTTCCCAGGTCGATCGACTTCTCCTTCCCGAAATAGGAAAAAGTTTCGTTGACCCTCTTTTGGTGAAGGTCTAAAAGGAATATTTTCTGGTCTTCAACTTTTATACTTTCAAAAAACTGGGACATAAATTTTATTTTTCATTTCTTGGTATTCGTCGGCTAATTTACTCAAATGCGTGATTCCGCCACCACTTTTGAAATACAATTTGTCATTTTCTTTTTCGATGAACCGGATCATCACGCAGGAATCGAGGTTTTTTCCGTCGAACCATCCGCAAACTCCGGTATAAAAACCACGGTTGTAGGTTTCGGCCTCCAGAATAATTTCCAGTGTTTTTGGTTTCGGAGCGCCGAGAATTGAACCTGCAGGAAGTAAGGTTTGCATCAAGCTTCCGATTTTTCCCTGAAATTCAGGTTTCAACTTCCCCGAAATTTCGGAACTCATCGCGTACAAATTTTTCTGTTTTGTTCGGATGAAGTCAATCCGTTGAAACTCATTTACTTTCACGTCATCTGCAATCATGCTTAAATCGTTTCTCAGCAAATCGACCACGGTGTAATGTTCGGCTTTTTCCTTTACATCATTTTTCAGAATCTCTGCGGCGTTTTCTTTTGCGGCATCGATTGTTCCTTTCATCGGATGGGTAAAGATTTCGTTATCAGCAACTTCCACGAAAGTTTCGGGCGAAAAGAAAACAAACTCGTTTTTATAGAGCACCTTGTATTTCGCTTTGGAAAAATGGAAAATTTCTTCGAGCGAAAAATTGGTTTCTATTTCAGTTTTGCAGGTGTAATTGGTGAGGTAGGAATTTCCGAGTCGGAGATTTTTCTGAACAATATCAAACCCTGTCCGATACTCTTCTTTGGATTGCGGAAAAGATTTCAGTTCGATAGTTTTATCAATAAAATCTACTTTATCACTATTCTTAAAACCTTTAAAATCAATCAATAATCCCGAATCTTTTAGTTGTTCTTTGGTAAAAAGCTCTACTTTTTCCATCATAAAATCGACGATGAAAAAGAAGGGTACTGCTTCCTGTGAAAGCTCGTCCATTCTTTGGAAGCCGGGATGATGTTCAGATTTCATTGCTGCAAAAATAGTTTATTGTGGGGAATTTGAATTATGGAAAATAAAACGTGGAGTAATGACGTCCGTCCTTGCGAGGAATGGAGCGCAGCGGAATGACGTGGCAATCTCAATTAAATACTTTTCAATGCTTTCAATGGAATTTATAATCATTGAGGTTGCTTCGTCGTTCCTCCTCGCAATGACTGGGAACTCTTTACTTCAGTTTTCGCCACCAAACCACGAATATCTTTCGTCGCACCATTAACTTCCCGCTTTTCCTTATTTTTGCGCCATGGAAAACAACTACCCACAAAAAACGGGAATCAACTTAATTTTATCTCAGGCGTTTAGTTACTGGAACCGCACTTTGTCTTTTCAGCTCATGTACAGTTTGCTGTATCTGTCGCTGTTTTTTCTTGGCTACTACTATTTTTTCAAATATTTTGGTTTGTGGGACGAGTTTTCCCAATACAGCGAACTGTTGAAAACGGATTTCCCTGCGTTTAACAAAAAGATGGAGGAGATCGCGAAACTTCCGCAAACGGCAAACTTCACGCTCGCTATTTTCGTACTCTTAGCTTTGATCGCACCGCTGAATGTGGGTTTCTACAAAATCTACAGAAAACTCGATCTGGGCGAAAAGCTAGTAATGAACGATCTTTTTGCCGGTTATCTTGGATTTGATTTTTTTAAGTTTTTCGGGTTCTATCTGTTCTGGATCATTATTTTCTCTTATGCGAATTCGCTTCTAATTCTGGGGGTTGTGTGGATTTTCATTACGATTTTCTCGATTCCGCTGTTGTTTTTTATGGATGTGAAAACTTTCGAGGGAATTGGTTTAACCATCAAAGGATTGAAACGCGACTTTGCAACGGTTTTGATCTGTCTTTTCGTAGGCTTTCTGTTCAGTTTAAGCGGAATTTTCCTGTTCGGATTTGGTTTTCTGTTTACTTTCCCGTTCTGGAATGCCATTATTTATGCCCTTTATCAAAATTATTTTAAGGAGGTCGGGTAAAATTTATTTCTGAGTTCATGCTTTGTTTCAATAAAAATTATAAATTTGAGAAACATTAAAAGATTAAAAATGGAAACTTTTCAGGAATTCGACCAACCAAGAAACCCGCAGAAAACAACGGGTGAAATCATTTCCCACGCATTCGAGACGTACAAGGGAATATTTCTTTACGCGCTTTTGGCGATGGTAATCTATATTGTGGCATCAATGATTGTGCAGGCAGTTTCAGGATTTGACTCCAAAATCATAATGGAGGAAATGCGTGATTCCGGCAACGATTTTTCTTCAATTAAAATTTGGGAAATTCCGGGTGTGAAAACCTATTACGGTTTCTCGGGATTGCTGGGAGTTTTGATGGCACCGCTTTATGTGGGCTTGATCTACATTGCCAACAAGTTCAACTTTAAGCAGCCGATCCAGTTTTCCGATCTGTTTATCGGTTACAAGCAGAATTTTCTCAACATCGTTATCTACAGCATTATTTCAAGCTTGATTTTGGGAATTGCTTTTGCAATGTGCATTTTGCCGGGATTCTTTGTGCTTCCGTTCCTGCTTTTGGGTTATCCTATTCTGCTTTTTGAAAATGAGAGTTTCGGTGAGGCATTGAATAAAGCATTCAATGTTGCAAAAGAAAACTACGGGGTGATGTTGGGAGTTTCAGTACTTGGTTTGCTGATCAGCATTTCTGGAGTTCTGCTGTGCGGAATCGGAGTTCTTGCCACCGCAATGTTTTTCCTTGCCGTGATGTATTCCGCCTACTGCGCTTTTTTGGGAACGCCGAGACAAATCGAGTTTAAAAATTAAAATAGGTTTATTTTGAAGGGAATTTTACCGAAAGCAAGAAAAGATTTCCTTCGAAAAGCCAATAATATTTGTACATTTGAAAGCAATAGTTTTGTGCTGTTGCTTTTTTAATACCGCTTTATGCCGAACCGAAAATACCAGATCCACGGAGTTAAGATCAAGCAGTTCTTTTTGCTTGCGGTGATTGTTTCGCTTGCGGGTTTGATCTTCTACAACCTCTCGCTGTTCATTCCGTCGGCTTTGGGTGCGATTACGCTATACATCATCTGTAGAAAGTACAACCTTTACCTTCAGGAAGAAAAAAAGTGGAAACCGTGGCTCGCTTCCACAGTCTTGATTCTGGCGACACTGGTCGTGTTGATTTTGCCGGTGTATTTCATTGCGGATCTCTTGATCGCAAAGCTTGGGAACGCTTCTGCGTACATGGATAAGTTCAACGTGTTCATCGACAAAATCAACGACTTCATTTACCAAAAAACCAATCTGGATATTCTGAGCAAAGAAAACATTTCGACCTTAAAAAACAAGGTTGCCCAGTTCTCCACCGCGGCGTTGAGTGGGACCTTCAATACGTTGACCATCATTGTTTCGATGTATTTTATCCTTTATTTTATGTTGGAAAAGCCAAGGTTTTTTGAAAGACTTGTAAGGGAAGCCGCTCCTTTGAAGAAAGCCAACATCAACCTGATTGGTGATAAAATCCAGAAAATGGTTGTCGCAAACGCCATCGGAATTCCGGTAGTCGCGATCGGACAGGGTTTGATCGCTTTGATCGGTTACTGGATTTTTGGTGCGCCGAGTCCGTTGCTCCTTTTCGCCTTGACCTGCGTCGCATCGATGCTTCCGATTGTGGGAGCCGCAATTGTATGGATTCCGGTTTGCGTTTTCATGATTGCGGAAGGGAACCTTGCTCCTGGATTGGGATTAGCCGCGTATGCGCTGATTGTGGTTGGGTTGACCGATAATGTGCTGCGATTCACCGTCTTGAAAAAGTTAGAAAATATACATCCTTTAAACACCGTTTTTGGAATTATCGTCGGAATGAACCTTTTCGGATTCATGGGACTGATTTTCGGGCCGATCCTTATTTCAATAACAGTTCTGCTGATACAGGTTTACCGCGACGAATTTTCAAATGACGAAAACGAAATCATCCTACCCGAACCTAAAGAAATTGAAAAGAAAATCGACTTGAATATTTGATGCAAATTGGTGCAAATTGGTGCAAGATGCAATTGGTGCAGAGAAAAGAATCAAATTTTTCATCGTTTTTGAATTCGCAAAATCATTTGTTAATTTTCAGGAAATAAGAAATAGTCAAATATTTTCAAACAAAATCAAATAATGTCAAACCAAATTCCCATTCCTGAAATATTAAAAGAAATCTGCGAAGCAAAAATGCCTTTCGGAAAATACAAGGGAACGATTCTCGCCGATTTGCCCATTTCTTATCTGGAATGGTTTCAGCGAAAAGGCATGCCTAAAGGAAAACTGGGAATGCAGCTTTCGACGGTTTACGAAATCAAGCTGAACGGATTGGTGGATTTGCTGACGCCGATTCGCAAAAAATAATCTTTTTGGAGGTTCCGTAGGAAAAAAACTTCTATTCATCAAGAATTCAAACTTTAGCGATCACAAAAAATCCTCCAGGAAAAACCTGAAGGATTGAAAAATTAATCTGAAATAATGTTAAGCTTCCACACTTTCTGCGGAATGCTGTTTCACCAGTTCCTGCTGTACATTCGACGGAACCAGCTGATAATCTGCAAATTTCAGTTTAAACTTGGCTCTTCCTCCCGTAATCGAACGGAGTGTGGAACCGTAATCGTGCATTTCTGCCAACGGAACATTTGCCATAATTTTCTGGTAGTGACCTTCGGAATCCATCCCCGAAATAATGGCTCTCCTTGTTTGAAGATCTCCCATCACGTCGCCGGTATCTTCATCCGGACAGAGAATTTCCACCGAATACATCGGTTCCAGAAGTTGCGGTTTCGCCATGTGGAAAGCAGTTTTGAACGCTCCTGAAGCCGCTAATTGGAACGAGATATCGTTGGAATCCACGCTGTGCATTTTTCCGTCGTACACAGAAACCCGAATGTTTTGGCAGTGAGATCCGGTCAAAGGTCCTTCTTTCATCTGCTGCATAATTCCTTTTTTGATGGCGCCGATGTAGCGGTTGTCGATCGCTCCACCCACGATGCACCAGTAGAAAGCGAGTTTTCCGCCCCATGGTAAATCTTCGATTTCTTTTTGGCGGATGTTGAATCCGGATGGTTCGTCCATTCCTTCGTAGAAATTTTCTACGCGCATATGGATTTCACCGAACTGTCCCGCTCCACCGGATTGTTTTTTGTGGCGGTAATCAGCATCGGCAGTTCCGGTAATTGTTTCGCGGTAAGGAATTTTCGGATTGTCGAAATTCATCTTCACACCGAATTCTTTCTCGAGACGTTGCTTAACCAAATCGAGGTGAAGTTGTCCCTGTCCATGCAGAATAGTTTGCTTCAGTTCTGCAGATTGTTCTACTTTCAAGGTAGGATCTTCTTCCTCAATTCTGTGAAGCGCGGTCACCAATTTTTCCATATCGGCGGATGAGTCGGTGGAAACCGCTTTTCTGATCCGGCTTTCCGGGAATTCCATAGGGCGGATTTTTCTGTCCAATCCTTTCGCGTTCAACGTATTGTTGGAGTGCCCGAATTTCAGTTTCACGGTAGCTCCTAAATCACCTGCAACCAGTTCATCAACAGCGATTCTTTCTTTTCCTTTAGCGATATAAAGCTGCGAAATTCTTTCCACCTCGCCATTGTTGGCATTCACCAATTCGTCGCCTGCTTTCAGTTTTCCTGTAAGGACTTTAAAGTAGGAAACCATTCCCACCTGCGGTTCAGAAAGGGTTTTATAAATGAAAACCGTTGTTTTGTCATTCGGATCGTAGGAAATTTTCTCGCCATTTTCGAGTACTCTTGCAGGTCTTTCTGCCGGTGATGGAGCGATATCGTTGATGAATCCCATCAATCTTCCGCTTCCCATATCTTTCAAACCACTGGTTACGAAAACCGGGAAGAACTGCTGATTCGCGATGGCGATCGTAATTCCCTTTGCCAGTTCTTCTTCGGAAAGGTTTCCTTCCTCGAAATATTTTTCCATCAAACCTTCCTCATTTTCTGCGGCGATTTCCACGAGTGCGTTGTGCATCGCGTTGGCTTTTTCCAGTTCAGATTCCGGTATGGGTTTCTTTTCTGGTTTCCCTCCGTTTGCAGGGAATTCGTACATCACCATTCTCAACGCGTCGATGATCTGGTTGAAATTTGCTCCGGAATTGTAAGGATATTGGATCGGAACGAGTTTAGACCCGAATCTTTCTTTTGCCTGCTCCAAAGTTTTATCGAAATCAGCTTTCGGGTGATCCATTTGGTTAATGACGAAAATCGCCGGAGTGTGGTTTTGTTCCACATATTCCCAAACGAGCTCTGTTCCTACTTCCACACCGTTTGCAGCGTTCAGAACGATGATTGCGGTATCGGCAACTTTTAATGACGAAACGACTTCGCCAACGAAATCGTCAAATCCGGGAGTGTCGATAATATTGATTTTATTATTGCGCCAGTTGACAAACATTTGGTGGGAGAAAATGGTCTTGCCTTTTTCGTGCTCCAAATCGGTGTTGTCGCTCACGGTGTTCTGTCCTTCCACAGTTCCGCGGCGCTTGATCTCCCCGCCTTCGAATAACATGGCTTCTATAAGCGTGGTTTTGCCGCTGTCAGAATGACCGAGCATCACCACATTCCGTAAATTTTTGGTTTCAGCACTCATAATATGAATTTTTTTGTTTGTTTAAAGGTTTGAGGTTTGAGGTTTGAGGTTTGAAGTTTCGAGTTTCAGGTTTCAGGTTTCAGGTTTCAAGTTCCAAGGTTCACTTCGTTCTTCGGACTTCGTTCTTCGGACTTCGGACTTCGGACTTCGGACTTCGGACTTCGGACTTCGGACTTCGGACTTCGGACTTCGGACTTCGGACTTTTTTTTGGGAAACTAAAGTTACAAAAGTTTTGGATTGGTTTTATTAAAATTTACAAAGCGAAGGGATGATTTTTGGCAGTGTAGGTTTTTGGTAAGGAGAAATGTTAAGTTTTAAGGGAAAAAATTTTAGCAATATAAACTCTGGACAGCGTTTTTTGTTCTTACACAAAGCACTCGAAGGATTTTCACGAAGTACTCAAAGTTTTTCGGTCTCGAAGGCGCGTTGCTTGGTAAAGACCAACTTTTTAAAATAAACCTTTCAAAGCGAAGCGCCCTTTAAAAAATAATTCTTTGTGAACTTTGAGGAACTTTGAACACTTTGTGTCACAAAAAAACGGACAGAAATAAATCTGCCCGTTCCATATTATATGTTCCGAAGTTTACTTGATGAGTCCCAACTCAACCAATCTTTCGTGGAGGAATTCTCCGGCGGTGGTATCGGGATAAAGTTTCGGATTGCTTTCGTCGTAAGTTCCTTCAAGCGCGTTCAGTGGCATTTCGCTTACCGGGTGCATAAAGAAAGGAATCGAGTAACGCGAAGTTCCCCACAATTCTCTCGGCGGATTTACAACTTGGTGAATCGTGGATTTCAGTTTGTTGTTGGTGTGTCTTGAAAGCATATCTCCAACATTGATCATTAGTTCGTCGGGTTGTGCGATCGCGTCGATCCATTCGCCGTCGTGGTTTTGCACCTGAAGTCCTTTTCCCTGTGCTCCCATCAAAAGCGTAATCAGATTGATGTCGCCGTGAGCTGCTGCGCGAACCGCGTTTTCCGGTTCTTCCGTGATTGGCGGATAGTGGATCGGACGGAGAATTGAATTCCCTTCCTTCACATATTTGTCGAAATAAAATTCGTCCAAACCGAGGTGCACCGCCAAAGCTCTCAACACATAAACTCCGGTTTTCTCCAGCATTTGGTATGCCTGTTTTCCAACCTCGTTGAATTTTGGGGTTTCCGTAACATTCACGTTGTCAGGATAAACCTCGGCATATTTTGAACCTTCGTCAAGATACTGCCCGAAATGCCAGAATTCCTTCAGATCGCCTTTCTTGAAACCTTTTGCGGTTTCCTTACCAAATCCCACATAACCGCGCTGTCCGCCGATTCCAGGGATTTCGTATTTTTGTTTGGTCTCAACGGGAAGGTTGAAGAAGTTTCTCACCTCGCCGTAAAGTTCATCCACCAGTTTGTCATCCAGAAAGTGACCTTTCAGTGCGACAAATCCGATTTCTTCGTAAGCTTTTCCGATTTCATTTACAAATTTTTGTTTGCGTTCCGGGTTGTCCGAAAGGAAATCACGCAAATCCACACTAGGAATTTGATTCATTGTATTTGCTTAAAAATTACAGCGGCAAAAATAGAGATAATTACCGGGAGGAAAAACCGAAAACCGCCAATTAACCTTAAAATATGCTTTTCAAAACTTTAATTATCAGTAAATTTGCATTTATCAAAATTTCAGATGAAACAGTTCTCTTCCAAACGAAGCATACAAGCTTTGGCGTACCTTTTAAACGAATATGGGATTCACAATATCGTAATTTCACCAGGTTCCAGAAACGCACCTTTGGCGATCCATTTTTCGGAGTCGGAAGGATTCAACTGTTACAGCATTGTCGATGAAAGAAGCGCCGGATTTGTCGGTTTGGGAATGGCGAAAAGCGAGAAAAAACCAGTCGCGGTTACGTGTACGAGCGGTTCTGCGGCGGCAAACTATTATCCCGCAATAACCGAAGCGTTTTACTCGAATGTTCCCTTACTGATTCTCACTGCAGACCGACCGACGGATTTTGTGGACATTTTTGACGGACAAACGATTCGCCAAAAAGAACTTTTTGCACAACATTCCTACGGAGATTTCCAGCTTTTGGAAGACGGGAAGGAAAATGCAGATGAAACCAACTTCGAGCTCATCAAAAAAGCGATCGAACTTTGCATTGAGAAAAAAGGCCCGGTTCACATCAATATTCCTTTGGAAGAACCTTTGTATGAGTTGGTTACCGAAGTTCCTAAATTTCCACCGGTGGAAAAAACCATCCGCAGGAAATCGTACGAACTCCCGTCGAACATTGCCGCAGAATGGAATACCGCAAAACGGATTATGATTTTGGTCGGAACCCGCGACTACAGCGAGGAACTGGAAATGCAGCTTTCCCAATTGGTGAAAAATCACAGTGCCGTAGTTTTGTGTGAGGTAAATTCAAACCTTAGAAATGACAAGTTTTTCTCGCATATCGACCGCTATATCTACAATTTTACTGAAGAGGATTTCAAAACCTACGCTCCCGAACTGCTCATTACAGTCGGGCAAAACGTGGTTTCCAAAAAAGTAAAGCAGTTTCTGAGAAAAGCGAAACCAAAAAATCATTGGCACATCGACGAAGTTTGGCAACCGGACACGTTCTTTTCATTAACGGAAAAAATTGAGACCACACCTGAAAACTTCTTCGCAAAACTCCTTAATGTAGCCAAATTGGAGCCGCAACCTTTCTTTAATTTATGGGATGTGCTGCGAGATAAAAAAGATCTGAAACACAAGGAATACTGTCTGCTCACGAATTTCTCGGACTTCAAATTCTTTGAACTTCTTTCGTATAAAACTCCCGAAAATGTGAATCTGCATTTCAGCAATTCGTCGGCGATTCGGTATGCGCAGCTTTTTGATTTTAGAAAAGACAAAGTGTATTGCAACCGTGGAACGAGCGGAATCGACGGATCCACTTCAACTGCGATGGGATTTGCGATGCGTAATCCGAACCAAACAGTTTTGGTAACTGGAGATCTGAGTTTCTTTTACGATATCAACGGACTTTGGAACAATTACATTCCGCCGTACACCCGGATTTTGATTTTCAATAACGGAGGCGGCGATATTTTCAGGATTATTCCGGGTCCGAGTTCTACCAACGCTTTGGATGAATTTATTTTGACAAAACACCACAAAAATGCTGAACTTCTCGCGAAGCATTTCGGTTTTGGCTATACCAAAGTTGACGACGAGGAAACGCTTTCAAGGGTTCTCGACAATTTCTTCAAACCCGACGCGAAAGCGAAAATCTTAGAAATCGACACTTCGAAAGTTGACAATGCGGAAGTGTTGAAAGGATATTTTGCGTTTATGAAGTAGAAACTACCATCCTAAAAATTCATCTGGAATCCGAATTTCACACCGAATTTGGTCACATCGGGTCGGTCGAGATAATTTCCGCGCCAGTTGAAATCTACGCGAAGAATTTTGAAGTTTCCGAAACCGATATTCTCCAAACCGAAACCGTATTCATAGTAAATCTGCTGATCCGGAGCGGAATAGCGCGTGTTTTCGAAGTTGATGTTTTTTGACTTTTCGCTCAACGTTCCATATGCTCCGCGGAAGAAAACCAACTCCCTCATTTTGAGTTTCTTAATTAAAGGAATGTAGGAGAATAACTTACCGTTGAAATGGTGTTCGAGATGAAAAGTGGTGTATTGGTCTGCAACGAATTCATAATATTTCAAAAGTGAAAAAGTTCCCGGAACCAAACTGTAGGATTGGTTTCCCGGAATAATATTCTGCAGTGAAAGTGGAACAGCGTTAAAGTTTTTTCCAGCTTCTAGATTCACAATCGTTTTACCGTAATTTCCGAGCAAGATCGGATGCGAGTACAGAAACTGAAGCTTGTCGTAATCGAAATCTCCCTTCATCACATTCTCAAATCCGTGGGTGTATTTCAAAACAATTGTCGGCGAAAGTGTCGTAAATTCATAACGGTCAACTCCGTATTGCGAAAATTTTGCACCTGGTCTTGCTATGAAACTGACGGTAGTGTGGAAGTCGTCGGTTTCGGATTTTAGCGCTCCGTTCTTATAAAAATCGAGGTTGAATTTTTCGGGATTGGCTGACTTGATATTTTGGTAAGACGCATCAAACCTGAACTGGAAGTTCTTAATCGGTTCAATCGAGAAGAACAGGTTGTGCTGTTTTAGCCAGCTCAAAGAAGCATTGCTTCCCGAAGAAAAAATCGATGAAGAAGCGAACGAACGCGTCATAATTCCATCGTCGGTGGTGAGTTGCGAACCGAGTTGCAGGATATCTTCCCGACTTCCGAATCCGACCGTTGCACGGAAATCGCGGTCGAACATATACCTTCCTTCCAAACCGTATTTCCATTTCTGGTCCCGAAATCCGTATGCGGTGTAACCAGCGATCCGCCATAAATCGTTGTGCGAAAAATAGGTTCTTGCGCCCGCTCTTAAGCGAAATCCTTCCACCTCGTTGTAGCCAAAAACAGAAAAAATGCCGCCGAAATCGATCGCATTCCACGCGTTGAAATATCCTGAACTCAACACTTCAACAAGTTTTACCACGCGTTTGAATTTCGGAACCTGCTCCAATTCCGAAACCATTTTGTACACATTCTCTTCTCTTTCGCCTAAACTTTCAGGTCTTTCCTTTTCCCAAAATTCATCGGGTTTTGTGAGGTTATCGTCGCTTAAAGTTTGTGTGTTTGGAGCTAAAAGTTTGCTGTCGAAATTTTGGTTAAAGTCGTAATCGCTGAAGATCTGCGTCCGTTTAAAGAGAATTCCTTTCGCATCTTTCTTTTTGTCAAACACTGACATTTCCAGTTCCGAATAAGTTTTCTTCGGCAGAAAAATCGTGTCGTTGGGCGAATCGTATTCGGTTTCGAGATAGATTCCGTTCACGAAATTCACATTGATTTTGTTGGTGGATTTAAGCGTAGCTTTTACGACATTAAAAGTATCTTTAGAAATGTAAAGAATTCCCTGAAACGCCAACTGCTCCTTTCTTTTCGGGAAATATCTGATCGCGACACTTTCAGTTCCGTTCACCGAAAGTGAGTCGGTAATCTCGTATTCGTAGTTGCTAAAGCCGTCGGTTCCGACCGGACTTGGAAATCCGATATTGAAAAAGTTCAGAGTGTTGTCGTACAGATTTACTTCCTTGAACTGGTTTTTTGCGGTTGAAGCAATCAGCTCATTATTGTTAAAACCAGAAAATTTATTGGCGACAATCGTTCTGTTTTCTTTATTTTCGGGCTTGTTTTTGCCGTAAACTTTATAGATGGTTTCATTTAGGAAAACAGGCAGCGTAAGCTTTTTGTCGAAGTTGGACGAATCGGCGTACTTGAAAACAAATTCCAGATCGTTGAAGATTTTTTTCTGCATGAAGGCGGAATCGATATTGTTCATCCCGACTTCGATTTTCTCGTATTCCTTAAATTGGTAATCGTCGTATTTCGCTAAACCGTTGGTTTTCTTTCGTTTCCAGACTTCCTGCATGATTGCGTATGCGGGATTGTCCTTTTTGTTTTTGTATTTTTTCTTGTTTTCGACTAATAGTTTTACCTCCTGGATTTCTTCTACTTTTTCAGTTTGCAGGCGAATCGTGAGGTTTTCAAAACGGTGGTCACCGAAATTCAGGACTTCGGTTTTATAATTTTTCTTGATGATTTTTGCGGTGCTAATTCCTGATTCAGAGGTGATTACGAATTTTCCATCCGTAGAAGTTGTTTGTGGCTGCTCATTATCATTAATGAAAATTTCAGCTCCCGCCAAAGGTTTTTGGGATTTGGCATCGAGTACCACACCCGAAATCCTGTTCTGGGAATACCCAAAAACTGTGGAGAAAATCGAAATTATTAGGAGTGAAAACTTTCTGTTATAGCAATTTTTTTTCATCAGAAATCAACAGTGCAAAGCCAGATTACTAAGCTAAAATCATTCCAATTTTAGTCAAAAGGTGATGGGTTTTTAAGTTATGATTAAATTTGATTTATAGTTGAGATTTTCAAGTTGTATGTTTCTTTTTTTATTTGATGGCATTAAAAAAACATGTCTTTTAAACATGTTTTTTTTCGTTTGCAAGTTTGTTGGTGGTTAGAAACTGTATCCCAAACCAACAATAATCAGTCCCGGCTTGCTGTCGTAGCGAATCGTGGTGTTGGTAATTCCATCGATAAAGTCGCGCTGGTCGTCGGTAAAGGAACCTTCGTAACGGGCATTCAGAATAATGTTTTTAAACATCGCTTGAGCGCCAAACTGGTAACCGATCAAAAATTTGTTTTTGGTATCTTCTTTAAAATCCTTGAACTGATCATTTTTGTCAAGATTGTATGATGCGACAGGTCCTGCGTAAATTCCCAAAATATCGCTCCAAAGGTCATATCCTAAAAGTACAGGAATATCGATTCGGTTACTTTTAATTTCCAGGGTGGTTCCTTTTCCCGGAATATCAAACTCGGATTTGTAAGTCGTATAGTAAACTTCCGGCATTACGAATAATGAAGTTGCAGGGAGGTCAATCTTGGCAGAAAGTCCGAAATTGAACCCGACATTATTTTTGCCTTTATCACCATAGGTTTGCGCTGAAGTGATGTTTTCCCAAGTCGGCTTGTCCATTTTAAAAAGGAGGTTCCCTTTCGCGGCAAATTTTACTTGCGCAGAAACGCTTACCGTGACTGCTAACAGAATTGTGCTAAGAATTGTTTTCATTTGAAGGTGGTTTAGTTATTATATTTTCTATTGAAGTTTTGTTGGTCTCGAGGAAATATTCGCGCAGCTCCTTGAAGAGCTCTGAAGAATAAACGAAATCGATCAGGTTTTTATTTCCGGCATTGATCAGAATGTCTTTGTTTCCTTCCCATTCCTTGATTCCAAGACGAAGATAAACAATTTTTTCACCAATGGTCATCACCGAATTCATGTCGTGGGAATTGATGATAGTGGTCGTGTTGTACTCCTTGGTGATTTCCAAAAGCAGGTCGTCGATAATATTTGAAGTGTAAGGATCCAGTCCCGAGTTGGGTTCGTCGCAAAATAAATACTTGGGATTGTTTACGATTGCTCGTGCAATGGCAACCCTTTTCTGCATTCCTCCGGAAATTTCCGATGGGTATTTTCGGTTGGCTTTGTTCAGGTGGACTCTTCCAACGACATCGAAAACTCTTCTTTTCTTTTCGCGGTAAGTAAGGTTGGTAAACATATCGAGTGGGAACATGATGTTTTCTTCCACCGTCATGGAATCGAAAAGTGCAGAACCCTGGAAAACGGTCCCGATTTCACTTCTTAATGACTGTTTTTCCTCCCGCGACATTTTGTTGATGTCTCTTCCGTCAAAAAGAATTTCTCCTGAAGTCGGTTGGTACACATTAAGCAAACTTTTCAGAAATACTGTTTTTCCCGAACCACTTTGGCCGATGATCAGGTTTACTTTTCCCGTGTCGAATGTGGTCGAAATTCCTTTGAGAACTTCGACCTCATCAAAACTTTTTCTTAAGTCTTTCACTTCAATCATCAGCTCAGGAACATTTGGGTTAAAATTAAATTCATAATGATAATCGCCACGATCGTCCACACAACCGCCTGTGTACTTGCACGACCCACTTCGAGCGAGCCGCCTTTAACATTATATCCGAAATAAGCCGGGATCGTCGCGATGAGGAAGGCGAAAACCGCTGTCTTGAAAAACGCGTACCAAATAAAATGTTGCGGCATATACATCTGAATACCGGTGATATAGTCTGCTTTGCTCCAGTTTCCAGTAGCTACTCCCGCAAGATAACCGCCCCAAACACCAAATACGATACTGATCGCGATGAGCAGTGGGTTAAAAACAATACTTGCGAGAATTTTTGGTAAAATCAAGAAGTTGGGCGAGTTTACACCCATAATGTCTAATGCATCAATTTGCTCGGTAACCCTCATCGTTCCGATACTCGACGCGATGTAGGAACCCACTTTTCCTGCAAGAATTACGGAGATAATGGTCGGTGCAAACTCCAGAATCAAAACCACTTTGGTTGCATAGCCGATAAAGGCGTTCGGAATCGGAAAACTTGATGCATCGAAATTGTTATACATCTGTATCGCCACAACTGCGCCCACAAAAATCGACGTAAAGAGTACCAATCCGAAAGAATTTACTCCTAAGTCATTGATTTCGCGCATGAAAAGTTTGCCGAAAACCGACATTTTCTGCGGTCTTTTTAAAGTTTTAGACAGCAGCAGGAAGTAAGCGCCAATTTCGTTCAGAAGTTTTTTAAACATTGCGCTAAATTAGTGTTTTTTATTTTTTTGGGGATGATTTTTTATCGGGCGTTTTTGTCGCCGCTGATGACCAGAAAAACCGTTTTCAGAATGATGACCAAATCAAGGGAGAGGCTCCAGTTTTTCACGTAGAATGCGTCTGCAAGAATTCGTTTCTGCATTTCGATATTCATATCGCCGGTGTCGCCACGAAGACCGTTAACTTGCGCAAGTCCCGTAATTCCAGGTTTCACCATACTTCGAACGACGTATCTCCCAATTTTCGGTTTGTAGAAATCATCAACTAAAAGCATGTGTGGTCGCGGTCCCACAACCGACATATCGCCGAGCAGCACATTGATAAACTGCGGAAGCTCGTCGATACTGGTTTTTCGAAGAAATTTTCCGATGCCGGTTATTCTTTTGTCATTTTCCTCGGTTGTCTTATTGGCGGAGTCCCCGTTTACATACATCGTCCGAAACTTAAAGCAGTTGAAAACCTGGTCATGGTAACCATATCTTTTTTGAAGGAAGAAAACAGGCCCTTTACTGTCGAGCTTGATCAGCAGTGCGATAATCGGAAACAGCCAAGTGCAGATTCCCAACAATACCACAATAGAAAAGAGAATATCGAAAGTGCGCTTTAATATGGTGTTGGTAAGATAATCTAATGGGAATTTTGCGCGAACGAGGAGTGGTTGTGTTTCAATATAGTCCAAATCGTATTGGAAGAAGTTGTTTTTCACAATACTCGGGATCAGAGTAATCCGGATTTTATGGAGATCGGCGAGTTTGAAAAGCTGTCTTTCATCTTCTTTGAACAGTTTTTCTCCCCCATTGGAAAGGTATAATGTATGGATTCCATTTTCTTTCCAGAATTCGGTCAGTTTTGGAAAATCAATCCTTTTTTCGGATGGGTAATCAAAGATTTTGAAACCATAGTCTTTTCTTTGGGAAAGGATGCTTCTAAGGATTTCTGATGACGAATCTTCCCGAAGAAACATCACGTTTCTGTGGTTGATACCGAGTGTTCTTAAATATTTCAACGAGAAAAAAAGCATTGATTTTAGCAGGAACAAAAGCAGGAAAAGACTCATCGCAATCAAGAAACGGTCTTTTTTCAGAAAATCGTTGTTGCTCACCTTTGCCAAAAGAATTACACCGAAAATAAAGATGAAGATGTGGGTAACCAACCGTTCCAGGTAAATGGTGTATGTCAGGTTTCTTGGAATGGTATATAACCGGGTTCTTCCGCTTAGTAGAATCCAGAAAAAGATAAGCAGGATAAGTGAAAGCAGATTTTGCTCCAGAATTGCCTGTCCGTATTTATAGCCGTTATTCCTAAAAAAATAAAACAGAAAAACACACGCGATTACGATGATATCGAGTAAGATAAAAATAACCTTGAAGTACCGCGAAAATCGAAGTTTCTGCATTTATCTGTGTTTTCAGGAGAGTAAATTTAACATAAATTATGGAATATTCAAATATTTATGTGTTTGCACCGAAGCTTGCCATTTTGGATTGGCTAAAATAAAGTCTGTGATTTTCGGATACATTTCTTCGCGTTTGCTCCATTCGCTTTGCAGATAAAGTTTGCAGTTTTCCGAAACTTTCGCCGCCTGTTCTTCGGCAAATTTGAAATCGTTATTGTTGAAGACGATCACTTTCAGCTCGTTGGCTTTGGAATAAATCGCTTCTTTCGGGAGACCCGTTTTCTTGGGCGAAAGTGTGATCCAGTCGAGAATCCCACTCATCTCGTAAGCTCCGGAAGTCTCAATATGAATTTGGCAGCCGAGTTCCTTTAATCTCTTGGTTAGTGGATCTAGGTTCCACATCAAAGGTTCGCCACCGGTTAACACGATGGTTTTGCAATATTTTGCTGCGGTTTCGGCAATTTCCTCTGTGTTCATTAATGGATGCAGGTTCGGATCCCAACTTTCTTTCACGTCGCACCAGTGACAGCCGACATCGCAACCGCCTAAACGAATAAAATATGCAGCTTTTCCGGTATGCGCACCTTCTCCCTGCAAAGTATAAAAATGCTCCATCACCGGGAGCATTTTTCCTTCTTTTAATAAAATTTCCTGTTCCTTATCCATTGCTATCTGCTTTCTGCAATCTGCTCTCAGCTAATTGCGGTTTTTTTGCTAAAAGCCGACCGCTGAAAGCCGACTGCAAATTTAGTCTTTGTAAATTGTATGTTTATACGCCAACAAAGTATTCTTCATCAGCATTGCTCTCGTCATTGGTCCAACTCCTCCCGGAACCGGCGTGATCCAGCTTGCTTTTTTCGAGCAGCTTTCGAAATCCACGTCGCCTGCAAGATGGTAACCTTTTTCGGAATCGTCGTCAACGCGGGTAATTCCAACATCAACCACGACTGCTCCTTCTTTAATCATATCTGCTTTCAGGAAGTGCGGATCTCCCAATGCGGTGATCACAATGTCGGCATTTTTTGTGAATTCCTCAACGTGTGGAGTGTAGCTGTGTGTTAAAGTCACGGTGGAATTTCCAGGGAAATCTTTTCTGCCCATCAAAATGCTCATCGGTCTTCCTACGATTCGGCTTCTTCCGATAATTACGCAGTGTTTTCCTTTTGTTTCAATATTGTACCGTTCGAAAAGGGTAAGGATTCCAAACGGAGTTGCAGGCAGGAAAGTACTCATTTCCAAAGCCATTCTTCCGAAGTTTTCGGGGTGGAAACCATCTACGTCTTTATGGGAATTGATCGCCATGATAACTTTTTCCTGATCCATTTGTTTGGGTAAAGGCAGCTGTACGATGAATCCGTCAACTTCGGGATCAGTGTTCAGTTCCTGAATTTTTTCCAAAAGTTCCGATTCCGATGCGGTGCTTGGAAACTTGATGAGCGACGATTTGAAGCCCACTTCCGCGCAGTCTTTCACCTTGCTGTTTACATAAGCTTTGCTTGCGCCGTTGTTTCCCACCAAGATTGCGGCGAGGTGCGGAACGCGTTTTCCGGAAGCGATGATTTTGTCAACATCTTGTTTGATTTCCTGCTTGATTTCGTTCGAAAGCTTCAGTCCGTCGAGAATTTGAGCCATTTTGTTTTTACTTTTTCAGATTGATTTCTTTTCCTTAAAATAATTCATTAAACCGTTGGTTGAAGAATCGTGGGAGGTTACCGTTTCCCCGCTTTCGATTTCTTTCAGAATTTTTCCAGCTAAAACTTTTCCGAGTTCCACGCCGAACTGGTCGAAGCTGAACACGTTCCAAATAATTCCCTGCACGAAAATTTTATGCTCGTAAAGTGCAATGAGCTGTCCTAATGAAAATGGAGTTAATTCGTTAATTAACAATGAGTTGGTTGGCGTATTTCCGTGGAAGATTTTAAAGTTAAGAAGCCGCTTCACTTCCTCCTCAGATTTGCTGGATTCTATAAGTTCCGCTCTCGCTTCTTCCTCGGTTTTACCAAAAGCTAAAGCTTCTGTTTGTGCAAAGAAGTTCGCCAATAATTTTTCCTGATGGTCAGAAACCTGGTTCGGCGATTTAACATAAGCAATAAAATCTGCTGGAATCAATTCCGTTCCTTGGTGAATCAGTTGGTAGAAAGCGTGCTGTCCGTTGGTTCCCGGTTCTCCCCAAATAATCGGGCCGGTTTCGTATTCCACAAACTCGCCGTTTCGGTCCACACATTTTCCGTTGCTTTCCATATCGCCTTGTTGCAGGTACGCCGGAAATCTGTCCAAATATTGTGAGTAGGGAAGGATCGCGTAAGTTCCTGCGGAAAAGAAGTTGCGGTACCAAATCCCGAGAAGCGCCATCAAAACTGGGACGTTTTCTTTGAAATCTGCCGCTTGAAAATGAACGTCGGTTTCGTGAGCTCCCTTTAATAAATTTTCAAAATTATTGAAACCAACTGCAAGCGAAATGCTTAATCCGATTGCGCTCCAAAGCGAATATCTTCCTCCGACCCAGTCCCAGAATTCGAAGATATTCTCTTCTGCAATTCCGAACGCTTTAACTGATTGAATATTAGTAGATAAAGCCACAAAATGTTTGGCGACATCTTCCTGTTTCGCGCTTTTCAAAAACCAAGATTTTGCCGATTCCGCATTGGTCATCGTTTCCTGGGTCGTGAAAGTTTTCGATGCAATGATGAAAAGCGTGGTTTCCGGATTTAAGGTCTTTAACGTTTCCGCGATGTGGTTTCCGTCAACATTGGAAACGAAATGAACATTCAGCCGTGTCTTAAAATGTTTCAGTGCCGAAACAACCATCACTGGTCCCAAATCCGAACCGCCGATTCCGATATTGACCACATCGGTAATTTCTTTTCCAGTAAAACCTTTGTGGGAACCGGAAATCACCCGCTCTGAAAAACCCTTCATCTGATCCAGAACCTTTCTGATTTTGGGTTTGATGTTTTCGCCATCCACCAAGATTTCTTTATCGGTGAAATCCCGCAATGCAGTATGCAGAACCGCCCTTCCTTCCGTTTCGTTGATTTTTTCACCCGAAAACATTGCCGAAATGGCTTCCTTCAGTTTACATTCTTCCGCCAAGTTTTGGAGCAATTCGAAAGTTCTTCCATCAATCAAATTTTTAGAAAAATCAAAAAGATAATTTTCCCTTCTAACAGAGAACTGGTTGAATCGTTCAGGATTGTATTGGAAAAGCGTACGGAGTTCAAAATCATTCTGCGCAAAATGTGCGTTCAGTTCCTGCCACGCTTTTGTTCGGGTTGGGTTTATTTTTGGGAGCATCTATGTGGGTTTGAGGTTTGAAGTTTCGCGATTAGATTCGAAAATGCAAATTTACTGAAAAATAAACCCTTTTTTAATTGAATAGTGACGAAAATCACTCCTTTTCCTCCAACGTAATCTTCTTCGTAATTTTATATTTTCTGCAGGTGCGGTTTTGCCGGCTTTCTTCGCCGTCCATCACATCATTGGAATATGGGAATTCGGAGCGCAAGATCTTCTGATATTTTTCGATAATAGAGAATTCCCGATATAACATCAGTTTTTACCTCTTTCCTACTGATGATTTTATAAGTCGAGTTCGTCTCTTCGTTATCACCATTTTCTTTACCTCGTCCGGAATTTCGTAAGCCGTTCTGGAAGGTAGAACCATTACTTCCACTTCGGTTGCGGCGAAATCTTCGGGAATGGAAATCTTAATTTCGCGGGACTCGTCTAATCTATGGTATTGTCGTATGGCGTTCATCTTCAAAAACTTTTATCAAATATAGCAATAAAAAAACCACGAATGCACGATTTTTTTCGTGCATTCATGGCAAAAACTATTTGTTCAAAATTATTTTTCCACCGCCAAATCAACCACCTCGCTCATTCTGCTTACGTAATTGATTTTTAGGTTTTTAAGATAATCCTGTTTGATTTCCTGAACATCTTTTCGGTTCGCGTCGCAGAGGATGATTTCCTTGATTCCCGCTCTTGCCGCGGCGAGAAGTTTTTCTTTGATTCCGCCTACAGGCAGCACTTTTCCGCGAAGGGTGATTTCGCCCGTCATTGCCAAGTGTGGCTTTACCTTTTTATTTCGGAAACTCGACACGATCGAGGTGAGCATCGCGATTCCCGCAGAAGGTCCGTCTTTTGGGGTGGCTCCTTCCGGAACGTGAACGTGGATGTTTTTCTTCTGGATGTCTTCCGAAGAAATTCCCAGTTCGACGTGTTTTGCTTTAATATATTCCAGCGCAATCGTCGCCGATTCCTTCATCACGGTTCCCAGATTTCCTGTCATCGTGAGGTTTCCTTTTCCTTCGCTCAGAATACTTTCGATGAAAAGGATGTCGCCTCCAACTTGCGTCCACGCCAAACCTGTCACCACTCCTGGAACTCCCGTGATTTCCGACAAACTTTTCGGACGTGGAACTCCGAGGATTTCGTCCACTTTATCAATGGAGATTTTTGGATCAAATGCTTTCTCAGTCGCAGTTTGCAGCGCAACCCATCTTGCGATTGAGGCAATTCTTTTTTCCAGTCCGCGAACGCCGCTTTCGGAAGTATGTGCGTCGATGATGTGTTTCAGTTCGGCATTTCCGAGTTTGAATGATTTTGAATCCAGACCGTTTTCTTCCTGCTGTTTTTTGATGAGATGACGTTTTGCGATTTCCACTTTTTCTTCCAAAGTGTAACCGGCAATCTCGATGATTTCCATTCGGTCCAAAAGTGGTCGTTGAATGGTGGAAAGAGAATTGGCAGTCGCGATAAACATCACTTTTGAAAGGTCGTAACCCATTTCAAGGAAGTTGTCGTAGAAGGAATAATTTTGTTCGGGATCAAGGACTTCTAAAAGCGCCGAACTTGGATCGCCGTGAACTCCCTGTCCGATTTTATCGATTTCATCCAACACAATCACAGGATTCGAGGTTCCTGCTTTCTTAATGGACTGCAGAATTCTTCCTGCCATTGCGCCGATGTAGGTTTTTCGGTGTCCGCGGATTTCGGATTCGTCATGGAGTCCGCCTAAAGAAACTCTGATATATTTTCTGCCCAAAGAATCCGCAACCGATTTTCCGAGCGACGTTTTACCTACTCCGGGAGGACCGACTAAGCAGAGGATCGGCGATTTCATATTGTTTTTCAGTTTCAGAACCGCCATGTGTTCCAGGATTCTTTTCTTGATGTCTTCCAAACCGAAGTGGGCCTTGTCCAGAATTCTTTCCGCTTTGACGATGTCGAAAATGTCTTTGGAATATTTTTGCCAAGGAAGGTCGGTAAAGAAATCGAGGTAGTTTCGCTGTACGTTGTAGTCAGGCGAATTCGGGTTTTGTCTCTGCAGTCGGTTGATTTCCTTTTTGAAATGGGCGTCAACTTCCTCGCTCCACTGTATGGATTTTGCTTTTTCCTGAAGCTCCTCAACATCCGAATCGGGACCGCCTCCCAATTCTTCCTGAATGGTTTTCATCTGCTGGTTCAGGAAATATTCGCGCTGGTTTTTGTCGAGTTCCTTATTGGTTTTCTGGTGGATCTGGTTTCGCAGTTCCAGTTTCCTGAAGTCGTTGTGCATCAGTTCATAACATTTCTCTGCACGGATCATCAAGCTTTTTTCTTCCAGAAGTTTCTGTTTGTCCGCTGCCGCAAAATTGGCGTTCGTACAGACGAAGTTCAGCAAGTCCTCATTATCGTTGAGGTTTTTGATCGCATAGTTTGCCGCATTCGGAATATTGGGATCGAGCTGGATGATTTTTAAGGCAAGATCCTTGATGTTTTCTAACAACGCGTTGTATTCCTCGGTTTTCTTGGTAGAAACGTCTTTCAGTTTCGTGATTTCTGCCTTGAAATAAGGTTTTGCAGAAGTGAAAGTTTTAATCTTAAATCTCTGGAAACCTTTGGTAATGGCGGTGGTATTTCCATCGGGAAGTTTGATGATCTTAATGATCTTCGCCAAAGTTCCCACTTGGTACATATCTTTGGAAGTAGGTTGCTCCACACTGGAATTGTTCTGGCTCAAGATTCCGATGAATTCGCCTTTTTGCTGCGCTTCCTCCAAGAGTTTGATCGACATTTCTCTTCCCGCAGTAATCGGAATCACCACTTTCGGGAACATCACCATATTTCTTACGGGCAGGATTGGGAATATTTTCTGCTCCTTGTTTTCTGCAGTTTCCGTAAAATCGTTCAGGTTGATTTCTTCAGCCACGATGCTGAATCCGTCGCCCATTATTTCATCAAAATTGATGTCTTCAAATTCTGTCATAATACTATCAGATGACAAATTGTCATTTTAATTGAATCGTTTACATTGCATTCTCATCGCTTATCCTCGAAAATGCTTTAAATAAAAAGGTGGCTTTAATTCGACAAGCTCTGTGCCACGGGAAAATTTAGACAAATTTACCGCATTCGGTTAATCGGGTTTAAATAAATTTTCGATTTTTTTTCTAATCTCTTAAAAATGTGTATTTTCGCAGACTGATAAAATTATACAAAAAAATGGCAGTTTTAGAAGAGATTAGAAACAGACCCTGGCTTTTGATGGGAATTATTGCGGTGGCAATGTTGGCGTTCGTTGTGAATCCCGACAGTTTGCAGAAGCTGTTTGGCGCAAAACCGGGTGTTTTCGGGAAAGTAAATGGAGATGAAATCACTAAAGAGGATTTTGACGACCAACTTTTCATACTTCAGCAGCAGGCGCAGCAACAAGGCAGACCGACAAAAGGTTTGGAGGAGCAAGCGTGGCAACTCGCTGTGCAGTCGAAACTGATCGAGCAGCAATTTAATAAAATGGGATTGAAGCTTACCGACGAAATGTTCTGGAACCAGCTTCAGTACGATCCGATGTTTGCACAAAACCAGGAGAACTTTGATGCAAAAGGGAACTTCAAGATTCAGGAAATCAAAAAACAGGTTGAAGAACTGAAAGGAACCAATGCCGAAATGTACAATAACTGGCTGAAAACCAGAAAGGCAATCGAATACAGAATGATGGCTCGACAGGTTTTTGCAAACGTATCAACAGGAATTACCGTGAGCAAAAAAGAGGCGGAAGAAATGATGAGGCAGCGTGACCAGCTTGCAGATATCGACTTTGTGAAAGTAGATTATGATGCTTATGCGCAGAAAAACCCAGTGAAGGTAACTACACAAGATTTGGCAGACTATATCAAGAAGCATCCGATTATGTTCAAAAGAGATGCGAGCAGAAACCTTGGATTAGTCTATTTCCCTGCAGCGCCAAGTGCGGAAGATGATGCAGCAACACAGAAAGAAATCAACAAATTGTTCTCTAAAGGAAGCGAAATGAGCGGCGGAAAAGAAAGTTTCCAAAATACGACCAACGACTCAATGTTTGTTGCGCTGAATTCAGACATGCCTTTCAACCCAACCTATTTTTCAGCGGCACAACTTCCGGCCGAGATTAAAGATAAAGTTGCTGGTGCAAGTGTAGGAACAACTTGGGGTCCATACAAAGAACAAAATTTCTATGTGGTTTCTAAGCTTTTAGACAAGAAACCATCGGACTCTACACTCTCAAGACATATTTTGGTTTCTTATAAAGGAAATCAGGCAGGAGCAGATGTTACAAGAACTAAGGAAGAAGCTAAGAAATTGGCCGATTCGATTGGAGCAGTGGTAAAAGCTGATCCTTCCAAGTTTACAGAATTCCTGAAGTATTCCTCAGATCCGGGATCTGCTGCACAGGGAGGAAGCGTGGGTTGGACGACTCCTGCAACTCCTTTCGTTCCGGAGTTCCTTCATTTCCTTGCAACCAACGGAAAAGGTGCAACCGGAGTCGTTGAGACACAGTTCGGATACCACATCATCAATATCGAAGATAAAAAATCGGGTTCAATGACCTATAAAGTTGCTAATCTTGTAAAAACGATCAAGCCATCAGATAAAACTGAAAACGAGGTGTACACGAAGGCAACCAAATTCATTCAGCAGGTTCAGGGGAAATCTTTCAACGAATTTGCAAACCTTGCCAAAAAGAACAACTACCAGTTCAGCAATCCTAAAGAAGTCGGCAGATTCCAGGGACAGATTCCGGGATTGGGAACCGATAAAGACGAGGAAGTTATTGCATGGGCTTTCAACAGAAAAAGAAGCAAAGGAGATACCGACATCTTCACTGTTGACGGAACCGGTGACAGAATCGTTGCCTTCTTGAACGGAATTCAGGACGCAGGAACTGCAGATCCGGAAGCGGTTAGAGACCAAATCGAACCGATCGTGAAAAACAAAATTATCGCGAAACAAATTACAGAGAAAATCAACGCGGCAAAAGCAACCAACCTTGACCAACTTGCAAAACAGTTTGCGGTAACTAAACAATCTGCGCAGGTTAACTTGCTAAGTCCGCAAGTTGCAGGTGCAATGGAGCCAAAAGTTGCAGGAGCAGCTTTCGGTGTAGCGAAAGGCAAACTTTCAAACCCAGTTGAAGGGATGACCGGAGTTTACGTGGTGATGAAAAAATCTGAAACCATGAACAAGCAACCGGGAGATGTGAAGCAGGTAATCCAGTCGATTCAGGGGCAGAATTCGCAGCAGTTTGGGCAGCTCTTCCTGAAGAGCTTGCAAGACAATGCAACGATTAAGGATTATAGAATCCAGATTTATAATCAGCAAACGACACAGCAATAATCAAATTGTTAAAATACAAAAAGCGACTTTCAAAAGTCGCTTTTTTTGTTGCTAATACCGATGTTTAAAGCCACAAGTTTTATTTAAAATATATTATATTTGTTGACCAAAAATTAAGAAAAGTGAAATTCACCAAAGAAATAAAGGCAGGTCTTATCGCAATCCTTGCAATCGTTGGATTCGTGTTCCTGTTCCAGTTCATGAAGGGCAAAAGCTTATTCACCACCGACAATATTTTCTATGCAAAATTTGACAATGTGGAAGGATTAGCCGCTTCGAACCCAGTATCTATCAATGGTTTGAAAGTCGGACAGGTAGATAAAATTATTCCCATCACCGAAAAAGACGGTAAAATCCACTTTGTCGTAAAAGTAATCATCGACGATAATTTCGAGTTTTCAAGAAAATCAACTTTGGAGATTTTTGAACCGGGATTAATGTCGGGAAAAGAAATGCGCGTAAACTTGGCATACGGACAACCGATGGCAAAAGACGGCGATACTTTGGCGGGAGCTTTCAAGCTTTCGATGATGAACAGTCTCTCCTCGCAAATTGGACCGGTAAAAGATCAGCTTCAAGTAGTGTTAAAAAGAGTGGATTCGTTGATGGTCAATGCAAGTTCGATAACCGATGCGCAGAACCAGGCGATGATCAGAAGTTTGCTCGCAAACCTTAACCAAACTGTGGCCTCATTCGAAACTACTTCCAGACAAACCAACGCACTTTTGGCAAATAACGATCCGCGTGTTCAGAAAGTGCTCGATAACGCCAATCTTGCTACGATCAGCGCCAAATCCGCCATCGACAAATACGGAAGAGTGGCGGAAGAAGTTGATGTGAAGAAGCTCAACAATACCATCGACAAACTAAGTTTAACTGCCGATAAACTCAACAGCGTTATTGCAGGCATACAGAATGGTGAAGGTTCGCTTGGTAAATTGGCAAAAGATGAGGAACTTTACAGAAACCTCAACGCGTCTTCTGAAAACCTGAACAAACTGATTCTTGATCTGAAGGAAAATCCGAAAAGATATTTGAATTTTTCAGTTTTTGGGAAGAACAGCTCCAACTAAAACTAAATTCCATTCAATATGCAATATATTGACAATATTATTTTTGCGGTCCTGCTCATCGTGGGATTCGGGCTTTTTTTCAAGAGTTTGAAGGAAATCTACCGCAACATCAAGCTGGGTAAATTCATTGACAGAACCGACAACAAACCTGAACGCTGGAAGATGATGACCAACGTCGCTTTAGGTCAGGGAAAAATGGGGAAACGACCGATTGCGGGGTTCCTCCACGTTTTGGTGTATGTAGGATTCGTGATCATCAACATCGAGTTAATCGAGATCATTGTTGATGGGATTTTCGGGACCCACCGATTTCTTGCGTCGATTTTAGGTGCCACACTTTACGGAATTTTCACAGCCACACTGGAAGTTTTGGCAATTCTTGTTGTCATTGCAGTGATATTGTTTTTTATCCGAAGAAATGTTCTTCATATCAAAAGGGTCAGCTCAGATTCTGAAGAGTTGAAAGGTTGGCCGATCAGCGACGCAAACATCATCCTTATCATTGAATTTGCTTTGATGATGGCTTTCTTTAAAATGAATTCCGCAGATTTCATTTTACAGAGCCGTGGTGTTGAAGGTTTTCACCAACTCGGATCGTTCCCGATCAGTCAGCAATTGTTTGTGCCGATTTTCAACTGGTTCAATTTCGACAGTTCGTTCCTGATTTTCACGGAGCGTGCAGCGTGGTGGTTCCACTTCGTGGGGATTCTGGTTTTTATGAATTACCTTTATTTCTCCAAACACCTCCACATTATTTTTGCATTTCCTAATACGTGGTACGCGAACCTTAATCCAAAAGGACAGTTCAATAACCTTGATTCCGTAACCAAGGAAATTAAGCTGATGATGGATCCAAATGCCGATCCTTATGCAGCTGCACCTGAAGCAGATCCAAACGCTGTTCCTGAAAAATTCGGAGCGAGCGATGTTTTTGATCTGAATCAGGTTCAACTTCTCAATGCCTATTCCTGCACAGAATGTGGACGATGTACCGCGGTTTGTCCGGCAAATATTACAGGCAAAAAACTTTCGCCGAGAAGAATTATGATGAAAACCCGCGACAGAATCGAGGAGGTTGGCAAAAATATCAACAAGAACGGAAAGTTTGTGGACGACGGAAAGAAACTTCTCGACGACCATATTTCAAGAGAGGAACTTTGGGCGTGTACAACCTGCAACGCGTGTGTGGAAGCTTGTCCTGTACTCATCGACCCGCTTTCGATCATTGTGGAGATGAGAAGATTTTTGGTGATGGAGCAATCTGCCGCACCACAGGAACTGAACCTGATGATGACCAATATCGAAAACAACGCCGCACCGTGGCAATACAACCAAGCCGACCGATTGAAGTGGGCAACTGACTAATGTAGCAATGTGAAAATGTAACAATGTGAAAATGGAACACTGGAACACTGGAACACTGTAACAATGTAAAAATGAGGTTTAATAGATTGCTAAATTGGTAGATTGTTACATTGGTAGATTGGTAAATTGCAAGATTGGTAAATTGTTACATTGATAAATTGGTAAATTAATAAAATACAAAATGGATTTCACAATAAAGACAATGGCAGAATATGCTGCCGAAGGAAAAATGCCAGAAGTGCTCTTCTTCGTAGGATGCGCAGGAAGTTTTGACGACAGAGCAAAGAAGATCACGAAAGCATTGTGCAAAATCTTAAATAATGTCGGCGTAGAATTCGCTGTGCTTGGTCAGGAAGAAAGCTGCAACGGCGATCCTGCGAAACGAGCTGGAAACGAATTTGTATTCCAGATGATGGCTTTAACCAATATCGAAATCCTGAACGGTTATGGCATCAAGAAGATTGTGACGGCTTGTCCGCACTGCTTCAACACGCTAAAGAACGAGTACCCAGGATTGGGCGGAAATTACGAGGTAATGCACCACACGCAGTTCCTTAAGAAATTAATGGAAGAAGGCCGTCTGAAAGTAGAAGGAGGGAAATTCGAAGGCAAGAAAATTACCTTCCACGATCCGTGTTATTTGGGAAGAGGAAATGGCGAATATGAAGCACCGCGTGAACTTTTACAAAAATTAGACGCCGAATTGGTGGAAATGAAGCGATGCAAATCCAACGGATTGTGTTGTGGAGCGGGAGGAGCACAAATGTTTAAAGAACCTGAGAAAGGGAACAAAGACATCAACGTGGAAAGAACCGAGGAAGCACTGGATGAAAAACCAGACATTATCGCGACAGGTTGCCCGTTCTGTATGACGATGATGACCGACGGTGTGAAGCATTTTAATAAAAACACCGAAGTTGCAGTAAAAGATATTGCAGAACTTCTGGCGGAAGCAGAAGATTTGTAAAACATAATTAAGGAATTAGGAGATTAAGCAATTAAGAGTATAAAGCACCGTTTACATAATTCCTTAATTTCCTAATCTTTTAATCTCTTAATTTTTTAAAATGAAAATAGAAGAATCAACCATCATAGAAACCAATGATTACCGCGTAATTATTTATCCCGCGTCGAGACCTTTCACCACGAAGGAAAGCAAGGTGATCGCTGAAAAACTGTACGACTTTCTCGGTGATTGGGCTGCACACGGAAATGAGCTTTCCGCATCTTTCAAAATAGAGAAAAACCAGTTCATCATCATCTGCGTGGACGAGGAAAAAGAGGAAGCTTCAGGTTGCTCCATCGATACTTTGGGAAGGTTTATGAAAGAAATCGACAACGAGTTCGAACTTGGACTTTTCGACAGGATGAAGGCAAGTTTCGTGGAAAACGGCGAGATCAAAACTTTGAAGTTGCAGGATTTCAAAAAAGGACTGAAAGACGGTTCCATCTCAAAAGACATCGAAGTTTTCGATTTTTCTAAAGGAACCTATGTCGCATTTCTGAGCGATTTCCTTCTGCCCCTGAAAAGAAGTTGGGCAGGGATTTACGTAGATTAAGATAATACTTAATAATGCCTTGTCAAAGCTCCAAACTTTGACAAGGTTTTTTGTCTACAATATTTCACACTATTTTTACCGTTAAGTAATTTCTAATGCGTCACAAAATCCTTTTCATCTCGTCTTGGTTTCCCAACAAGTTGGAGCCGACCAACGGAAATTTTGTGCAGCGTCACGCCGAAGCAGTTTCACGTTTATACGATGTTGAAATACTTCACGCTATTGGAGATCCAAACCAAGAAGAGAACTATTTTTTTGACGAAAAGTTCTAAATTAGTTCGATTTTTGGTTGTATTTTGCAAGGACACTACTAAGTTCCTCATCAATATTATGAGGAAATTCAGTGCTTACTAAAAAACTGCTTGTGGAGAATTACAGTAGGAACCATTTTTTTTGTCTGTAGGAAGAAGTTGTTGTATTATTAAAGATTATTAATATAAAAACGGTCTTCTAATAATGAAATAATTATAAATTTGTTTATCAAATTATGAAAAAAATTGTGTTTTTAATTAGTTTGTGTATTGCATTATATGTTAATGCACAATGGTCTCTTACTGGAAATGCTGGTACAAATCCCACTCAAAATTTCTTGGGTACAACTGATGCTAGTGCGTTAATTCTTAAAACCAATAATGTTGAACGAATACATGTTGCAAATAGTGGAGAGATTGCGATTGGAGGTAATCCACAAAAAGGAGTAAACTTTAAAGTTCATGGAAAATCAGCATTTTTGCATAATGCTGATTCAGATGCATTTTTTATTGGGAATGATTTAGGAAATCTTGATGGAGGAATTGATTTAGCATTCTTGAGGTATGGAGCATATCAACCTAATAATCCAGGAGTATTAACCGCTGCTGGACATACTTCGCCCGGAGTTTATGAGGTTTTCTTCACACTGAGATCAAATGGTAAACTTGGACTTGGTACCACAAATGTTGATTGTACGAATTGCAGTGGATATAGATTACTTGTTAAAGATGGGATAAAAACTGAAAAAGTAAAGGTTGAGATCGCTGCAGAAAACGGTTGGGCAGACTATGTTTTTGATGATGATTATAAGCTACTAGACTTAAAAAGTTTAGAAAAATTTATTACAGAAAATAAACATTTGCCTGAAGTTCCTACGACAGAAGAGGTGATTCAACATGGAATCGAATTGAAAGAAATGAATATTCTTTTACTCAAGAAAGTCGAAGAATTGACCTTATACCTCATCGATCTAAATAATGAAATAGAAAAACTAAAAAGATTAAAATAATGAAAACAAAGTTATTTTATTTGATTTTTGTACTTTTTTCTTCGTTATCATATTGTAACAATGTAATATTATTCATTGAAATTCTAAATACAGCCGATGTGCCTAAGGTTGTATCTGTACAAAAAAATAGAATAGTCTTGCAACATCAACGTACAGATATTACAAATATTTTTTCCAAATACGAAATTTCCAAATTTGAAAAAGCGTTTCCTTCATCTAAAAAACCTAAGTTACAGAATGTATATTTATTGGAGTGTAATAGTCCGAGATTGAAAAATGAACTATCTGTTTTTACTGATTATTTCTATAATATTGAGGAAACACAAGCTCCTAAACTGTTATATGATACTAATGATTATTATATTACTGGAGATTATTATAATTCTAAAAACTATGATCTAGTAAATGTAAAAGGAGCCTGGGAATATAGTAAAGGACATAGTGATTTTTATGTAGGGGTTTCTGAAGGTGGTGTGAAATTAGATCATGAGGATTTAATTGGGAAAGCATTATCTATGTATAATATACCCCTAAATGAAACCGGTCACGCAACTTCCACCGCCGGAATTATTGGAGCAAACACTAACAATAATTTAGGGATGTCGGGAATAGGTTTTCAAAGTAAGATGATCAGCTTAGATTTTAGTTTTAATGACATGCTTATCTTATCTCAAAACGGGGTCCGTATAATTAACTGTAGCTGGGGAGCCGCTTCTTCCAGTGTGTCCTATATACAAGACATTATTGATGAAATCTACGAAAACGGTACTGTGATTATTGCCTCAGCAGGTAACGGCATTGCGTCCGGTAGCAATAATACAGAATACTATTACCCTGCAAGTTATAATCATGTAATTAGTGTGAGTTCTGTGGGTTCACAAGATATCGGATGGATCGCGCCAGTTGGAAGTGCTGCGGGTAAATTTGCTAATTGGCGTGACCATGTTGAATCTTGGATTGGGTATCCGAGCACTACACATCAAATTAATGATAAAGTTGATATTTTAGCCCCAGGTTTTGGTTGTTTTACAACTGCGTTTAATCCTAATGCTCCATCCACAAACTTATATGCAGCATATGGCGGCACATCTTCTGCTGCACCACATGTTTCAGGAATTGCAAGTTTAATCTTTACTGCAAATAATTGTTTAAGTGTAGATGAATTAGAGTCTATTATTAAATTGACGGCAGTCTCAGTGGATTCGATAAGTGCAAACGCACCGTATATTGGAGGTTTAGGTGCAGGAAGAATAAACGCTGAAAAAGCCACGAAAATTGCATGGCAAATGAATTCAGCAAATGGAGGAGAGGTTTTGGTAAATAACAGAACATTTAAAAAATGGGATTTCAAGCTTGTAAATTCTCCTGAATACATAAGAATAAAAAATCAAAGATTTATTGAGAATTCTGGCGTGATTTTTAGAGCAAAAAAAGGGATAACATTAGATTCTAATACCTTGCTCGAACCAGGATTGGGAAAAACCCACTTTTTGTATGTAGATAATGTAAATACCTGTTTTGGTTCTAACACTATTTCTCGACCTACAATCATTATTACAACTGAAAAAAATAATATATCCAATTCTGTTACAAAAGCTGATGAAATAGTTTTGTATCCTAATCCTGCGAGTGATTATTTAAGCATTAAATCCAAAAATAAGATTCTTAAATCAGAAATCTATGACGTTTCTGGAAAGCAAGTTAAAACTTTTAATAATGAGCAAACAATTCGAATTCATGACTTGCCAGCAGGAACATATATTATTAAAATTTACGATTTAAAGAAAACAGCAAAATCTATCAAATTCGTAAGGAAATAAAATTAGGTAATGTGGTGAAAAATAGTTGGCGAAATTTATCGCAGTTATCATTAATGTTAATGTTTCAGAGATTACTTGGAATCAAATATAGTTCAATTAGTACAGCGGTTTTCTTAGCCACATTGGTGTACCGATAATTCTTAGGAAAGTTTCTTTAAATTACCAATTGTTTCCGACCAAATTACCGAAAATTACGAAGCCGGACAGATATTCTGTCCGCTTTTTTCTTATCGATTTATGAAAACTTTTCACTAATTATCGTGTTGTGATATATTTTTCCAGGCACCTCCATATCGTCGAAAATAGTTGTGTCGATATCTCCACGATAAAAAACCCCACACAAAGTATTTTTCACGTGATAAAGATACTGATGGTTTTCTTTTCCGGTTCCATCCAAAATTGCGTGAAAAACTTCATAACGAATCTTTTGCGGACTATAGGCGTAGTCATGCCAAACTACGATGGAATTCTCATGAAGTAGATGTTTAAAAACTTTTTTAGTGTCGTTCAAAACCATGTCGTAGCTGTGGTCGCCATCAATAAAAATCAAATCATATTTTTTATTCAACGATGCGAAGTCAAAAGCTTTGGTGTTACCTTCAAGATGAAGAATTTCTGAATTTTTTGTTGAAAGAATTCCGTGCTGTTCAGCATATCGTGAATCCCAACCCATTTCCTTCATCTCCAATTTCGAAAGGTTCATAGTTGTGCAATCCTGGATTTGTTTGGCCACATTATATACACTTTCTCCACGCCATGTTCCGATCTCGAAGTAAGAGTTCACATCTTCCCTCGCAGCAAGCGTAGCTAATAATTGTAAATCGGTGATAAGTGAACTGCCATCCATCAAGAAACTTTCAACCGAGGAAACATCATTGTGCGCTAAATCCTTAATTTCAATTTGCGGTAATGCAACAAAATTGCCGTATTTTTGTTTAAATTTCTTTTGCAGAACGGAATTTTCATTGAGTGTAATGTTTATTAGACTTGGGTTTTCTAAAAGAATTCCAGCAAAGTCAATAATCTTTTTGATTTTCGTCATCATCTTCATCCAATTTGAAGTTTGAGCAAAGGTAACATTATAAATAAAATCTTGGAAAGAAAAAAAGTACTCTTTATTTCCTCATGGTTTCCTAACAAATTGGAGCCGACCAATGGAAATTTTGTACAGCGTCATGCGGAGGCGGTGTCATTGTACCATAATGTCGAAATCCTACATTGTATAGGGGATTATCATCAAGACAAGAAATACTTGTTTGAACAGAAGGAAATAAATGGAATTAAGACATTAATCGTTTATTATAAAAATACACGAAACCCGCTCCTGAATTTTTTGCGAAGGATGAACGGTTATAGAAAAGGATTTTCAAAATTGGAAATTCCCGATTTGGTTCACGCCAATGTGCTGCACAATTCTATGCTGTTTGCAGTTTATCTGAAAAAATTTCATAAAATCCCATTTTTAGTTACAGAACATTGGACAGCTTTACGAAAGATAAATAGCCATCGAACAGCTAAACCTATTAAATTCTTTGCCAAAATTATCGGTAACACGGCAGACAAAATATTGCCGGTCTCTAAAGACCTGATGTACGGATTAATGGATTTGGGGATCAAAACAAAAATGCAAGTTATTCCCAACGTCGTCAATACAGAAATTTTTTTCCACGGCAAACATACTAAAGAGTTTACCTTCATTCATGTTTCTAATCTGATTCCCAGAAAAAACGCTGACAAAATTATTGATGCGGCAATCAGACTGTTGAAGAACGGGTATAAACTCAACCTACAGATTGGCGGAGACGGTGATGAGAAAACTCTGGAAACCTTAAGAGGAAAAGTAGAAAAAGCATCACTTTCTGAAAAAATAGAAGTATTCGGTATTCAGACGAGTGAGCAGATAGCGGAACGTATGCAAAAATCAGATTGCTTCATCTTGTTGAGTGATGATGAAAATCAACCCTGTGTGATTGGGGAAGCTTTTGCGTCGGGTTTAAGAGTTATTTCCACAAATGTAGGTGGCATTGGCGAGTTTTTTCCACCATATGCCGGAATTTTACTGGACAATACGGATATTCAGGGGCTCGAGGTGGCAATGAAAAATGTTTTGGGAAATCCATTTCCAGATGCTCATCAATTAGTTGATTACGCGGAAGTGACTTTTTCAAAAAAAGCAATTGCAAAACAAATTTCCAGAGTTTACGAGGAAATACTGAAATGAAAGGATTTACAATCAAAATTACACAAAATAAAGTTGATGCAAGATCTTTTATGACAAAAGATTATGATAATTCTTTTGTGGATAATGATACCTATGGCTTTTTATTGGAGGGAGTCCTTTTGAATAGAGAAAAACTTCTGAAACAATATGCACTTAAAGATTTTTCAACATTAATAGGAGAACTTTACCGTAAAAGAGGGGAGTTGATGACGAAAGAATTAGAAGGCGAAATTCGTGGGTTTATTTGGGATAAGATGAATAGTAAGGTATTTGTCTTTACCAATCCAACGAATACCCAAAATGTTTTTTACGCCACTTTTAACGACACAATCTACGTCGATACTAATCTGATTCGCCTCAATGAAACGCTGAAGGAATCGGGAATCCGCACCCAACCGGATATGGAATCGCTGTACCAGTTTTTATGTTTTAGCAATTTACCCGAAAGAAAAACACCGATCAGTGGGATTTCAAAACTTTTAGACGGACAGTATCTGGAGATTGACTGTTTGACGAATACTTATCAGGAAAAAGAATATTTTTCACTTAAAGGTATTCCTTATTTTTCTGGTAGCAAAAATGCTGCGATTGACCAAGTGCACGAGGTTTTCAGGGAGTCGGTTCTGATGGAATATGAGAAAGATACAGAACTCGGAAAAAATCATTTGTCGTTGTTGAGTGGTGGTTTAGACAGCCGTGTCGCGATGATGTATGCCATTAAAAACCAAGAGAAACCGGGAAACGTACTCTGTTTCTCGCAATCGGGTTATCCTGATCACACGATTTCTGAAAAAATTGCACAGGATTATCAGCTGCATTACGAATTCATCCCATTAAACGGTGGGAAATTTCTCACTAAGATCGACGAACTTACCCGTATTTCCGAAGGAATGGTTTTCTATACCGGTGGAATCCACGTAAAGTATGCGGTAGAAAAAATGCAGTACGAAAACTTTGCCCTCTTTCACAGCGGACAGATTGGCGACGGTGTTTTGGGCGGCTTCAATTCTGAACCGAAAAGAAAAAAACCGACCCGTTTTAAAATGGTTGTGAATCCGCAGTTTCTGCCTAAAGTTTCAGCTTCCCTCGACAAGATTTTGGATGATTATGAGACTGAAGAACTTTTTTTATTGAGAAATATCGCGTATAATCGGACGCTTTTGGGAGCACACGTTTTTCAGGAAAAAAGATACCAAACTTCACCGTTTATGTCCAAAGATTTCCTGAAAACAGCAATTTCACTCCCCGAAGAATGGAAATTTAACCATCGGTTTTACCTTGAGTGGATCAAGAAACACTGTCCCGAATCTACGAAATATAAATGGGAGAGGACGCTTATGAAACCCGATGCACAATGGAAAACCACATTTGGCGACAAGTTCATGAAGCGGGGATTCAAAGCGCTTTATGAGAAAATTCTGAAAACACCGCAGCATTCCAGCATGTATCCTTATCAGTACTATTACGATAATGATCCCGAAATCCAAAGAGTTTACCAAAATTATTTTGATGAAAATATTGGAAGAATCGATGGCTATGAAGAACTTTCAAAAGATGTGCGGACTCTTTTTGAATCGAAACATTTTGCAGAAAAATCGCAGGCGGTAAATATTTTGGCAATCTTCAAACTGTTCTTTTAAAAGTGAAAAGTTTACGAGAATTTTTGCGCAATTTCCTGAACAACAAAGGGCAGCATGTTTTTGTTTCATTGCTCATTGCCAAGATCTGCGCATTTCTGGGTTCGCTTTTCATCATCAGGGTTCTGCCAGAAAGTGAGTTCGGTACGATGAGTATTGTGGCTTCGGTTTTTGCGGTTTTCGCGCCTTTCAGTGGTTTTGGAAGTCATCAGTCGCTGTTGCGGTTTGGCTCGATTACGGATGATCCGGATGAAAAAAGAAAGCTCTGCGGTTACTTGCTGGCGAAAGGTTTTGGTTACCAGATATTACTGAGTGTGATTTTCTTGTTGGTCAGTTTGTTCTATGTCAGCAAATATGAAGATATTTTTTTTATCTTTTTGTTTTTTGCGGTACGATTAGTTGGTTCTTATTTCTTAAATTATATCCAGTCGGAACTTAGGATTTTTGGCGATAACAAAACGTTTGCAAATGTCAACAATTGGGTAAATATATTGGGGGTATTGCTGCTTTTGCTTTTGGCTTATTTTTTCGGATTGTATGGTTATTTGGTGGCCATCGCTTTTACTCCATTTCTTGCGTTGTTTTGGTTGAAGAAGGAAAGTTACCGCACCTTCACCGAAAACTTTAGTTTTAACAAAAAAGAAATCTGGAACTATGGTCTTCACGCTTCAGGTACGGCTTTGCTTTCGGATGCGCTTTTTTCGGCAGATGTTCTGATGCTCAGTTTTCTGATGAACGAAACAGCAGTTGCCAATTACAAAGTTGCCATTTTGATTCCCGCAAATATTACATTTTTAGCATTGACTTTTATGCAGAGCGACTTCCCGGTGATTGCGAGAAATTATCAGGATAGAGGTTTTTTATTCAACTACGTCGCCAATTATTACAAAATATTTATTCCGGTAACCGCGCTCATTTTTCTGTTTGGATTTGTTTTCAAATTAGAAATTCTCCACTTGTTCTTCAGCGAAAAGTATGGAGACAATACCTTATTGTTCACCATATTATTAGCTGGTTTTTGCCTTAATATTCTTTTTCGGAATCTATACGGGAACTTGCTTTCCGCAGTCGGCAAAATGAAAATCAATACTTATGTTTCCGTCGCGACATTGGTTCTGCTGATCGGATTGGGATTTTTGTTCACACCTAAATTTGGAATTAATGGAATGGGAATCGCATTATCCGTAACGCTGCTTGTCAATGGTATTTTATTAATGTCCGCTTTTTTGATTTACCTGAAAAACTTGAAATAAGTTATCTTTGTTGCAATGAAAAATTCCTTTTTCTTTTTGGCGATCGTGTTGTTGGGGTTTCTGTCCTGCAGAAACGACAATGTTACCGGTCAGCAAATCGACCAGGTCATCCATCTGTACATCGATTCGGCGAATCAGGACATGCTCAATTCCAAAATTCCAAATTCCTACACCGATGTGAAAATGAACGATGTGTACGGAATTACCGATAACGCACCTGTAACTTTCAGTCCGAAAATAGGAATAACAGATACGATTCATTTCATCGAATATGTTGCAGGAGCGAGAAGGATTAGAATCGATTCCACCGCAACTTTCAAGACGTACGAATCAAAAATTGCTTTAAGGTTGACCAAGAAAACAAGTGCGACAACGAACACCATTATCAACGATACTTTGACGGTGAGTTACCTTTGGACTCCCGAACTTTTTCAGGTCTCGAAAATCTGGTACAACAATTCGCTGAAATTCACCAAGGTCGAAGGACAGCCAAACATCGTGAAAATCACGAAATAATCCTTAATTTTGCACAGCGGAATTATTGCAGAGCAGCATCGTATATCACTCATCACTTATCATTCATAAAATGTTACAGGTAAATTTTTTGCGCGAAAACAAAGAACGCGTTATTGAAGGTTTAAATAAAAGGAATTTCAAGCAGCTCAGTTTGGTTGACGATGCTATTGCAGCGGATGACGACAGAAAAAAATATCAGTTTGAGCTTGACAAGAACCTCACCGAAATGAATAAAATCTCGAAGGAAATCGGGATCTTGATGAAGGACGGGAAAAAAGACGAGGCAGAATCGGCAAAAGCAAAAACTGCGGAATTCAAAGAAAATTCCCAAGTGCTGCAGCAGAAACTCCGCGATGCGGAAGTGAAACTTCAGGAAATACTTTACCTGATTCCGAATATTCCTTATGAAAAAGTGGTGGCAGGAACTTCAGCGGACGACAACGAAATCGTTTACCAGTCGCACGATGTGAAAGGTTTGGGAGAAGGAGCGATTCCACACTGGGAGTTGGCGAAAAAATACAACCTTATTGATTTTGAACTCGGCGTGAAAATCGCTGGCGCAGGTTTCCCCGTTTATTTAGGAAAAGGAGCGCGGTTGCAGAGAGCACTGGTTCAGTATTTCCTCGATAAAAATGTAGATGCGGGTTATCTTGAGGTCAATCCGCCGCATGTGGTGAATGAAGCTTCAGGTTATGGAACCGGTCAACTTCCAGACAAAGAAGGACAGATGTATTTCATTAATGAAGATAATCTTTATCTGATTCCTACGGCAGAAGTTCCGGTGACGAATATTTACCGCGACGTTTTGCTGGAAGAAAAAGATTTGCCAATAAAAAACACCGCGTTTTCGCAATGTTACCGAAGAGAGGCGGGAAGTTACGGTGCTCATGTGCGTGGACTGAACCGACTTCACCAGTTTGAAAAAGTAGAAATTGTGCGAATCGAGAAACCTGAAAATTCCTACGCTGCGTTGGAAGAAATGGTGGAACATGTAAAAGGAATTCTTACCGACCTTGAACTTCCTTTCAGAATTTTGAGACTGTGCGGCGGTGATATGGGATTCACTTCGGCGATGACTTACGATTTCGAAGTTTGGAGTGCGGCTCAGGAAAAATGGCTCGAAGTTTCGTCGGTTTCCAATTTCGAAACTTTCCAGGCAAACCGCTTGAAATGCAGATTCAGAGCAGATGGAAAAACGCAGCTTGTACATACCTTAAACGGTTCTGCGATGGCTTTGCCGAGGATTATGGCGGCGCTTCTGGAAAACAACCAAACTGAAGACGGAATTAAGATTCCTGCGAAGATTGCGGAATACGCGAGATTTGAGAAGATTTAATCGTCTTACTTGGGAAGAAATTTTCCACCCTTTACGGGGTAAAGAAAATTTCTGGCAGAAATACCAAGAACAAACCCTCCTGAAATTCGGGAGGGTTTTTGCTGATTACTTTTTAGATTCTTCCAATGAGGTTTTTCTGAATTCTTTCAAAAGTTTTTCTAATGCCAAGGTAGATTTTCTCGCTCTTGTTCCGGCAGCTTTGTTTCCTTTTTCCGCCTGTGTGTCTGCATCAGTTTTGAATGTTTCAAACTCTGCACTGATTTTTTCAATCAATTCTTTCATAAGTAAGTTTATTTATTTGAGCGACAAAAATAAAGATAAATTTGGTAAATCAGTTATATTTCCAGCGATTGTCGTTCTGTTCTTTGATATATTTTTGCACGCTGTCCATCATTTGGTTCAGAAAGTTGATTTTTGACCGCAAAATCTCCGCATCTCCCGTTTCCCAAAATTCTCCTTCATCTTGCACAGTGAAGAATTCGAAGAATGATTCGATCTTTCGTAAAAAACCAACGAGCTCCATGTGGATCTCGGGATCGGCAAACTGTGTTTTGCAGGAAGTCTGAAAATGCAGTTCCTCATCAAACTCCATTATTAGCGATTCGCAACCGTCTCCAGGATTGATCACAATGCCTTTTACAAGATAATTACCGTCAATGAGTTTTCCGTTCTTTATCTTATAAAGGATATTTTCCTTTTCAATAAAAAGGTTATAACGAAAACCTTTATTAAAGGCATAATTAGTCGCGAGAACCATCAGTTCGTTGAAGTCCTTTTCAGATTTCAACTGTCCTTCGATATGAATAGTGAGTCCCATAATTTTTAGTTTCTTTCAAAGTTAATTAATTTTTGAAAACAAAAAACCACCTGTTTTAGGTGGTCAATTATTTGAAATTCATATTATTCTGTGGTTATGATAATCTTTTTATCTTTATTGATAAGGTTTTTGCCTTCATTCAACAAATCTTTGCTCCTCACATTAATCTGAATGGTTTTATTGTCGATCTGTTTCACGAAATCGTGTTTCCCGGTGATGGACTTTATCGGTTTCTGGAACTTCAAGGTATTGGTAAAGTTGGCGTTGACCATTTGCAACATTCCTGCCATACTTTGCGCCATCTGTCGTCCATAAGCGGCGATGGAGTCGCTTTTTGTTTTTGGTGCAGAGGTTTCCTTATCCTGGGTGTTTTTTCCGATCTCGCTCAACATATCTGCAGAGTTGAATTTATCGGTATCGATGGTTAAAGTATTTCCATTCCAGTTGGCGATGTCCTGAAGTGGGATTCTCTTCAGTTGTTTGCTTTGCGAGAGTAAACTGGCGATTTCTTTTGGTAAAAGTTTATCGTATTTTAACGAAAGTCCGTACATTTCGCCTTTGTCTTTATTCAATTTTAAATAGAGTTTTTTCAGAACCTTCGCGGAATCGGGGTTTACGGTGATTTTTCCGTCTTTCTGAAGGTCGAACAAGCTTTTCCATTCGGTGGTGAGATTTCCAAATTCCTTTGAATTCATAAGAACGTCCGCGGAATTATTTCCCATCATGCTCATCATTCCAAGCATCGACTTGTCGAGTAGGATATGGGATTCCATACTGGTCGCGGAATCTTTGTAGTAAGTGGTTTCAGTATTTACCGAACAAGATTGCATTACGAGCAATAGAAATCCGGCAACCCAAAGTCCAAAATTTTTAATCATTTTTGAATGTATTAAATGTATTAAGAGTGCATAATAGATTCAAAACTGATACCAAAGTTAAGGCAGCGGTTCCAACCAAAATGTGTTATTCGTTCAAAAAAGGTAACTTTGCATTTATCCAAAAAAACTGAAAAAACGATATTGATGCGAATTTTTACGAGAGAAGATTTTTACGATATTTATGTGAAGTTTTACCAGAGAGGTTTGCCTTTTCTGTTGTCAAAATTTACTACTGATTCCTTTAAGCGAACGCAGTCTGCATTTAATGAAAGCAAAATCGATAATGCCAATTACTGGATTGTTCCTGATCTTAGGAAAAGGTGGAACCTGATGATTACAGGAAACGAGGAGATGCTTTACGAAGATTATTTTACCTCGAAATATTTCAACAAAACCGATCAACTAAAAGTTCTCGCTTTAGGTTCCGGAGTTTGCAGCCACGAGATTCGGCTTGCTCAGTTGATGCCAAACTGGGAAATCCACTGTTTTGACTTTTCCGACGAACTTTTGAAGGTGGCAAAACAGATTTCCGACAAAGAAAATCTTACCAATATCTTCTATCATGCGGAAAATATTTTGAAGTACGATTTCAAGAAAGAGGAATATGATGTCGTTTTTTTCCATGCTTCACTTCATCACTTTGACCATATCGAGCAGTTTATGGATGATGTGGTGGTAAAGAGCTTAAAACCTGGTGGTTATCTGGTAATCAATGAATATGTTGGAAAAAATCGTTTGCAGTATTCCGATCTGCAGATTTCTTACATTAATAAAGCGATAAAGTCGATTCCTAAAAAATACCGTCAGGTTTTTAAAACCAATATCTACAAAAATAGTTATCAGGGTTCCGGTTTGGCGAGGATGATCATTGCAGATCCATCTGAATGTGCGGATTCCGAAAGCATTTTGCCCGCAATCCATAAACGTTTTAAGATTATTGAAGAGAAGCCATTTGGAAACAATATCATGCAGAGTGCACTGAAAGATATCGCACATCATTTTGTTGAAATGGATGTTGAAAAGGACACTGTTCTAAGAGAAGTTTTCCGGCTTGAAGACGAATTACTTCAAAAGCATCCTACTGATTTTCTTTTTGGAATTTATCGTTTGAATTAGCAGCTACTAATGGCAGCTTTCGTGGTTTCCCTCGTGGTGTTCCTTGGAATCGTTGTGGATGATTTTCAGCGCTTCCTTTTTTGGGGAAAGGTAGGGAATCCCAACTTCCATTCCGCGGAGAACGAAAAGTCCGCCGAGAATAATCATCATCACAGGAACGAATTTTAGGATTTTAATTCTGAATGCGTTCGTCATCAGGTTTCCTAAAAGTACCACCGCGAACATAAAAGGTAAAGTTCCCAATCCGAAAAGTGCCATGAAGGTTGCTCCCTGCCAAATTCCACCAGAAGCAAGACTCGCCGTTAAAGCCATATAAACCATTCCGCAAGGAAGAAATCCGTTGAGAATTCCTGTCGTGAAGCGGGATCGGTAATCTGTTTTCTGTAATAAATTGCCGAGATTGATTTTTACCTTTAAGAGAAACTTGGAAAGAAACGGAATTTTCGAGGCGAAGTCGTTTCCGCCAAAGGAAAAAATCGCCATAATGATCAAAAGAATTCCGACACCGATGGTAAGATATTGTTGGAAACCCGCCATTTCAAAACCTTTTCCCACAATGCCAAGAACTGCTCCGAGTAGGGAATAGGTAACGATTCTACCGAATTGGTAAGTGAGGTTCTGCAGGTAATAATTGGTGGACTGTTTCTTGGTTAAACCCATCGAAAGCGCAATCGGTCCACACATCCCGATACAGTGAAAACCGGACGCGAATCCCAATCCAAGTGCAGAAATGATGAGTGCTATTTCCATAAAACGTCGTAATCGACTTGGTAATGTTTTTTATCTTTTTGCCATTTTACTTTGAGCGTGTAGGAACCTTTAACCAAAACTTTTGAGGGAATTAGAATCGCGTTCTGGTTATCCAGCGTCAATTCTTTTTTCACATCGAGGTTGGCGTCGTCTGTCCTGAAAAGTTCAAAATGTACCGCTTTGTTATCTACAGTTTCCGTGGCGGGAAAGGTAATTTTGATACCTTCTGTACTTTGCTGATAGCTGGGTTTTTCGGTTAATTTCTCAGCGTTGTTTTTGGCATCGATCACTTGCTGGTATTGCAGTTCGTCTTCATAATAACTTTGGGAAACGAGCTCGGAATTCTGCTGCCCGTTCGGAAAAACCAAAACCATAAACATGATGAACGCGATAAACGATCCGAGCGCTAAAATAACTCCGTGTCCCCAGTTAAACTTCTTCAGCATATTTATTAGAATTGAATTTTAAACGGTCCTTCAAAATAGGTGTCAAATGAATCAAGCAGTTTGCCGTCTTGATCATAAACGCCGATCTTTATGTTTTGTTTTGAGAGTTTGATTTCTTTTTCAGGGAAGCTGATGTTTACATTTCCTTTGATCATCTGGTCTTTTTTCATCAGGATTTTTTCGTCTTCACCCATCGTAATCGTTCCGTGTTGCGGCTCGATGATCTTTATGGTCACTATATGATCCTTGTTAGATTTGTTGAGGAAAGTATAATTGTAGTTGTTGATGATTTTTCCGTCTCTGACAAAGAAAGTGGAACCTGCAGGTTTAATGAATTTTGCTTCCATCGAACCACGGTTGCTCAGGAGGAATCCAAGGAAACCAACCAAAAGCAGAAGCACTCCGGTGTACGCCTTCATTCTAGAAGTGAACTTAAAAGGAACTTCTTTTTCGATCTCGTCCTCTGTTGCGTATCGGATCAAACCCTTTGGCAAACCAACTTTCACCATCACCTCGTCGCACGCGTCGATACATGCGGTACAGTTCACGCATTCCAGCTGTTGTCCGTCTCTGATGTCGATTCCTGTCGGACAAACTACGACACATTGGTTACAGTCGATACAGTCGCCTTTTCCGGCAGCTTTTCGGTCTTCACCCTTTCTCCATTTTGCACGGTTTTCACCTCTTTTAAAATCGTAGTAAACATTGATGGTCTGCTTGTCGATTAGTACTCCCTGTAATCTACCGTATGGACAAACGAGTGTACAAACCTGCTCTCTGAACCACGCAAATGTAAAGTAGAATGCTGCGGTGAAAAGGATCATTACGAGGAAATTGGTAAAGTTTACAAACGGACCTTCCTTCATAATTTTGAAAACCTCCTGATAACCGACGATGTACATGAACATCCAGTGGGTAATGATAAGGGAAATGATAATATAGATTCCCCATTTCAGTGAGCGTTTCCAGATTTTTTCGGCGTTCCATTCCTGTCGGTCGAGTTTCATCTGTTTGTTACGGTCGCCTTCGATCGCATATTCGATTTTACGGAAAATCATTTCTAGGAAGATGGTTTGCGGACAAATCCATCCACAGAAAATACGCCCGAAAACTACAGTAAAGAGAATGATGAAAACGATGGAAGTAATCGCACCCAAAGCAAGAATAAAGAAATCCTGCGGATAAAATGGTTGACCGAGAATATAGAATTGCCGGTCGAGAATGTTGATCATCAGAAACGGGTTTCCGTTGATCTTTACAAAAGGTAAAATAAAGAAAACAGCAAGCAAGACGATGGCGACGAGCGTTCGGTAATTGGTGTACTTGCCGCTGGGTTTCCGTGGGAACACCCATTTTCTTTTTCCGGTTTGCTCCATCGTTCCAACGGAATCCCTGAAAGTTTCGGCTTCGATTACCTGTCCTTGTCCGCCTTTAAGCCCTTCTCTATGTATTTGCTGTTCTTCTGCCATTATTCTTTTGCATTAAAAAAAGAAAACATAATCCTTATCTCTCATGCCAAAAGATACCGGATTATGTTTTCAAATTGGTTGTTTATTAAGTTTTACTTTTCCCAGTGAGCTTCTGTTCCTTGCGGAGCAGCGCCACCCTGTGCTTGTGTCACAGGTGATTGTTCCTGGTTAATGTGGTAGATATATGCAGCCACATTTTGAATATCAAATCCGGTTAATACTCCATTCTTTCCAAATGCCTGCATTGTAGGGTTATTTTGCGAACCGTTTTCAACCATGTGGAAAACGTTTTTGAATAAAGTTTTCTCTGGTTGGTTGATCCAGAAGTTGTCGGTCAGGTTTGGTCCGATTCCTCCTTTTCCTCCGTCGTTGTGGCAGGATACGCAGTTGGTTTTGAATACTTCTTCACCTGCGGCGATATTGTCTGCCGAGTAAACTGCAGTTTCAATGGTTGGAGGAGGAGTGTTTTTCATATACTCGGCGATACTTGCAGTTTGTGCTTTGTATTCCTCATCATATTCTTTTCCTTGGTGAGCGAAGTCGGTAAATCCATAAGCAATAAGGTAAACCACACAATATGCTACACCGAACCAGAATAAACCGAGCCACCATTTAGGCAACTGGTTGTCAAGCTCCATAATTCCGTCAAAGCCGTGGTCGATAAGGATATCTTTTTCCTCGCTGCTTGATTGCTTCTTAAATGCACTTTCGTATAAGCTCTTGAAATAAGGAGTCTTCTTTGCCTCCAGATAAGCATGCTTTTCTGCATCTGACAATTTCTTGAATTTATCGTTCTCGATCAAATCCCCAATAGAATGGTGAATCATCGCGAGAATAATACTGATCACCACCGTTCCCCAGAAATAAGCCGAGGTCAGGAATGAGCCGCTCTGTACAAACATATAATACACGATGAACAGAATCACAAAAATTGTTGCTATCGTAATGTAAACGGGTGTTCTAGGTTTCATAAAAGTTTAATTTTTTAAAATTAAAGATTTTCGTCGTTATCTTTAACAATATCATCATTTAAAGGGGCATTCGCTTCTTCGTCGTAATATTTCTTTGGTCTCGAAAAAACCCAATATACGATTCCCAGGAAGAGGACAAGGAAGAATAACATCGCGATTGTTTGAAATATCGAGTTATCGCCGCTGTTTCCTAATATGTCCTTGATGCTTTGTGGTATCATTCGAATGTCCCTTTAACCGATTGATTAGTTTGTACTTGCAGTTTTAATTTCGGTAGTCTTAATGTCGGTACCCAATCTTTGCAGGTATGCAATAAGCGCTACGATTTCTTTTTTCTCAAGCGGGGTGAAGTTAGCACCTTCAGCAGCTTTCTTTTCGTCGTAAGCTTTCTTTACGTCTGCAGCTTCAGCATAGATCTGCTTCACAATGTGCGCTGCCTGATTATCTGCCCACTGATTGGCTGAATCGATTTCTGCTTTTGTATAAGGAACATCGAAAACATTTTTCATCAGTTCTAACTTAGCCACCATTTTACTTCTGTCGAGGTCATTGGCAATTAACCAAGGATATCTCGGCATGACGGATCCCGCAGAAGTTACTCTTGGGTTCAGCATGTGTTTATAATGCCATGAACTCGGGTTCTTGCCACCCTGTCTGTGCAGATCCGGACCTGTTCTTTTTGATCCCCAAAGGAAAGGTCTGTCGTAAACAAACTCCCCGGCTTTAGAGTATTGACCATTTTTACCGTTGAATCTAACCACTTCATCACGGAAAGGTCGGATTACCTGGGTGTGACAGGAGTTACATCCTTCACGGATATAGAGGTCTCTACCTTCCAATTCAAGTGGTGAATATGGTTTTACCGCAGCAATTGTCGGTACGTTGTCCTTGATGGTCAATGTTGGTACGATTTCGATGAAACCACCGATCGCCACTGCCACGAATGAAAGAACAGTCATCAAAACCGGCATTCTTTCCAACCATAAGTGCCATCCTTCTCCTTCTTTTCTTTGTTTAGAGATATTTGCCAATGCAGGAGCTTCAGCAGGAACTTCTTTTTGGAATGATCCGCTTCTTACCGTTGCAATCACGTTTACCACCATTAGAATTGCACCACTGATGTATAATAGTCCACCTACAAATCTCATTTGATAGTAAGGAATAATTGCGGTTACAGTATCCAACCAGTTTTTGTAAACAAGTGTTCCGTCTGGATTAAATTGCTTCCACATCAAACCTTGGGTGAATCCTGCGATATATAAAGGAACTGCGTAGAAAATAATTCCTAAAGTTCCTAACCAGAAATGCCAGTTTGCCAATTTCACAGACCAAAGTTTGGTTCTCCACATAATCGGCAACAGATAATAAATCATACCGAATGTGATGAATCCGTTCCAGCCAAGTGCACCAACGTGAACGTGACCAATTACCCAGTCGGTAAAGTGACCAATTTTGTTCAATGTCTTGGTTGCCAAGATCGGCCCTTCAAATGTCGCCATCCCGTAGCAGGTAACCGCAACAACAAAGAATTTCAGTACTGGATTTTCTCTAACTTTATCCCAAGCTCCTCTCAGTGTAAGGAGTCCGTTAAGCATTCCTCCCCAAGATGGAGCGATCAGCATGATTGAGAAACCAGTTCCCAATGCTTGCGCCCAACCTGGAATTGCAGTGTACTGCAAGTGGTGAGGTCCTGCCCAAATATAAACGAAGATCAATGACCAGAAGTGGATGATTGAAAGCTTATAAGAGAACACAGGTCGGTCTGCAGCTTTTGGAAGGAAGTAGTACATCAAACCAAGAATCGGTGTCGTCAATACGAAAGCTACCGCATTGTGACCGTACCACCACTGAACCAGAGCATCTTTAACCCCTGCATAAGCAGAGTAGGATTTCCATCCTGTGAAAGATAACGGTACTTCAAGGTTGTTGAAAATATGCAGCATCGCAATCGCAACCCAAGTTCCCAAATAGAACCAAATTGCTACATAAAGGTGACGAACTCTTCTGTTAAGAATGGTCATCATCATATTAATTCCGAAAACTACCCAGATCACCGTGATCAAAATATCGATTGGCCATTCGTGTTCTGCATATTCTTTAGAGGTGTTAATCCCCATGAAGAAAGTAATAACTACGGCAACGATCATTAATTGCCATCCCCAGAAGTGAATCCAGGAAAGGGTGTCGCTCCACATTCTTGTTTTAAGGAGTCGCTGTAACGAATAATAAGCTCCCGCGAAGAACCCGTTGCAAACAAATGCAAAAATTACCGCACTCGTGTGAAGCATCCTGATACGTCCAAAACCAAACGCTCCCTGCGAATTGATCAATCCTTGGAGATTACCGCTCTGCAAACTTTTGATGGTGACATCATCGGTTCCCAGGAAGTACTCAGGAAGTTCCGGATAGAAAAGCATCAGTGCCGCGGTAAGTCCCAATAAAAATCCAACGAGTCCGAAAACTACTGTTGCATAAAGAAATGCGCGCACAATGCCGTTGTCATAACTAAACTTTTGTGTTTCCATATTAACTAATCACTTTTTTCTTCTATATCTTTTTTAACTGTTTCTTCATTTTGCGGCTCCTCTTCCTTAATCACCTCCGAATCCAGCAAAATCCTTACTGCAGGGGATTCATCGTCTTCAAACTGACCTTTTCTGGCATTCACGATGAAAATAATCAGGAAAACTACTGCCAATGTCACGCTGCAAAGAATCATCAGGTACAGTATATCCATCTCCCGTGCAAATTTAGAAATAAACCTGCCCCAAATTTACTTAAAAATTATGATTTTCGGCAAGGGATGTTAAACAATGTTAATTTAAAATTCTTCTAAATAAGTGGCTTCTTCGTTACTTTCTGATACTGAAATATTTAGAGCTCCGCCACCAAGTTGCCACAGAAGTAAACACCACCACACTGATCGAGCTGATCGGCATCAGAATCGCGGCAAATAGTGGAGAAACCTTACCAAGTACAGCGAAGCTCACCCCAATTACATTGTACATTAAGCTGATCGCGAAAGTCATTTTCACTATCGTCATCGCATCTTTCGAATAGTTCAGGTATTTGTCGAGTTCCGTGATTTTTTCTCCCGACATGATTACATCCGATGAAGGCGTGAACGAATTGGTGTCATCCGCAACCGCGATTCCCACGTTGCTTTGTTTCAAAGCACCTGCATCATTTAGTCCGTCGCCGAGCATCGCCACTTTTTGTCCTTTTTCCTGTAAGTTTTTGATGTAGTTCAATTTGTCTTCAGGACTTTGGTTAAACGCCATTCCTTGCGGATTCGGAATCATCGACTTCAGCTGGTTTTCTTCCGAAGAATTGTCACCACTGAGAATATGGATATTGTAACCGTGAAGTTTTTTAAATAGAGAATTCAAGTTTTCGCGGTATTCATTTTTAAAGATGAATTTTCCTAAGTACTCATTATTTCCGCTGATATAAACTGCAGTTTCCAAATTTTTGGATTCCTGACCAACCAATTTTGCAGAACCGATTCTATACGTTTTCCCACGAACTTCGGCTTCATAACCTTTCCCAGGAATTTCAAGAAAATGTTCAACAGGGAAGTGCTCATCCTCAATTTCCAGAAATTCATATAGAGATTTTGAAAGCGGGTGATTGGAATTTTTTACTAATGATTTAATGTTCTTTAAGTCAAATTCCTGAATTTCAGTTCCTTCAAAAACGATGTCAGCTTTTTTCTGATGGGTGATCGTTCCCGTTTTGTCAAAAACCAGTGTGCCGATTTTAGATATTTTTTCGATGGTTAAAGTATCTTTAACATAAAATTTATTCCGCCCCAAAATCCGCATCACGTGTCCAAACGTAAACGGAGCAGACAACGCCAATGCACACGGACAAGCAATGATCAGAATCGCTGCAACCACCTGAAACATTTTCTCAAAATCCACGCGGATCCAGTAAATTCCTGCAATCAAGGTGATTCCTAAAATGGTGAAGGTGAAGTATTTGGAAATATGGTTGGTTAAAGTATCAAGTCCCGTTTCGTGTTTTTTGAATGCTTCTTTATTCCAAAGTTGCGTAAGATAACTTTGGTTTACGGTTTTGATAACTTCCAGTTCTAATGCAGAACCTGTCTGTTTTCCGCCCGCGAAAATTTTGTCTCCTGCTTTTTTAGGAACTGACGCGCTTTCGCCCGTGATGAAACTGTTGTCGATATTTCCCTCACCATTAATTAAAATGGAATCTACGGGAATAATTTCCTGGTTTCTCACCAAAATCCGGTCGCCGACTTTTAATTCCGAAAGAAGAATATTTTCCTGCTTTCCATGGAAATCGATTTTGGTCACGGCAATCGGGTAAAACGATTTGTAGTCGCGGTCGTAGGAAAGTGCGCTGTACGTTCTTTTTTGAAATAGTTTTCCGAGCAACATGAAGAACAGCAGTCCACACAAAGTGTCGAAATAACCCGCTCCGTAATCGGTGAGCACCTCGTAAATGCTTCTCCCATAGAGCATCAAAATCCCTAAAACAATCGGTACATCGATGTTGACGATTTTATTCTTTAAGCCAAACCAAGCCGATTTGAAGTAATCTGAAGCGGAGTAAAAAACAACGGGAGTCGCCAAAAGGAACATAATAAATCGGAACAGATTCTTGTATTTGTCGAACCAGAAATCGCTTGTTCCCATTACTTCAGCGGCGTATTCGGGATAGGAAAAAAACATTCCGTTTCCGAATGCGAACCCTGCAATTGCTAATTTAATGAGCAAAGTCTTGTCAAGAGTTTCCTCTTTTCTTTCAGCGGTTTCCAGATTGATGACTGGTTTGTACCCGAGATTGGTTAGGAATTTCGCCAAATCGCTCAGTTTCAGTTCGTTTTGGTTAAAGGAAATCTGAACTGTTTTTCTGGTGAAATTAACCTGGGAATAATTGATGTTTTTGTTCAGCGTCTGCAAACTTTCAAGCAACCAGATGCATGATGAACAGTGAATTACAGGAATCTTAAACGTAACCAAACTCGTGTTTCCTTCGGAAAAATCGGTCACTTTCTCAAAAATTTCAGGAGTGTCGAGATAATCAAACTGCGAGGAGCTTTCATCTGGACGGATTCCCGACCGTTTATTGAGCTCGTAGAAATTACCTAAATTATTGAGGTTCAGGATTTCATAAACCGATTTGCAGCCGTTGCAGCAAAACACCTTTTCGTCGAAAGAAATCCGCTCTTTCGCGATGTCTTGCCCACAATGAAAACAGTTTTCGGCCACTTCAACAAAGTTTAACGGACAAAATTATGACAAATAAATTTGTAGCAAGGCTTTAAATACCCTATTTTTGCTGATAAATGTCATAAAACTATGTCACTGGAAAAACAAACCCTGATCGAGGAGAATCTGCAGAACACCTTTAACGAAGAGTCATTCAGAGAAACATTGTCGCCCGTGGATTTTGAAAAATATCTGTCTTCAAGGCAATCTCTAAAATTTCATAAAGGCGAAACCATTTTTGAGGATGGTGAAATGGCAAAAGGAGTTTATCTGCTCAAAAAAGGAACCGCAAAGCTTTCAAAATTAGGGGTTTACGGAAAGGAACAAATTCTCCGTTTTATTAAAGAAGGTGATCTGATCGGATACCGCTCCATTCTATGCGGTGAAGACTTTCAGGCAAAAGCCGAAGCGATGACCGATGTTGAGGCGTCTTTTCTTCCGTCGGATGTTTTTCTACATTTGTTGGAAGTGGATTCCAAGCTGGCTTTTGTGATGTTGCAGAAAATCGCTTTCGAACTCGGCGAATCCTCAAATACCGTAACTTTCCTTGCTCAGAAAACCGTTCGGGAACGACTCGCGGAAATTCTTTTGCTTCTCGAGCAGAAACTGGGAACCGATCCAGAAGGATTTATCAAGATCTCATTAACCCGTGAAGAAATTGCCAACATTATCGGAACCGCCACAGAAAGCGCAATCCGCTTGATTTCCGAATTCAAGCAGGACGGGCTCATCGAAGTTGACGGCAGACTCATCAAAATCCTCAACCACGAGAAATTGATTAAGTTGGGGCACGTGATTATGTAGCTGTCTGCAGTCGGCGATCAGCGGTCGGCTTTTCCTCATCTATCTTTAATTTTCTGTATCTGCTGATTGCAGAAAGCATAAAGCCGAAAGTTAAGATTATGTCTGTACATTCAGAACTCAAAAAAATTACCACCGAGACTTTGCGAAAAATGAAATTCGACAAAGAAAAAATCACGATGCTCACCGCATACGATTACACGACTGCAAAAATGGTGGATGCAGGCGGAGTTGACGCGATCTTGGTCGGAGATTCCGCTTCCAATGTGATGGCGGGTTACGAAACTACTTTGCCGATTACTTTGGATCAGATGATTTACCACGCACAATGTGTAATTCGTGGTGTTGACCGAGCTTTGGTGGTGGTCGATCTTCCGTTCGGAAGTTACCAGTCGAATCCCGAGAAAGCGTTGGAATCTGCAGTTCGGATTATGAAAGAGTCTGAAGCTCATGCAATAAAACTAGAAGGCGGAAAAGAAATCGAGGAATCGATCATCAAAATCGTCAATGCTGGAATTCCTGTGATGGGACATTTGGGATTGACGCCGCAGTCGATTTACCAGTTCGGAACGTATAAAGTTCGCGCAAAAGAAGAGGAGGAAGCAGAGAAACTCATCAGCGACGCCAAACTTCTGGAGCAACTCGGATGTTTTTCTTTGGTTTTGGAAAAAATTCCTGCGGCACTCGCAAAGAAAGTGTCAGAAAGCATTTCGATTCCAACCATCGGTATTGGAGCAGGTCCCGACTGCGACGGTCAGGTTTTGGTGTACCACGATATGGTGGGAATGAACAAGGATTTCTCACCTAAATTTTTAAGAAGATACCTCGACCTATATACCGAAATTACTGGCGCGGTTTCCCAATATGTGAAAGACGTGAAAAGTTCGGATTTTCCTAATCAAAATGAGAGTTATTAATGAATACAAATACACAAACAATTCAAGGAATCCTATCGATTGCGGCACTCGTTTGCCTCGTTATCGGATTCTTCAACCTATTGTCGCCTGAGCTGAACAACCTTTTGTACCAGAAGTTTTTCTACATCTTAATCGGGGCGAGTTTCTTTTTGCAGGCACCGACTTTAACCAACCAAAAATTTCTTTATCCGATGTATCTTGCGGCTGCACTTTGCGTGATTGGCGCATTCATTCCCACAGATTCGCAGTTTGCTTCGCTGAAAACGATCGGGCTTTTTGCGGGAGTAATTATTTCGCTTTTCAGCAGACCGAGATTGGAGAGGCGGCAGTAAGTTAATATGCTTCTCGCAGATATTCCTTAATTTTAATTTTTGGATGGCAAAAAATTAGAAATGCAGGAAATTATTATTTGTGCGGTTGCGCTGTTTGCGTCGGGACTTACTTTTTTTTCAGGATTTGGTTTGGGAACGATTCTTCTTCCCGTTTTCGCACTGTTTTTTCCGGTCGAAGTTGCCATTGCTTTAACGGCGATTGTGCATTTTCTGAACAACGTCTTCAAATTCTTCCTCGTTGGGAAAAATGTTGACAAACAGGTTTTGTTGAGATTTGGGATTCCTGCAATTGCGGCGGCGTTTTTGGGAGCTTATTTGCTCAATTATCTTTCAGAAATGAAACCGTTTTACGAATACGGATTTTCGGGAAAATCATTTCAAATCACTGCAATCAAGGTGATCATCGCGGTTCTGTTAATTTTCTTCGCGCTCTTCGATTTGATTCCCCGGCTGAAAAACCTGCAGTTCGGCAAAAAATATTTACCGCTCGGTGGATTGGTGAGTGGTTTCTTTGGCGGACTTTCAGGGCATCAAGGTGCGCTCCGATCGGCGTTTCTGATTCGGGCGGGATTATCGAAGGAAGCTTTTATCGCGACAGGAATTGCAATTGCCTGTCTCATCGATATTTCGCGGCTTTCCGTTTATTCGGAACACATCATCAAGAATAACGAATCCCTCAACTGGAACTTGGTGATTCTCGCGACACTTTCTGCTTTTGCGGGTGCTTTTTTAGGGAATAAACTCTTGAAGAAAATCACCATTTCCTTCCTTCAAAAATTTGTTGCGGTGGCTTTAATTGTGTTTTCTGTTTTCCTGGGATTGGGAGTTTTGTAAAACTTTCAACCGTAAACATTTTCAGATTTTGATAATTATTCAAATCTGATCAGTTATCAAAAATTATGTGACAAATTATAAAAGCAAGTTTTTTTCTGAAAACGCAAAGATTGAGTTTTGAACTTCCATAATTCAGTGGGCAAAGATTTTTTCGTCAAAGACGAATTGAAGAAGGATGGATGGAGTGCGCTTCAAAAAATCTGCTTGCAGATTCTTCTTTGCATTCTTAAGATTTGATGCCTTATAGATAATCTTTGCGGTGAAGAAAAGAACTGAAACCTTTTCTAATTGGATTTTAGTATTTCCCCGACTTCAGCAGTTCCTCAAAGTAATTCACGAGCAAAACCCTTTCCGCTTTGGTGAGGTTCGCCTCGGGATGCTGCGCAATATAACCAGTCATCGGCATCGAGTAATCCTTGACCGATTTCGCCGAGTTTTCGAGCATATTCTTTTTCAAATCAGGGTTGAAATTCTTCCATTCCGAGAAATTCAGATGTTCTCGACCTTCGTTGATGTGGTTCTTGATCGACCACGAAATTGGCGCGACATACGCATAGTTCGGGTAAACCGTTTCGTTGGAATGGCAGTCGTAGCAAGCTTTTTTCAAAATTTCAGTAACATTTTTGGGAGTGTTCTGCACCGTCACGAAATTCACTTTTTCATCAACGGGTTTGTTGGTTCTGTCCACAGGAATGAACTGAATCAATGCAATCACAATCAGAAACCAGTATAGAATATTCAGGAATGTTTTCATCATTAAGGTTTCTTGGTTTCTATTGGAGTCGGTACGTTCGGTAAAGTCTCTTTCGGCGCTTCCTTCTTCGGCGCGAGATCCCACACTTCGCGGATTTCCCACAACGGACGAATGTCAATCTTCTTGTCCATCAAATAAACATCTTCCGCAAATTCATTATTGGCAAAATCGGCGGTGTCCCAAATTCCGTTTTCGTTATTGTCAACCAAGATCCGAATCTGGTATTTCCCTGGTTTTATGGAGCTAAAGATAAACTTAGTTTCTTTTCCGTAACGGGAATACGCAACATCATTTCCCTCATTCAGCAATTGTAGCCAGAACTTGTGAGTTGGTGGATTTTCAAGGGTTAGATTTAAAGTGCCGTAGTTTTCGGTTTTATCTCCCTCAAAATCAAATCGGTAGGATTTAGCAATCGATTCGTAAAAAGAAGACACGGTTTCTTTCGGTACAGTTAATGAGTATTTTTTACCTTCCTTAAAATTAGCTTTAATGAAAATTTCGTAAGGATTTTTTTCCGAGATTCTTGCGGTAAATTCCTGTTGGATGCTGTCTGAAACCAGTGTCCATTTTTCTGTTTGAATTCTGTCGATATAGTAATTCGATTTGATGGCGAAATCCTGATTCGGCGGCAAAAGATTCCCTCTGGAATTGCTGACCGTCATTTCATTCTTGGTGTTGTAACGGTAAAACAGCGATACCGAATCTTTCTTGATTCCGTTGTCGTAGCTGAATTTCAGGTTTTCGCTTTGTGTGATTCCCAGATCCTGTTTTCGGGCATCAAACCAAATGGTCACCGAATCAGATTTTGGAGTTTGCGTTACTTTGTAATCCTGGAGTTTTGCGTTGAGCGACTGCACTTTCACACTTTCTGGATTCCCTTCGAAAGTCATCAAAACTCCACCAGGAACTTCTTTCATCTCGGTGTATTTTACCGCTTTCTTCGATGGATAAAGGTAAATTTCCATTCCCGAAATACTTTTGTCCAACTCAATCTTTTCTTTCTTGAAGCCGACACTTTCTTTTCCTGCGTCATACACTGAATTTCCATTGGCGTCGTCGAATGCGAGAATTCGGTAATTTCCGGGCGACAGATAATTCAGCTCGAAGTAACCGTCTGGATCGGCTTTGGTGATGTAGTACGGTTTTTGGCGGTAGTTCATGGAATCTTTTTCCTGATATAGTCCGACCACGAAATTCTTTTCAGCGGTGCCGCTTTGTTTCTGGGCGATCATGTTTTTCACATCGCCGCTGATGTAGAGGTTGTCGATTTTATCTCCAGTAGAAAAAGCAAAAGTGTAGTATTGAAGCGGGTTTCCTTCGTTGTTGTCAACGATCGAGTTTCCAAAATTAAAATTGTAGGTTGTATTTGCTTGCAGCGTATCGTCCCATTTGATCAGCAGGTATTTATTCGCCATTCCCGAAGGAAGAATTTTTTTCATCCTTTTTAATGATGGCGAAATAATCAGGTTTTTGTTGATGTCTTTCAGCGTGATGTACTCGTCGAAATCAATGCGGAGTTCCTTGATGTTTCGTGGTACATTCACTCTTGAAGTATCGATATTGCTCCCGACAACTCTCGGCGGAATCGTGTCTTTGGGACCGCCAACTGGGGAACCAACTCTTGCGCAGGAAGTGACGATGATGCTGAAAATGAAAAGAAAAATAATTTTCCTCATTGAGAAATTTTGAACAAAAATAAGAAATTATTCGCTGTAGGAATCCACGGAATCTTTGGCAGTAGAACTTTTAGTACTGTCGGTTTCGTTCATCACCTTGTGGAATTTCTCGATTTCGTAAGGGAAATTTTCAAACAGCCCGGAAAGCGCGAGTGCCGAATAAACCCTCCTCGAATATTTGTTTCCGATGGCGACAATGGTTACGTTGGATTTCAGAAGGTGGGCAAAAACAGAGTTCGTTCCGTGCCACCATCCGTTGTGGTAGGTGAGTTTTTCGTTTTCGTTAAAGACCTTCATCCTGAAACCGATTCCATAATTGTTGACTCCCGGTCTTTCGTTGCTGTACGGTTCAAAAATCTTTTCGTAAAGGTCGTGGCGAAGGAAGTTTTTGGCAAACATCGCCTTGGAGAAATTCAGCAAATCGCGTGGCGTGGTGAACACGTTTTTGTCGCCGTATATTGCATCAAGACGATCATAAGGATAAACTCTCGGTCCGCGTTGGTAAAAGGATTTCGCTGCGGTCGCCGTATCTTTTTCCTGAAAAATATAGGTGTGCTTCATTTTCAGTGGGCGGAAAACAATCTGCTGCATCGCCTCCGGAAAAGGAGTTTTGGTAACCTGCTCGACAATTAAAGCCAATAACGCATAATTCGTATTGCAGTACATAAAGCCAGTGTCGGTTTCGCGCGAAAGTTCGGGTTGGTAACGAATCAGCATATTCAGCACATCCTGATTGGTGAGGAATTTCTTGGAAAGTTCCGCTGGTTCTGGCTTTATTTTTTCAATGAAGTATTCGTATTTCGGTAGTCCACTTCTTTGGTTTAAAAGCGTGAAAACAGTCACTTTCGGATAGGGGAATTTTGGGAAGAATTTTGTCAGATGGTCATTCAGATCAATTTTTCCAGCTTCCACGAGTTTCATTACCGCCATTGCTGTCAAAGTTTTTGAAACCGACGCGACGTGCAGTGGAACTTCTTTATTGATGGGTTCCTGATTTTTGTCCTGAGCAAATCCGCGGTATTCTTCGTAAAGAATTTTGTCGCCTTTTGCTACGAGAAACCCGCCCCACAAATCGCCTTTTTCCCAAACGTTTTTGTAGTAGTTGTCGAGAACAGATACGATGGAGTCCTTGTTTTCCAGCTTAATGTCTTTTCTGTGGAAAATCTCGGCAAGCTTGATGTTTCCGTAATTGGGCAAGCTGGTTTCGGTGTCTTCGCTTTCAGAATTGATGCCTTCTGATTTGCATGAGGTCACCAAAATCGCCAAAAGTAGCAGCGGCAAAATACTGCGGAAAAAATTCATCAAGAAAAACTATTTAAGAATCCCGCAAATTAAGGGATTTTTTGGAAAGCAGCGTAAGATTGCAGTCATAAAGATTTGTTAAGAAATTGAAATAAAAAAAGGACTCAGTAAATGAATCCCTATTTGTCTTTGTAATGTCCTCTATTTTGAAGAAATAGATTTCCATACATTCTTTGGGTCAATTCTGATGGTGTTGCCTTCTTGGTCTTTCCGTATTCTTTCCAATCGTTCCAAAATCACAGGATTTGTAATGTCAGAAGTTGTCTCTTCCCTTTCCTCGATTTCCAAATTCAAGGCCTTGAAAAAAATCTTCATCAACATTTTTTCTTTCTTATTTTGTGGTCGAAACATAATTACTTCCATAGCAAGAATTTTTTTGTGCATTAGAGTTAAACAATTTCAATCAAAATCTTGTCCACAATTACCTGCGCCAGTTTTTCTTTGCTTTGTGTTGTCCAGCCCGCAATGTGTGGTGTCACGATGACCTTCTCAGAGTTGAGCAGGAATTGAAGGTCTTCGTTTTTCGTTTCTAGATTTTCAAAAGACGATTTTTCATATTCCAAAACGTCAAGTGCTGCAGCTTTTACTTTTCCATTTTTAATGGCTTCAACTAAATCTTTCGTTTTGACATTTTTTCCACGGGCAGTGTTCACGAAATAGAAATCCTTCTCCATTTCAGAAATAAATTTTTCGTCAATGAGATAATGTGTTTCAGGCGTAATCGGGAGGTGCAAACTCAAGATATCGGATTCTTTTTTGAGTTCTTCCAATGAAACCTGAGTTGCAAATTCATCTGAAAGATTCGGTAAGATATCGTGGAAAATGACTTTGCAGCCAAACCCCGAGAGCCGTTTGGCGACCGCTTTTCCCATATTTCCGTAACCGATGATTCCGAATGTTTTCCCTAGAAGCTCGTCGCCGCGGTTTTCCTCTCTTTTCCAGATTCCGTTTTTTACCTCGTTGGATGCGATAAACAGACGGTTCATCAAAATCAGCAACATTCCCAAAACGTGTTCCGCCACAGAATCCCGGTTTCCTTCGGGTGAACTGATGAGTCTGATTCCTGAAAGTTCGGCAAACTCGCAGTCAATATTTTCCATTCCAGCGCCGACTCTCGCAATGAACTTCAGATTTTTAGCATGCTCAATAAAGTTCCTGTCGATCGGGATTCTGCTTCTGATAATGATTCCGTCGTAATCTAAAATCTTTTTTAAGACGTCATCGTAAGAGGAAGTGAAATCTTCATCCAACAAAAAACCCTTTGCGGAAAGTTGTTCCGTAATGAGTGGGTGGTTTTTGTCGAGGAGGAGGATTTTCATGATAAAAGAGCCAAGTTAAAAGAGCCAAGAGTCAAGTAAAAAGAGCCAAGATGGTTCATGGCAATTTCAAATCAACTTAGATAGAGAAGAGTTTCTTCAGCTCCACCGAATCTGCAGGTTTCATTCTTCCAGAGAGGATGAGCGAAAGTTCTTTTCTTCGCAGTGCGGCATCGAACCGAAGTTTTTCTTCCTCGGTTTCTGGCTCCATTTGTGGGATCGGAACCGGTTTGTTAAATTCATCCACCGCCACGAAAGTGTAGATTCCTTCGTTGGTATGGATTTTTTTCTGATTGATCGGATCATCCAACCAAACATCGACATAAATTTCCATTGAGGTAGAAAACGCCCTTGAAACTTTCGATTCCAAAACAACGATTCCGCCTTCAGGAATGGGGTGGTTGAACGAAACGTGGTTCACAGAAGCCGTTACGACGCGTCTTTCACAATGTCTTGCTGCGGAAATTGACGCGCATCGGTCCATTCTTGCCAAAAGTTCGCCACCGAAAAGGTTTCTGAGTGAATTGGTTTCGTTGGGAAGCACGATATTCGTCATCACCGTTAATGATTCCGACGCTTTTTTGATTTTTGCCATTTAGATTTTGAATAATTTTTTGAGCTCCACTTTTGGGCTGTTTTCTTGGGCTGAATTGCCACAGTTTCAATAGAATCTGTTCGGATCGAGTCCTGAACCGCGATCGCTGCATTTGCAGAATCAGTTTTGACACTGTCTTTCTGAATTTTCGGAGCAGGTTTTTCTTCGTGTAAATTGTTGAATGATTTCTTGCCGAAGATCATTTCCGGCTGAGTAATTCCCACATAAGCGAGCCCTAAAACACCGGCAAGCAACGGAAGGATCCACCAAGCGGAATTGCTGAAGGTGAATGCACCCGCTTTTGTTCTGTTCCTCTTGATTTCGGAAAACTTGATTTCTTCCAGTCCGTAAAAATCGGGCGAAAGATTTTCTGTTCTAATTCCTTTGAAATGCAGTTTGCTGTCGTCCAGAAAAAAAGTTCCCAAATTTTCAACGGAAAGCTTTTTCTCTTTATAAAGAGTTGCGTTCCAGAAATTCACCTGTTTCGTGATCTCGATTTCGGCGTCAATCTGTTTTACTTTATTGTGTTTTGCAACAAATTGTGCAAACTTTTGTGAATCTCTCGCTGCAGTTTCACGAAAAGCGATTTCACTTCCCGGCGGTAGAATACTTTTGCCGTCACTGTCCAGAACCGCGTTGCTTTTCTTTAGATAAAAAGTTCCGAATCCGGGTAGAGAAACGGTTCCGTTTTGTTTCAAAAATTCGAGAATCAGTGCGGTGAAATTCATACTTTGGCAAATTTATGTTTTTTGCATGAGTTTATCAAAACAAAAAAAAAGACTGCCGAAATTGGGCAGTCTCTTATTAATTGTTAATGAAGATTATTTTGCAAACTTCACTACTTCGTTTTCAGAACCATTGCTGATTTTCACAAGGTAAAGTCCGTTAGAAGGTACATTCAAGTCGATTGCGTTTCCGTCTGCGTTTACATTAAAAGTCTTAACCAGCTTTCCGCTCATTTCATATACCGAAAGAGTAAGGTTTCCTTTTGCAGAAGTATAAAGTTTACCTGCTACTACTGCTGATTTAGCTTTTGCAGAAACGTTAGAAACAGCCAATGCAGGAATTGTTGTCGGAGTAAAACCAACTGTGTTCGCTTGAACGTCAGCAGACTGGTGCGTTGCGCCGTTTTGTTGATCTTTGAAAACCATTCCAAAGTTGGTTAAAGTAGTACCTGCAGGGATTACATTATTAGTGCCGGTCCAAAGCTTTGTAGCAAAGTCAACATTTCCAACGTAAGCATTGTCTGCAGCGCTCCAGTTCATTGTTACATTAGAGTTGTTCCAAGAGTCATCAAGTTGTGCACCGGTACCATTATCTGCTGGTACAGACCACATGTGGATATAAAAAGTCTGAGTTCCTACTCCCGGAGCATAAAATGTGTAATTATTTGAAGCTCCGTACATGATTTTTACTTTTCCAGCTGAAGTTACTGTAACCTGTACCTGAGCTGAAACTGTGATGATTGCAAATAAAGCAACCAGCAAAGAAGAGATTTTTTTCATAATGTTTTTATTTAATTAAAGTTAAGGGGACAAAATTAAAATAAAATTTGCAATAAAAAACAGCTTCTGTAAAATATTTTACAGAAGCTAAATTCAATTATTTATGTTTTACATTCTATCTGAACCAAGCGCTTACGCCGAAAAGGAAGTTGGTTCCCGCCTGTGAAAAATAAATGGGTCCTTCATACACATAACCATTGTTTACATATTTTTGGTTAAAAATATTGTTAACCAAAAGCTTGAAATCAATATCAGTTCTGTTTAATTGTAAAGTGTATTTTGCATTAAAATCGGTCAGGAAATACTCCTTAAGTTTTAGATCTGCATTATTGGTATTGTCCAGAAACTGGCTTCCTACATACTGATTTTGAAGACCGACCGAGAAGTTTTTGGTTGGTGAATAACTAAGCAACGCGTTCGCAATCACATTTGGTGAAAAGGAAATGGGCGTGTTTCCAAGATTATCAATTCCGTTGCCGGTTTCATTTTTGAAGTCCTGGTTTTCGTTTTTACTTAAAGCAAGATTCCCTGAAAGATTCCACTGTTCCGACAGTTTTGCCAAAGCGCCGAGCTCAATTCCCATCCTGTAGCTTTTACCCGAATTTACTCTGATGAATTCTCCGATATTGTTGATTTGTCCGTTCAAAACCAGCTGGTTCACATAATTCATATAATAGAGATTCGTGGTAAAGGAGAGGTTACCGAAAGTTTTCTCGATTCCTGCCTCGAAATCGTGGAGTTTTTCAGCTTGAGTTTCTGTATTTGAAAAGAGGTCGTCTCGGTTCGGTTCGCGGTGTGCGTGTGCGTAGGAAACGAAAATTTTTCCTTGAGGAATTTTGTAGTTCACACCAAATTTCGGGTTGAAGAACAGCCAGTCCTTTTTCAATTCAACGCCTTCTTCATCGCCTTGCTGAACGATCCCTGTGTTGTAGCCGATGTTTCTCAACTGCAAATCTCCAAAGAATTCGAACGCGTCTACTTTAACAATTGCTTTTGCAAAACCTGCGATTTCATTTTTTAATGAATTGTTTCGGTAATATTCATGCTCGAAAATTTGGGGAAGAAAAACGTCGGAAACATTTCCGTAATGCCTTCCGTAATACTGGTTTCCAACGAGTCCAAAGTTCAGGTCGAGGTTTTCAAACTTCCCATAAAGCGTGGAAACCGCTCCATAGAAATCATTGTCGAGCCATTTTTTTCTGATGAAGTCCGAACGTTTCGAAGCTCCTTGATTTGGCAGATTGTATTTCGAGTATTTCGCATCCTGCTTATAGTTTTCGTAATATCCTTTTCCTTTGGTGTAATGGAGAGTGGTTTCAAGATTCCAACGGTCGTTGAAGTTCTGCTCCCACAATAATTGATAATGGTTCTGCCCGTAATTGTCGGTTTCGTTATCGTAGAAACTCACGATGTTTTCCCAGTTCGCATCATAAATCGCGCCCGAAAAATTGAATTTCGGGTTGGTTTCCCAAGTCGCCTTATCGATGCCGTTCCAAGCTTGGTAGGTTTTTTCTTTTCCACCAAAAGCAAGAAAACGGAGTTTCGTTTTGTTTTGTTCGAATAGCGCAGTAAAGTTGTAGGAATCCAAATCCGAGAAAGCGCGGTCGATATATCCGTCGGAATGAATTTTCGTGTAACGTCCCATCAAACTCAGCCGGTTGTTCCAGAACTTCCCGGAACCGATTTCGGCAGAATATTTATAGGTGTTGAAAGATCCGTAAGTATTGTCGGATTTTATGTAGAATTTTTCATCGGGATTTTTCGAGATCACGTTCACACTCGCTCCAAATGCCGAAACTCCGTTGGAAGATGTTCCAACTCCTCGCTGAATCACGATTTGTGAAGCGGAACTTGTCAAATCAGGAACATCCACAAAGAAAGTTCCCTGCGATTCGGAATCGTTGTACGGAACGCCGTTCATCATTACATTAATGCCGTTTCCGCCAACTCCACGGATTCTGAAACCTGTGTAGCCAACTCCATTTCCCGCATCGGAAGTTGAAATAACCGACATCTGGTTTTTCAACAACACGGGTAAATCCTGACCGAGATTTTTCTGGTCCAGATCCTTTTGCACATTGATGATTTCTTTGGCGACGGGAAGCCGTTTGGTAAAATTGATGGCCTCGATTTGTGACTCCTTGATGGAATCCTGCTGAATTTGCGCGTAAAAAACGGCTGGACTCAAAAGTCCTAAAAAAAACAATCCTTTCATTCTTTTAATTTTTAAGATTAATTGAATAAAAGGGGCGATTAAATTAAATGCATCAATTTTTTAATGTAGCAATGTAGCAATCAGATTGGTACATTGTTCAATTTTTACATTGGTACATTTTATATGTTCCCTAAACAGCATTACCTGTTCCAGGTTCATTGGGTATAATCTCAGCCGCGGATGCAGCACCCCTTTATTTCTGACCGCGAAATTACAAAAAATATTTGCATTTTTTTTACATATTTCGAAAAATAAAAAAGAGCAACACGATTACGGCAAAAATGTAGAATGAGATCCTGTTGAATAACAAGCGGTAGAGCTTTGGAAATCTATTCTTTACAGCATCAATACTAAAGATTAGGTAAAGAAATGAAACGGGGATCGCCACAACAATCAGTGGATTATGAATGAAGGCACTCTTAAAATTCAGATGCAGCAACTCGTGAACCGCTCGCTGCGAACCGCAACCGGGGCAATCTAACCCTGTCGCTGACTTAAAAGGACATGACGGAAAGAACGGGTTTTCTGCCGGATTAAAGAAAAAATATGCCGCGCCTAAAATCAAAATTACGGCAACAGAAATCATTATGGGCAGCTTCTTCTTTATTGTAAATGGCTTTTGGGTAAAAAACGGATAAATTTAACAAAAATATAGATGTTTGAGATAATATTTATTTTAATTCTTAATCATTTTAACCCGTTTTGCTCCTAAAAATTTCGTAATTTTGGACTTCAATTATTTTCATTAAAAACATACCGATATGACTTTTGACATTGATATGATTAAGAAAGTGTACGAACGCTATCCCGAAAGAATTGCGAAAGCGAGAGAAGTTGTGGGAAAACCGCTTACACTTGCAGAAAAAATTCTCTACACGCACCTTTGGGAAGGAAACGCGACACAAGCTTATGAAAGAGGAAATTCTTATGTAGATTTCGCTCCGGACAGAGTGGCAATGCAGGATGCGACCGCGCAAATGGCGCTTCTTCAGTTTATGCAGGCCGGAAAAGCAAAGGTTGCAGTGCCTTCTACCGCACACGCCGATCACTTGATTCAGGCAAAAGTGGGTGCTGAAAAGGATTTGCAGGAGTCATTAAACAAAAACTCTGAAGTTTTCAATTTCCTCAGTTCGGTTTGCGACAAGTACGGAATCGGATTCTGGAAACCGGGAGCAGGAATCATCCACCAAGTGGTTTTAGAAAATTATGCATTTCCAGGAGGAATGATGATCGGAACCGACTCACACACCGTAAATGCAGGTGGATTGGGAATGGTCGCGATCGGTGTTGGTGGTGCAGATGCAGTTGACGTGATGGCAGGAATGGCATGGGAACTGAAAATGCCGAAACTGATCGGAGTGAAACTTACCGGTAGAATGAATGGCTGGACTTCGGCAAAAGATATTATCCTAAAAGTAGCAGGAATTCTAACCGTGAAAGGTGGTACCGGCTGCATCATCGAATATTTCGGCGAAGGAGCGCAGTCGCTTTCCGCAACAGGAAAAGGAACCATCTGTAATATGGGAGCAGAAGTGGGAGCTACGACTTCAACTTTCGGTTATGATGATTCGATGAGAAGATACCTTGCTGCAACCGGAAGACAAGACGTAGTAGATGCTGCTGATAAAATTGCAGAACATTTGACCGGTGATGCCGAAGTTTATGCAAACCCACAACAATATTTTGACCAGGTAATTGAAATCGACCTCGACAAATTGACTCCACATTTGAACGGACCTTTTACACCGGATTTAGCGACTCCAGTTGCAGAATTCCACGATAAGGCAGTTGCGAACGGTTGGCCAATCGACGTTGAATGGGCGCTGATTGGTTCTTGTACCAATTCATCTTACGAAGATTTGTCAAGAGCGGCTTCCATTGTTGAAGATGCTTTCGCAAAAGGAGTGAAACCAAAAGCAATCCTTGGAATTAACCCTGGTTCTGAGCAGGTGAAGTTCACTGCAGAAAGAGACGGTTTCCTTGATTCTTTCAGAAAATTCGAAAATGCCAGAATCTTTACCAACGCTTGCGGACCGTGTATCGGACAGTGGGACAGAGAGGGTTCTGAGAAAGAGGAGAAAAACTCCATCATCCATTCCTTCAACAGAAACTTCGCAAAAAGAGCCGACGGAAATCCAAACACCCACGCTTTCGTAGCTTCGCCGGAAATGGTTGCCGCAGTTGCGATTTCAGGAAGATTAGACTTTAATCCGATCACAGATACTTTGACCAACGAAGCAGGTGAACAGGTGAAACTCGACGAGCCAAAAGGTTCCGAGCTTCCTGCAAAAGGTTTCGCGGTAGATGACAATGGTTATCAAGCGCCATCTGCAGACGGTTCCTCTGTTCAGGTGAATGTAAGTCCGACTTCTGACCGACTTCAGATTTTGGAGGAATTCCCAGCTTGGGACGGACTCAATATTACGGGAGCAAAAGTTTTAATCAAAGCTTTCGGAAAATGTACAACCGACCACATTTCAATGGCGGGTCCTTGGTTGAAATACAGAGGTCACCTCGACAATATTTCCAACAATATGTTGATTGGTGCAGTAAACGCCTACAACATGGAAACTAACAAGGTGAAAAATCTACTGACCGGTGAATACGGTGAAGTTCCTGCAGTTCAGAGAGCTTACAAAGCAGCAGGAATTCCTTCTATCGTGGTGGGCGACGAAAACTACGGCGAAGGTTCTTCCAGAGAGCACGCTGCAATGGAGCCGAGACATCTTGGTGTAAAAGCGGTTTTAGTAAAATCCTTCGCACGTATCCACGAAACCAACCTGAAGAAACAGGGAATGCTTGGATTGACTTTTGCCAACAAAGCAGATTATGACAAAATCCAGGAGGACGATACCGTGAACTTCCTTGATCTCGACCAATTTGCGCCAGGAAAACCATTGACTTTGGAATTCGTTCATGCCGACGGAAGCAAAGACACCGTTGTTGCAAACCATACTTACAACGAGCAGCAGATCGAATGGTTCAAAGCGGGATCCGCACTGAACCTGATCAAGCAGATGGAAGCCAATTAATTTTGGAAATAAAATAGATAATGGAAACCGTTCAGTAATGAGCGGTTTTTTTGCGACTGAAAAATATTTTTCCTGCCCGTAACAAATCCCAATTTCGGCTGTCTAATTGGGTACAATTAAATTTATGAACCGAATTTTCGCAGCAACAGCTTTTCTTTTTTCATTAAACTTCATCAGCGCACAGGAAAAACCAAAATCCGAACCAAAAGAAAAACAGATCGAGGGAGTCACCATCGTTTCCACCAAAAAAGCCGTTGAGCAAAAAGCCGACCGCACCATTTTCGATTTCTCGGAACAGCCGCATCTGAACTCTGGAAGTTTGATGGAGGGCGTGAAGAAACTTCCCGGACTGATCGTTTCCGATGTCGCTGGAATGCTTTACCAGGGAAAAATGCTGCAGGTGTATATGGATGGTCGTCCGCTGAATATTTCTACCAACGAACTCAACGCTTTCCTCGAAGGAATGCCCGCAAACTCCGTGGAAAGGATTGAAATCATTACCCAACCCGGAGCTGAATTTCCTGCAACTTCAGGCGGCGCAATTCTGAACATCATCACTTCTAAAACTGCGAGAAATTATTTAACCGCAACGTATTCAGGGAACTACAACTTTACCAGTTACGATAAATTTCGTCACAGAGTCAATAATTCAATGAGCTTGAATTCCAGAAATAAGTATTTCGGATGGCAGCTGAATTTCGGGCAAAACTACCGTGAAAGTATGATGAACGGTGATCAGGACGGTTTGGTGCTTTCGAATACCGACCGGATTATGCGCGGTTATTTTGCGAAAAGTGCGCTCACTTTCGAATTGGGTGTTGACCGGCTTTTGTTGAATTACGACTTTTACCACAACAATAACGACAACCTTACCAAAAGTGATGGTCGTTTCCAGAGCGTTCCTTATCATTCCGAAGATTTTGCGAACACGCTTATTGACCGTCATGAAGCGGTTGCAACCTACCAGAAAAGATTCGACGACAAAAACAGAAAACTCGATTTCAAGTTGGCGTATTCTAATGCCAAAAATGACTTTAGCCAAAATAATATTCTGCGTGTACCACCGATTTCCACCCAAAACCTGGAGAACGGATCGATGATGAACAACGTTAACTTTAAAGTGGATTATTCACAGCCCGTGAAAATACTTGACGAAGGAAAAGTGAGTTTTGGCGGACTCTACGATAGACAGACTTTCGAAACGGAAAGCAGAAATCTCACCAACCTCGACTATCAAAGGCAAACCGCGGCTTCGTACCTTGAACTTCAGGCAAAACTGAAAAAGTTCGACTTCATCGTGGGAACTAGAGCCGAAGATTACGATATTTCGGGAAATACCCGCATCGACAGTTTGGGAACGGTGAAGGAAAAAGATTTAACACCGTTTAAGAAATTCAAGTTTTTCCCCAATGCGAGTATTCAGTACAACTTTATGAAACAAGTGTATTTCGCGCTAAACTATAACAAGAAAATTACGCTTCCGAGTGTATCGGTGCTCAATCCTAACAATACCACTTTCTCGGGTCCCAATTCACAGGCAGGAGGAAATCCGCTTTTGCAGCCCACGATTTATGATAATTTCGAGGCGAAAATTAGCGCGTTCGATTATGCATTCCTCGGTTATAGTGTAAGCGTCGCAAAAAATCAGGTGGTGCAGAAAATTACCAGAGAAGGCGATGTCATCAGAACTTCACAAGCCAACGTTTCCGAAATGAAGATCCACAATTTCAACCTTGGTGTACCGATTCCGTTTATGCTTTTCAGCAAGCCATTTAACGAGATTATGAAGTTCAACTTCAATCCCGACAAGATCAATTTTATGTATCTGTACGCTGGTTACCAAAAACACGAGCTTCCCGATATCAAGACGAATGGTTTCTTTATGTTCAATATAATGACTCAGCTGATTTTGCCTAAAGAAATCAAGTTTGTGGCGAATTACAGCTATCTGACTCCGAATGCGGGTTATTACTATTTTGTGGCGGATAAACCTTTTAATAATTCACTCGACCTCAACGTTTCCAAGAAATTTCTGGACAACCGTTTGACAGTTTCCCTTTATGCGGACGACATTTTCAATTCGCAAAAAATGGCGCTTCATTCTGTCGCGCAGACTCCGTTTGTATATTTGAGCCAAAAGTACGATTCCCGCAGATTCGGAATTTCCGTGAATTACAAAATTCCTACCCGAAACAAACTGGCGAAAGAAGATCCGAACCTTTTAAACAAAGACAAAAAAGAGGAGGGAGGATTGATGAATCAAGGGCAGTAAATTCTAGGATGAAGTGATGCCGTTGCTAAAGTTTCACCGTTGTCTCCAAAGCAAGCTCCATCATTGTTCTTAAAGCTCTTTCGCGCTGATCGGCAGAAATCTGTTCGCGGGTCGGAATTATGTCTGAAACCGTAAGAATCGTCGAAGCGTTTTTACCCAGGTATCGTGCGTTGGCAAACAGTGCGAATGCCTCCATTTCTACGGCGGGACAATTGTATTTCGTTGCGATTGCAGGAATTGCGGGATCTTTTCTGTAGAAAATATCACTCGTATGAATATTTACCGACTTCGTTTCTAAAGAAAGTTCTTTCGCTGTTTCATTAATTTTTTCGAAAGAAATACCCTGATTGGCAATCAGCTCGTCCTCGATTCCCCAAGCAAATTTTGCATAGGTCGATTCGCTCGCTGCATTTTCCACATTCAAAACATCAAATAATGTAAGGTCGGTTGTATATGCACCGCAAGTTCCGATTCGGATAATGGTCTCCACATCGTATTCGGTAAAAAGTTCGTAGGAATAAATCCCGATACTCGGAGCTCCCATTCCGCTTGCTCCAACTGAAACTTCTTTCCCTTTGTAAAGTCCCGTGAAATAAAAGATATTTCTTGTTTGACTAACCAATTTAATGTCTGTCAGAAAATTTTCGGCAATATATTTGGCTCTTAACGGATCACCAGGTTGCAACACAGTTTTGGCGATTTCTCCTATCTTGGCGGCGATATGTACACTCATAATCTCTGTAAATCTTTTGAACCAATAAAGTTAAAGATTTCGGTTGATTTACGAAAGTAATTAGTTCATTAATCAAAAAAACGAAACCCACCAAAAAAGGCAGGTTCCGCATTTTAAATATATGAGGTTTTGAATGATTAGAATCCTTTCACATTAGAATCATCCAGTCCGAAATAGCGAATCACAGCATGATAATCAGAGTAATCTACATTGTTTCGTCCTTGTGAAGCCGGAACTAGAACAATTCGGAACTGTTGGTTATTGAGGTAAGTTGTTGCTTCTGCGGCAGTAAAAGTCGCCTGATCAAAGTTTGCGTCCGTATAAATTTCAATATTCTTAGTGTCGAAAAGGAAGTTATAATCGAGTTCCCTACCGTTGGTTAAATATTCAGTTTTAGGTAACAATTGCCAAACTGCGCCGTTGGAGTTTCCGGAATTAATGTTTCTATAAACCAGTACCACATCGGTTGACGCAATCGTAATTCCTTGTGTGATGGTATATCCGTTCGCTGCATTGAATGTTCCGCGGATATCGCGCATCATCGGATAGGTGTCGTTGTCTGTCGTCGGAACTGGATCGTTTCTGTCTGTACAACTGAACGCCACAAATCCGAAAACTGCCAAAAGAAGGATAGCAAAATATTTTTTCATTTTTTTATTATTTAAAAGGTTAATCTGCGCAAATATTTCAAGATGTATGCCAATAAAATTTAAGTTTCTAAGTTTTAAAAATTGTATTTTTGTTCACCTCACTTTATAGATAATGAAAAACTTCAAAAGTCAAATCTTAGTTCTAACAGTTTTATTATTTGTGGCGAAATTCCAGTCGCAGTACCAACCGAAGAATCTTTCCAAAGCCGATTTAAAGAAAGCGAACGAATGGGTTGACAAAACCTACAACTCACTTTCCCAAGACGAAAAATTGGGACAGCTTTTCATCATTGCGCTTTACACCAACAAGGGTGAAGATTATATTACCAATGTGCGAAACATCGTGGTTAATGAAAAAATTGGCGGACTGATTCTGATGCAGGATGACGCGGCAAGGGAAATTAATCTGGTTAATGAATTCCAGCAAAAATCCAAAGTTCCGTTAATGATCGGGATGGATGCAGAATGGGGACTTTTCCAAAGAATTGCAGCGGCACACAAATTTCCGTGGGCAATGACTTTGGGGGCGATTCAGGACAAATCCCTCATTGCTGAAATGTCGGCAAAAATCGCGGAAGACTGCCACAGAATGGGTATCAACTGGGATTTTGCGCCAGTTGTCGATGTCAACACGAATCCAGACAACCCGATTATCGGCAACAGAAGTTTCGGTTCCGAGGTTGAGAATGTCGTAAAATCTGCTTCGGCGTATTCCGACGGATTGCAGAATCACCAAATTTTGGCGGCGATCAAACATTTCCCGGGACACGGCGACACCAGCACCGATTCGCATCACGATCTCCCCGTTGTTTCCCACGATTTGAACCGTTTGAATTCCGTGGAACTTGCACCGTTCAAAACTTTGATGAATAAAGGAATTGGTGGAGTAATGGTCGCTCACCTTTACGTTCCGGCTTTGGAATCGGGGAAAAATATCCCGGCTTCGGTTTCAAAAAACATCATCACAGGTTTGCTTAAAGAAAAGCTCGGCTACAAAGGACTCATCATTACCGACGCACTGAATATGGGAGCCGTTGCGAAACGCTATAAGCCAGGAGAACTCGACGCGCTTGCTTTCAAAGCGGGGAACGACATTATGCTTTTTTCTGACGGAGTGAAGGAAGGAAAACGCCTGATCCAGCTCGCCATCGACAATAAGGAAATCCCACAGCAAAGAGTGGAGGAAAGTGTAAAGAAAATCTTGCTTACCAAATATTTTCTGGGACTTCACGAATA
>NZ_CP094532.1:300000-395000 GCF_022811685.1 Chryseobacterium suipulveris | reverse complement strand
TCATCCGAAGACTTTTCAACGTCAACCGGTTCGGCCCTCCACTTTGTGTTACCAAAGCTTCAGCCTGCCCATGGGTAGATCACAAGGTTTCGCGTCTAATCCCACTGACTATGCGCCCTGTTCAGACTCGCTTTCGCTCCGCCTCCGCGCCTGAAGCGCTTAAGCTCGCCAGTAAAATTAACTCGTAGGCTCATTATGCAAAAGGCACGCCGTCACCCCGCATGTGCGGGGCTCCGACCGCTTGTAGGCGTACGGTTTCAGGTTCTCTTTCACCCTCCTATTCGGAGTGCTTTTCACCTTTCCCTCACGGTACTTGTCCACTATCGGTCTTTCAGGAGTATTTAGCCTTGGAGGATGGTCCCCCCATATTCAGACAGGATTTCACGTGTCCCGCCCTACTCATTTATCACCCTAATATGCCTTTCGTGTACAGGATTGTCACCTTCTATGATCGCCCCTTCCAGGACGTTCCACTAAACATATAAGAGCTTTTGGGCTAATCCGCTTTCGCTCGCCACTACTTACGGAATCTCTTCGATTTCTTTTCCTCCGGGTACTTAGATGTTTCAGTTCTCCGGGTTTGCCTCCCTCGCGGGATAATACATCTTCAATGTATTGGGTTGCCCCATTCGGATATCCGCGGATCAATTCGTGTGTGCCGATCCCCGCGGCTTTTCGCAGCTTACCACGTCCTTCGTCGCCTCTGAAAGCCTAGGCATCCGCCATACGCCCTTAACGATTTCCTTCCTAATTGTTATAATTAGTATATTTTTTATACTCGGCGCCCGAAGGCGCTCGGTTTTCTCTTTGTGATGTCTTTACCGTCAATGTCAATGATCTTTTTTTCTTCTTGTCCAACCGGTGAACAGACGTTGTTTTTGGCTCCGTCCGTAACATTTAAACCAGTCTTCCAAAACCGTGGAGAATAAGGGAGTCGAACCCTTGACCTCCTGCGTGCAAGGCAGGCGCTCTAGCCAGCTGAGCTAATTCCCCCTCTAGTAGCTTCTGGCGATTTGCTTATTGCTATTGGCTTTCCTGCCAGCTGCTATAAGCCACTTGCCAACCGCCGTAATTAGTAGTCTCGGGCAGGCTCGAACTGCCGACCTCTACATTATCAGTGTAGCGCTCTAACCAGCTGAGCTACGAGACTGCATATTAATCTCCTCCCTGTACCAATACTAGTGGGTTTTATTTTTTTTGATATACAACCGAGTAAAAAAACCAAGGCGAAAAACTTCGCGCGGGCGCTTGATGTTTTTTGACGTATAGTCTCTAAAATGAGATGTTCCAGCCGCACCTTCCGGTACGGCTACCTTGTTACGACTTAGCCCTAGTTACCAGTTTTACCCTAGGCAGCTCCTTTGACGGTCACCGACTTCAGGTACCCCCGGCTTCCATGGCTTGACGGGCGGTGTGTACAAGGCCCGGGAACGTATTCACCGCGCCATGGCTGATGCGCGATTACTAGCGATTCCAGCTTCATAGAGTCGAGTTGCAGACTCCAATCCGAACTGAGACCGGCTTTCGAGATTCGCACCCACTCGCGTGGTAGCTGCCCTCTGTACCGGCCATTGTATTACGTGTGTGGCCCAAGACGTAAGGGCCGTGATGATTTGACGTCATCCCCACCTTCCTCTCTACTTGCGTAGGCAGTCCCAACAGAGTCCCCAACTGAATGATGGCAACTGTTGGCAGGGGTTGCGCTCGTTGCAGGACTTAACCTAACACCTCACGGCACGAGCTGACGACAACCATGCAGCACCTTGAAGATTGCCCGAAGGAGGGTCTGTTTCCAAACCTGTCAATCCCCATTTAAGTCTTGGTAAGGTTCCTCGCGTATCATCGAATTAAACCACATAATCCACCGCTTGTGCGGGCCCCCGTCAATTCCTTTGAGTTTCATCCTTGCGGACGTACTCCCCAGGTGGCTAACTTATCACTTTCGCTTGGTCTCTGAACCTTGCGGCCCAAAAACGAGTTAGCATCGTTTACGGCGTGGACTACCAGGGTATCTAATCCTGTTCGCTACCCACGCTTTCGTCCCTCAGCGTCAGTTGGACCTTAGTGACCTGCCTTCGCAATCGGTGTTCTAAGTAATATCTATGCATTTCACCGCTACACTACTTATTCCAGCCACTTCAAATCCACTCAAGACCCGCAGTATCAATGGCAGTTTCGCAGTTAAGCTGCGAGATTTCACCACTGACTTACGGGCCCGCCTACGGACCCTTTAAACCCAATAAATCCGGATAACGCTCGCACCCTCCGTATTACCGCGGCTGCTGGCACGGAGTTAGCCGGTGCTTATTCGTACGGTACCTTCAGCTATCTACACGTAGATAGGTTTATCCCCGTACAAAAGAGGTTTACAACCCATAGGGCCGTCGTCCCTCACGCGGGATGGCTGGATCAGGCTTCCACCCATTGTCCAATATTCCTCACTGCTGCCTCCCGTAGGAGTCTGGTCCGTGTCTCAGTACCAGTGTGGGGGATCTCCCTCTCAGGACCCCTAAAGATCATCGACTTGGTGGGCCGTTACCCCGCCAACTATCTAATCTTGCGCGTGCCCATCCCTATCCACCGGGGTTTTCAATATCTAGTGATGCCACCAGATATATTATGGGGTATTAATCCTCCTTTCGGAGGGCTATCCCCCGGATAGGGGCAGGTTGCACACGTGTTACGCACCCGTACGCCGCTCTCTGGGTAGCAAGCTACCCATACCGCTCGGCTTGCATGTGTTAGGCCTCCCGCTAGCGTTCATCCTGAGCCAGGATCAAACTCTCCACTGTATGTTTGTCCGTCCCGCTCAAAGTCATGACTCCGCCTTGGTTTTTTTCCTTACTTGGTTGTTGTATCTTTTCTTTCAATGAACTCCGTTCTTCCGCTATCCAGACTCCGCTCTGCCGCTTCGTCCGATTTGCGAGTGCAAAAGTATAAACTATTTTCTATATGGCAAAATGTTTTGAGAAAAAAATTTGAAATTATTCCTAACTGTCTTCTATTCAGCGTGAAATCTTTCAGAGATTTTGTTTCCGTCATCCTTAAACATCCCGCCCTCCTGCGCTCCCCGCATCATTGTTTCGAATTGGGACTGCAAAGATACGAAGATTCTGATAAGCTCCAAATTTTTTTTCTAAAAACAGAAATAAATATTCTAACCTACTGATTCAGTGATGCGAAAATTTTAATGAAAAATTTCGAAAGAAGACCTTCAGGAGTTAATAGCCCAGATTGAAACGGCATACTTTTTTGTTTTGCCAGGGAATTAGCGGTGGCGAAACAAAAAAGATACAGTGGAAAGCTGGTGGAGTTTTGTAAGAAGCGAAAAATTTGATGCTCGTGATAAAAAAAAAAATCCCAATCTTTCGACTGGGATTTCCAAAGCGTGTTTGCTTTGATCTATTTGTTAAGCTGCTTATTCAAGTTTACAGCATCCTGATAACTTGGATTGAGCTGCACGGATTTTGCCGCATAGTCCTTCGCTTTCGCAGGATTATTATCTTTTACGAGGTATGCAACCGCAAAGTACGCATAAGAAAGGATTTCTTTATTGGCATCCATCTCGGCTGGCTTAATCGTGGAAATGAATTTTTCGTATGATTGCTGCGCCAGTTCGTTCTGACCTGCCTGTTGATAAGAATAACCTAAGCTGTAATAAGCTGGTGCCCAATCCGGCAACAAAGAATTCATCTTCTGCCAAGACATAATTGCTCCGTTCCAGTTCTTCACTTCCTGGTAAGCGTTTGCCAACTTAAACAACGCATCGGTGTCGTGCTGGTTTGCTGCAACTGTTTTCTTTAACGCCTCAATCTGCGGATTGGTTGGACCAGCGTCTACTACTGCCTGAGTGATACCGCCACCTCCTTTGATTTTAAGAAGCTCATCGTCCCATTTCATGGTTTCGTCTTTGGCTGCTTTTGCAATCGCCAATTTTTGCTGGGACTCAGCTGTTAGTGCAGCTTTTTTTGCAGCATCTTTTTCATCTTTTGCCAGCGCTGCCGCTAAAAGTCCTTCAAGACCCTGATCTGCTGGTAATACTCTGGTTTTTTCTGCTTTAGAAATAAAGTTGTCCATACTGGTTTTTGCTCCAACGTAATCACCATCCGCATAAAGTAGGTATGCTCTCAGTTTATATTTGATCGGGTCATTTACTTTGTCGAAGACTTTATCCAAGTAAATTTTTGAATTGGCGTAGTCTTCATTAGTAAAGAACAGTTTAGAAATCTCTAATTGAGTATCGCTGTCCTCATCAGCATATTTTGCATAATTGATCAAATCCTGGGTAGCCAAAGCGTTCTGACGATAACGGATGTGGTATGCCGCCAATGCTTTGTAAGCCGGAGCATAAGTTGCATCAGTCGCAATTGCGCGGTCAATATTTTGCTTTGCTGACTGCCATTGCTGCGCCTGCATCCAAAGAGTTCCTATACGAGTATATACGGAAGCTTTGTTTTTTGCGGTTGGCAAAGCTTTTTCATAAGCAGTCATAGCTGCACCGGCTACTTGCGGACTTGTTGTCAGTTTCAGTCTATAAGCATCACCCAACGTGTAATAGTAGTTTGCTGGTGTTCCATTTTTTGCTGATTTTTCAACTGCCTTGTTCAGAAAGTCGATTGCCGTATCTGCAGATCCTGCTCCACCGAAAAGCGTCAAAGCTTCTGCCGCTCTGTAGAGAACTTCTGGGTCTTTCTCCCTTGAATCTTTTACAATGTTCTGAATCTCGCTGATTGCGGATCGATCACCTTTCCCCAGTTTTACCGAAGCTACACCCACTCTGTTCAGGAAACTTTTTTTATCGGCAAGAAGACCCTTGCTAAAATATTCCGAAGCTTTTTCGAAATTAGGTTCGAACTGAGTTAGGTAGGAGTTTCCTAAGTAGAAATAGTTTTCAGCTGTGGCAGATTTGGTCACCATATCGGTGAAAACCTGACGAGCAGCGGCATATTTGTGACTGTCTGCATTAGCAATACCTTCCTGCAATGTCTGCGCAAAGGCAAAACCGGACAAGAAGCTTACTGCAACCCCTAAGGTGATTTTTTTTGTAAAATTCATTATATCTTTCATTTTATTTTGTTTAAATATTTGTTTGAACATTATTGATATACCCAATTTTATACCAAAATAAATAATTTATTATCTATCAGTGATTTAGGTGTTCTACCGCATTTGTACCTGTCTTTCGAAAATGTTGTAGGGTTGCAATCCTTCCTTGGAAACAACAATCTGACCAAGCTGCATGCAGGAAAATCTGATCAAGCCGTTCCCTAACCCAAAATAGGGCTCATTAGTCAGAAAATATAAAACTCGCGTGAATGGGTACGACATGTTTCTGATGTTTGCTATAGTGGGCTCCAATGTTTTGTTTCCTTCAGTTACAGACAGGAGCTTCACCGAGTTCCGCAGCTCCTCCGATTCTTTGTCGTAAGGTCTGCTTATGGTGTTCAAGCTGATAACGCCGATCTTGTCTGGATGGCTGTTCAGCTGTTCCACTACATTCTTATTACCATTAATAATAGAAAACTTTAATTTATCGGGCGTGGTATTGAGTTTCTGGGCAACAAAGTTCAGGTTGCTGGAATTCGTGCCGTCAAAAACAATGCGTTTGTTATCCGAATTTAGTTCCTCTTTGATTTCATTTAGGGAAATGCTTGTTCTGGTTGAACTCTTTGGAACGATAAAAACCACTGCATCTGCCGCAAATCTTGCCGGAACCATGTCCATATCGATTTTGCTTTTGTAGGCATCCTTCTCTTTCTGACTCAACTCACGCGACATCACGACTACCCTAACTTTGTTATCGAGTAGATCGAGATATCCTAGATCCTCTTTCTTGATTTCAAGATTAATCTTGGTATTGGGATATAACGCCATGTACCGATCGGTAAGCGCTTCCGCGACACTTTTAAAAGATTCGTCAGTCGAAATGGTGATTTCGCCCTGCACCGGATTATCCACCACTCTTTCCTTCTTCTTACATGAAAAAAAGAACAATAGTAATCCCAAGAAAAACAGCAGTGTCTTACTCTTCATTGTTCGCCCGATCTTGACGCATTCTGTAAATCGCCCTAAAAATTCTGAATATGCCATAAAGAATCAGCAGTGCACCTAGAGGATAAGCGACATTAGTTTCCAGATAAATGACAAAAAACTTATAAATAATTACGGTAACTCCCAAAATTACGTAAAAGCAGCCCGCAACTATTGATAACCAGTTAAACATCATGAACGCAAAAGTACAAAAAAAATAAAAAGAGAAGCAGTTGCTTCTCTTTTATGTGAAATTTAATAATTGCTTATTATTCAAACTGCATGGTCAAAGGAAGTCGGTAACGATAACGCACTGCTTGTCCGTTGATTTTTGCCGGAGCCCATTTGTTTTTGATAGACTTCACTGTTCGCACAGCTTCGGCATTCATGGTTGAGTTTGATCCTGTTGCTTTAACATCAGTGATACTTCCGTCTCTTTCGACTACGAAGGTAACTTCTGATTTTACCACTCCTTCGTCACCGCTCATTACTGAGGTATCGAAGTTGCTGTTTACCTTGCTTCGGAAAGCATTGATTCCACCAGGGAATTCTGCCAACTGCTCTACCTCGGTATAAACCTGCGTTTCAGAAACCTGCGGCTTCACTTCCACTGTCTCTGTTTTTGTACCAGTAGATGGTGGTGGTGGCGGCGGTGTATAGGTTGGTGTTTTCACCCCTTCCTGGTTAATCAAACCTGTAGTTGTTTCCAGCTGCTTAGTAATTGGCGGCGGTGGAGTTTCCACTTTCGGTGCCTTCACAGGTTCTGGAACCACGTTCTGGATGATTTCCTGTTTTGGTTCTTCTTTTGGTGGTGGCGGTGGTGGAGGTGGTTCGTCCTTCGGCTGCTCTATAATCTGCTCCTGCTCAGGAAGAATATCGATCAAATTTGCACTTACCTCGGTAGTCTCCTTTGCATTCATCTGCTTGATCTTCATAATCACAAACGGGGTGATTGCGGCGATACAGAACAATACAGTTCCCAAAATAAAAGCTTTGGTAAGCATTTTCCGGTGACTTGTTCTCAGATCATAGGCACCATACTCCTTATTTCTGTTCTCAAATACAATTTCATCTAAAGTAAGATTACTGTTGTAGTTATAATCTTCTGCCATTTTTCTTTCTTTTGAAATTATTGGTACACATTCTTAGTTAGACGGTGGAGGAGTCGTAGCAGCGGTGCCGCCTGATTTCTCCTTATAGATGGCTTCTTCCCAAGGTTTGATATCGGTGATCCCGTAAATCTCGTTTTTGGTGATTGCCATTTCGTCCAGAATATCTACAAAGTTCTTATATACGGCGTCGTCCGTTGGCTTGATAATTACAGTAAACTTGTCTTTATCTTTAGCGTTGGCTTTTGCCTGCTCGATTACTTTAGTAATCCCATTTCTATCGAAAGTTGTTTCCTGCAGTGTCTGCACATTGAGTCCTGCTCTGTCCAACTGGTGATAGAAAATTCTATTGTCTTTTCCTATGATGATAGAAATCGAGTTTGTAAGGTCAATTTCTGTATCAGGTGGTTTTTGGTTGTCTTTCGGTTTTGCCGGAAGTCCCAAATCCATCACGTTCGGTTTATTGAAAGTTGTTACCAACATAAAGAAGGTGATCAAAAGGAACGCCAAGTCCACCATTGGGGTCAAATCCACGTGCGGCACCTGCTTTTTCGAGCGTACCTTACCGCCTTTCCCGCTGTTGTCTTTTACTTGTACTTCTGCCATTTCTTAATTATTTGGTCCAACTTCTTGGCTTGTTATTAACCAGAACTTTAGGAAATCGATGTCTCTAAGTCCTTCGAAAAGCGCCTTCACTTTCGGGTACTTGGTCTCCACATCACCCTTGATTGCCAATTTGTAATCAGGGTTTACTGCGAGACTTTGCTGTACCCAGTCGATCAGCTGCTTGTTGGTACTGTCCATTGGGATTCCTGTTGGGCTTTTGAATGCCTTTCTGTCTTCCTCTTTCAAATCGAGGAATCCTTTAAGCTGGTTCATCGGAACACCAATTGACTGCACATTTGCGAAGGCAACCTTCTCCTGGTCATTAAATTTCATACCATACTTCTCTCCCATCTTATCAAGTAGCGCCATTCTTTCGGTTGGGTTTTCTACAGGAGTAAAATAGAATCTTCCGTCGGTGGTGCTGAGAATGGTCATCAAACTCGCATCCGGAAGAAGTTTTTCAGAAATAGAAGATGGCGTTTTTATCGTCTCGATATCAGGTTTTGCAAACTGAGCCGTGAGGATAAAGAATGTAAGGAGTAGGAACGACACGTCGGTCATCGCCGTCATATCTACCCTTATATTATGTCTTTTTGGTTTGACTCTCGCCATTATTTATTGATTAATTTAATTAAACTTCTAATTTTTGGTTAGACGCGTCAAAGCTTTAAATGTTAAGCGCGCCACAACCTCTTTGCAGATTCTTAGTGGAATTCTGCGAAAGACTGCTGGATAGACATTGCGATCTCGTCGATCTTGAAGGTCAATCCGTCAATTTTAGAAGTAAAATAGTTATAAATGATGATCGCCACTGCAGAAGTACCAATACCTAAAGCGGTATTTACAAGTGCTTCAGAGATACCGATTGATAATGCAGCAGAGTCAGGAGTACCACCTCCAGAACCTAACGCGTGGAATGCCTTGATCATCCCGATTACGGTTCCAAGTAGTGCAACAAGCGTCGCAACTGTACCCAGCGTTGAAAGGATCATCATGTTTTTCTCAAGCATTGGCATTTCAAGAGTTGTAGCTTCTTCGATAGACTTGTTCAGCGCAACCATTTTTTGCTCCTTGTTCATAGAGTTATCGTGAGAAAGCGCTTTGTAAGTAGTAAGCCCTTCTTTCACAACGTTTCCTACAGAACCTTGCTGATTGTCGCACTCCACGATTGCCTCGTCAATTTTGTTTTGGTTAAGCAATCTTCTCACGTTTAATACGAAATTATCTACGTTTCCTTTACCTGCAGCTTTGCTCAATACTAATGCACGCTCAATAGCGAAAACGATTACGATAATCATGAAAGAGATCAAAATCGGTACGATTGGTCCACCCATGTAAATGATCCCGAGGAATCCGTCCGGATGAAGTTCTTTGGTTTCCAAATCAGAGAAAGCTACTGACGACAAACCGTTAAGTCTTGGATCCGCCTTGAAGTTTCCAGGGCTTCCCAACACAAATAAATAAATAGCAACTCCGATCGCGATAAGGATAGGAATTATCAGAAAAGGATTTAACCCACCCAATTTTTTAGCAACTACTTGCTCCTCGTTGTTTGAAACATTCATTTCCATACTAAACTAAATTATAATTGTTATTTTTTTTGAAATTTTCAGGGTGTAAATTAAAGTCAAAATATTTAATAATGCAAGTATTTACACCTAATCGAAATCAATTTTTCTTAATGTTAAGAATCATTAACATTGCGTTATCAACAAAATATGAAAACAATTTTGACAATTATTTTCGATATTAAAAATACCTTTAAAAATTTGAAGAATTATGCACGTTTTTTTTGCGATTCCGATCAAAAGAAAATATTACCTCTCTTTTATTAGCTGACAATATTAATAATTTTTTTCGGAACGATAATTACTTTTTTAGGTAAATTTCCTCCGAGTTGCTGTGCGGTTTTCTCTTCCGCCATGATAATTTTCTCAATCTCCGGAATCGACAATTCCGCAGGAAGCGTAATCTTGAACCTCATTTTCCCGTTGAAACTTACCGGGTACTCAATCTCGTCTTCTACCAGATATTTGCTTTCAAAAACCGGGAACGGCTCAAACTCGATCGAAGTGGAGTGTCCCAGCTTCTCCCAAAGTTCCTCAGAAATGTGCGGCGCATAAGGCGAAACCACAATCGCGAGCGGCTCCAAAATCTTTCTCTTATTGGTTTTCAGTTTTTGGAATTCGTTTACGGCGATCATAAATGACGCAACCGAGGTGTTGAACGAAAAATTATCAATATCCGAAACCACCTTCTTTATTAAGGTATGCAGCACTTTGTACTCCTCCTTCGTCGGCTCTTCTTCAGAAATCTCGAGTTGGTCGCCATTATAATAAAGGTTATAGAATTTTTTCAAAAATCCGTAAACCCCACTTAATCCCTGAGTATTCCAAGGTTTACTCTGCTCAAGCGGACCGAGGAACATTTCATAAAGACGAAGACAGTCTGCACCATATTCTTCACAAATGTCGTCGGGATTTACCACATTGTACTTTGATTTCGACATTTTTTCCACTTCCCTTTCGGTGATATACTTACCGTCTTCCAAAATAAATTCGGCATCTTTAAAGTCGGCTCTCCAGTTTTTGAATTTCTCGATGTCGAGTTCATCCGAAGTTCCCTTTAACAAAGAAACATCAACGTGGATTTTTTGGGTTTGATAATCACTTGCCAAACCTTTTGAAACAAACTTATTAGTACCATCGATTCTGAAGACAAACGCGCTCATCCCCAAAATCATCCCCTGGTTGATGAGTTTCTTGAATGGTTCGTCCTGGCTTATGTAACCTCTATCTTTTAAGAACATATTCCAGAAACGGGAATAAAGCAAATGTCCTGTCGCGTGTTCGCTTCCACCGATGTAGAGGTCAACCTGCCCCCAATAATCCGAGATTTGCTTGTCGGCAAAAACTTCATCATTTTTGGGATCCATATATCTTAGGAAATACCACGAACTTCCCGCCCAACCCGGCATTGTAGAAAGCTCCATCGGGAAAACAGTTACATTATCGATCAGATCGACTGATACAACTTTACCATTTTTCTCGTCCCAAGCGAAATTTTTTGCATTTCCTAAAGGCGGATCGCCATCTTCGGTTGGCAAATATTTCTCCACTTCGGGAAGTTCCAGCGGAAGTGCTGAAACAGGCAGTGTGTACGGCATTCCCTCTTTGTAGAAAACGGGAACAGGTTCTCCCCAATACCGCTGTCTCGAGAAAATAGCGTCGCGCTGTTTGTAGTTGGTTGTTCCGTGACCGATGCCGCGGTTCGTGATTTCATCGATGATTCTTGCTTTCGCTTCGTCGTATTTCATTCCGTTCAGGAAATCCGAATTCACACAAACCGAGTCTTTGGAATCGTAGGATTCTTTCTGGATGTCATTATCGTTTTTAATGACATTCACAATTTCCAAACCGAATTTCTTTGCAAAACGGTGGTCACGCTCATCGTGTGCAGGAACCGCCATCACTGCTCCAGTTCCGTATCCCATTAACACATAATCAGAAATATAGATTGGGATTTCTTTTCCTGTGAAAGGATTTTGGGCATAACTTCCTGTAAATGCGCCTGAAACATTTTTCACATCCGCCATTCTGTCGCGTTCTGTTTTTCTTGAAGTTTCTTCGATGTATGCATCAACTTCTGCTTTATGTTCGGGAGTGGTGAGTTTTTCAACCAAAGGATTTTCAGGAGCCAGAACCATGAATGTCGCACCGAAAATGGTGTCGGGACGAGTGGTGAAGACTGTAATCCCGCTTTCCCCCAAAGGGGCTAGCTGTGGCTGATTCTCTGCTTCAACCTCTCTAAAATCAGGTCGGTTCTCTAAAGAATTTGTTATTTTTTGCAGAACCGCTTCAATATCGCCAATTACTTCCTCATTCCTAAATCTTACAACTTCAAATCCTTCATTAATTAGGATCTTGGTCCTTTCTTCATCTGCCATTTGTTGTTCAGGATCGGTGTGGTAACCACCATCAACCTCAACAACCAACTTTTTAGAAAGACAAACAAAATCAACAATAAAATCCGCTATCAAATGCTGCCTTCTAAACTTATGATCCAATTTTCTTGATTTCAGCTGTTCCCAAAGAATTGCTTCAGCTTCTGTTTGGTTGTCTCTATTTTCTTGTGCTTTTTTAATGAGTAAAGCAGAGTTGTTGCCTCCCGTTAAGTACCCATATTTTTGCGATTGATTTTGTCGAGATTCATTTGTAGAATTGCTCTCCGCTTTGGGGAAAAGGGGGAAAGTTACTGATGCCCCCACTGATTTCCCAATCCAGTATTCCTGCGAATCTTTCAGCGGTTGCGGCCAGTCGATTTTTTTTAAACCCTGTAACAATCTTTCGGAGTAAGCGGTGATTCTCATACTCCACTGCATCATCTTTTTTTGATATACGGGGAATCCGCCGCGTTCAGACTTCCCGTCTTTTACTTCGTCATTCGCTAAGACAGTTCCCAAAGCTGGACACCAGTTTACCGTCGTTTCTGCACGAAAAGCTAAACGGTAGTTTAACAAAATATCTTGCTGATCCAGTTCTGAAGCTGCTTTCCATTCATCGGCAGTGAAATTTAGATCATCACTTTGTACCGCAGACAAATTATCCGTTCCCTGCTCATCGAAATGCTTAATTAAAGTTTGAATTGATTCAGCTTTATCGGTAGATTTATTGTACCAGGAATGGAAGAGTTCAATGAAAATCCATTGTGTCCATCGGTAATACGACGGATCCGAAGTTCTCACTTCCCTGCTCCAGTCGAAAGAGAAACCTATTTTTCTGAGCTGCTCCTCGTAACGAGTGATATTTTCTTCTGTGGTAATTGCGGGATGTTGACCAGTCTGAATCGCGTACTGTTCTGCAGGAAGCCCGAATGAATCATAGCCGATGGGATGCAGCACATTGAATCCATGGTGTCTTTTGTACCTTGCATAAATATCGGAAGCAATATAACCGAGAGGGTGACCTACATGCAAACCAGCTCCCGACGGATACGGAAACATATCCAAAACATAAAATTTTGGGTTATCGGTTCCATCCCGGTTCGTGGTTCTTGGCTCTTGGCTCTTGAAAGTTTGATTTTCTTCCCAGTATTTCTGCCACTTTTTTTCAATCGACTGATGATCGTAAAACATTCTTTCGCTGTGTTAAATTAAATAGATTTAGAGACAGCAAATTTAAGGTTTTGAAATGAAAAAATCCCCAACGAAAAGTTCAGGGATTTACAGTGTTCGAAACTAAGTATTAATCCTTGGTCTTTCTCAAATAGAAAGTTACATTCGCAGGAACTGTTTCTCCCTGAATGTCGAAATTTTCCTCGACGATGTAAACCAAATCAGACTTCGACAGGGTTTTGATCGTTCCGTTTTGGGTTTGTCCGTTTCGGGTAATGTTCAGTGTATTTGCAGTCGGATTGTGTGTGTAAGTAAAATTTACATTTTCCTGCTGTACACAGGTTCCGTTTTCTTCACCGTAAGTTAACATTCCACCGGTATTATTGTCGCTGAAGGTGACCCTTGTTTTCTGCATACATTCGGAGTACTCGATGGTGTTGGTGTATGGACCTGTACTTAAAGTCGCATTGATCACGGCTCTGTAAGGTTGCCATTTACCGATTAGCGGGGAAACCTCAACGGGATCATCGCTACTGCTTCTGCATGAAAAAACAAATAAAAGCAGAAACGCAACTGGGATTAAAAGTATATTTTTCATAATGTTAATTTTTTATGTTAAATGAATAATTTCAAGTTTTATGCCATGAATAACATTTGAGCATTCTTATTTTTTATATTTGCATAAACTCATCTGATGGCGGAAGTCTCCATAATCACCCCTGTTTATAACTCATCGGCGTTTCTTCAAGAAACGATTCAGTCGGTTCTAAACCAAACTTTTCAGGATTGGGAATGGTTGATTACTGACGACTGCTCCACCGACAATTCCGTAGAAATCTTAAGGAAAATCAATGACCCCAGAATTAAGGTAAATGTTGGCGAAAAAAACGGAGGAGCTGGTCACGCAAGAAATCTGTCTCTGCAAAAAGCTGCAGGAAGGTTCATCACTTTCCTGGATGCTGATGATTATTGGGAACCCAATTTTCTGGAAGAAATGGTAACCTTTATGAAAAGAGAAAATGCAGAACTCGCCTACTCCAATTACTCAAGATGTGACGAAAACTTGAAACCAAAGATTGAAGATTTTAGGGCCGATAAAGAGGTGACATTCGGGAATCTCCTGAAAACCTGCCGACTTTCGCTACTTAGTTCGATGTACGATTCGCGGAGAGTCGGTATAGAATTTTTCCCAGAAGGAAGCAAGCGCGAAGATCACGTGATGTGGCTGAATCTGCTAAAGAAAATCCCAGTCGGGAAACCGCTCCCAAAGACGATGGCAAAATACAGAATGCACGCTTCAAGCATTTCCCGCAGGAAAACCAATATCATGAAAGACCAGTATTTGGTGTATAAAGATTATATGAAATTTTCTACCTTAAAATCCATGTATTACACGGCAAACTGGGCGTTTAATGGGTTTTTGAAATATTCAAAACTATTCAATTAAGTTGTGAGTTTTCAGCCCAGATTTTTTTCACGATAATCTCGGATGAGTTGGGCTGCATCTCGATAAAGTTTCTCGCATTCTCCCCCATTTTCTTCATCAGGTTTTCATCTTTCAAAACCTGCAGGATAAATGGCGCAGCAAAGAACTCGTCTTCAAAGGATTTACCGCCGTTCTGCGCGATGAGTTCGTCTGCTTCAGGATTTTTTTGATACTGGTCACCAAAGAAAACGGGGATTCCAAAAGTCGCCGCTTCCAAAATATTGTGAAGTCCCTTTGAGTGGAAACCGCCTCCAACAACTGCGATATCACCGTAAGAATATAATTTGGAAAGCAAGCCGATACAGTCGATAATTAAAGTTTGAGCGTTTGAAAGTTTGAGTGTTTGAGCATTGTTGAGTTGAGAATAAGTCAATGCGTTTGGGAACAGTTTTTTCAGATGTTCAACCCTTTTCAGATCGTGTGGAGCGATAATCAGTTTAACCTCGCGGTTTTTGGCGGCGATGATTTCAGCAAGCCGCTCCTCCGATTCCCAGGAACTTCCGAAAACAATGGTCTTTTTGTCTTGTTTAAAATCATCAATAAATTCAACGGAAATATCTCTTTCGCGAAGTTTCTTCACGCGGTCAAATCTCGTATCACCAGAAGTCGAAGAATTCTTGAGACCAATTCCCTTTGCAAGCGCCGTGGAATGTTTCGTCTGGTGAAAAAACCAGTCCACATTACGCGCAAGCTCTTCCACGAACCAGGTTCCGTAAACTTTAAAGAATACCTGAGTTTCATAAAAAAGTGCTGAAACCACGAAGATTTTGGTATTTTGTTTTTTGAGCTCTGCAAGCAAATTATACCAGTATTCATATTTGACGGTGAAGAAAATCTCCGTTCTGAAATTTTGGGTGAACTCGGTAATCCATTTTTCCAGATCAAACGGAAGGTAGCAAACCACATCCGCAATATGGTTTTTTTTGATCACATTGTCGTAACCGGACGGCGAGAAAAAAGTAATCAGTATCTTATGTTCGGGGAATTTTTCTTTCAGTTTTTCCAAAACGGGAAGTCCCTGTTCGTACTCTCCCAAACTTGCGGCGTGCATCCAGATGACTTTATCGTCGGGTGAAAATTTCCCTTTCACGATGCCGCAACTCTGTCTTCGTCCCGCCAATCCTTTCTTCAATTTATAATTAAAGAGCGCTCCGATCTTCATCCCGAAAATCAGCAGAGAAACGAATATGTTGTAGAGGAATTTCAATTTGAAAATGTGTTAATTTGAAAATTTGAAAATGATGGTTCGTTGTTAAATTTTAGATTTTTTCGTTAATCTCCAAGAATAAATCATCATTGCAATGATAAACAAAAGCATTAATCCTAAAATGTAATTTGTGATATGGCTTAAACCTTCAACTTTTCCTAAAGAAACTTGAATACTTTCGTAATTGATATTTGCAAAAAGAAAAATAATCAAAACACAAAATATACTCACCACAAATTCCGAAATTGCAGGATCTTTTTTCAGATTTTCAGGAATATTCAATCCAGGAGCATTTGGATTTTTTGAAAGGTACATCATTAAAATAAAGATTACACTCGAAATCCCCGCTAAAAACCAATTGGTGTTTTTCGAACCAAAACCATCTGCTTTTCCATCTAAACCAAAATGAATGGGAACAGTTTCAGGAAGCTTTCCGTAAGTAATCATGGTATAAACCCAAATAAAAACAAGGATAAAAAAAGAAAGAATTTTAAGAAAAAATGAAATGTTTTTAAGCATTTGTTTGGATTTTGCGTTGCAAAGTCCCCTTTGGGGATTTAGGGGATTATCCTCTTCAAAAACCTCAACTTATGCGTATGCTTCTTCAAATTCGCATTGTAAATCCCCGCCGAATCCAATTGGTCGATCCTCACTTTTCCGTAGGCATGGATGATTTTTTGGTCTTCGAGCATAATTCCCACGTGCGAAATTTTTCCTTCCTGATTTTCGAAGAAAGCCAAATCTCCCGGTTGTGACTCCTCAACGAAATCCAGAACTTCACCCAGCTCCGACTGTTGATGTGCTTCTCTCGGCAAAGTTTTTCCGTGGGTTTTGTAAACGAGTTGCGTAAATCCGCTGCAGTCGATCCCGAAAAAACTCCTGCCGCTCCATAAATAAGGAACATTCAGAAATTGTAGTGCCGTTTCTGCAATGCTCGACACAGTGTTTTCATGTTCAAAGTTTTCGTTTTCTGCATTCAGTTCGCTCCCGATTGAAAGTAGCGTTTTACCTTCCGCTAATTCATAAACCCCGAAAAGCTGGGTGATTGTCTGCGTTTTTCTATTGGCAAAATCTTCATCAGAAATTTTAGAAATCTGTTTGGAATCAATCCATCCCTCATAACCATCGAAATCCATTTTGATTCTGGAGAAACTTCCATCGGTTTCAAGAATATCGCAGCTTTCGCCGTACAGCAGCTGTGAAGTCATTTCCGACTGGTGTGAACTTTCCGCGCGAAGCGGTGCGACTGAAACGGTGCAGATTGCTTTCATTATAATTAAGGAATTAGGAGATTAGGGAATTAAGCAATTAGTTGAATATTGTCTTTCGCTTCGTACAGTCAGTTTTTTTATAGTCGGTTTTTTCTCCATAAGAATTTCTTAATCTCTTAATTTCTTAATCTCTTAATCACTTTTTGCGCAGCAAATTCACTCCGTCGCGCAAAGGTAAAATAAGATTCTCAAAATCCTCGTCTTTGGCGACCATCTCGTTCAATTGTTTGATCATTTGCGTGGATTTCTGTTTTGGGTTTTCTTCCAAAACTTTTCCGTACCACAACACATTGTCGAACAAAACCACGGAACCTGACTTCAACCTCGGTTTGATGAGTTCAAAATATTCCACATAATTTTCCTTGTCGGCATCGATGAACACGAGATCGAAAACTTTATTGGTATTTTTCAGGAATTCTTTGGCGTCCTCGATTCTAAAATCGATCTGTTGTGAAAATTCGCTTTCTGCAAAGTATTTTTTGGGGAGATAAGCCAGTTCTTCGTTCACGTCGAGCGTCGTGATTTTTCCGTCTTTCTTTAAACCTTCCACCAAACATAAAGTTGCATAGCCCGTGAAAGTCCCGATTTCCAGAATATTTTCGGGCTGCATCATTTTAGAGAGAATCGTCAGTAACCGACCTTGTTGATATCCCGAAATCATGTGCGGTTGCGTGGTTTTCTGGAAAGTTTCTTTGCGAAGCCGTTTCAGAATTTCAGGTTCGGAAGAAGCGTGGTTTTCCAGATAGCGGTCCATTTCGGGACAGTTTTCTTCGAAGAAGCTCATATTTTAGAGTAATGATGAGTCCAAATTTAACGATTTTGAAATAAAAAAACCTCATAGGTTTCAGAAACCTATGAGGTTTAGCCGATTGAATCAGCCAATCAACTTTTAGTTTTTCACAGGAGCGATGTCCATCAGTTTCATGAATTCATCCAGCTTCGGCATAATGATGATTTCGGTTCTTCTGTTTTCAGCTCTTCCCGAAACTGAAGCGTTCGTCGTTTTCGGGTTGTATTCGCTTCGTCCTCCCGCAGTGATTCTGTTAGGATTCACGCCGAACTGGTTCTGAAGAATCTTCGCCATCGAAGTCGCCCTTAAAGCAGAAAGATCCCAGTTGTCTTTCGGAAGGTTTGCAGAATTCAGCGGAACATTGTCGGTATTTCCTTCAATTAAAACGGAATACGTATCGTAATCGTTGATCACTTTCGCCACTTTGCCCAAAACATCGGCTGCTGCAGGCAACACGTTATAATCACCGGTTCTGTACAGCATTTTGTCGGAAAGCGAAATCATCACGACTCCTTTTAATACTTTCACTTGAACATCTTGATCCGCAACATTATCCAAAGATCGCTTCAAACGGTTGGAAAGCGCAAGGTTCAAACTGTCATTTTTCGCATTCGTAGAAATCAGCTGTTTGATGTATTTGTTGGAGGAATTGATCTCGCCGATCAGCTTGTCGATATTGGCGGAACCTTTTCCGGTGTTTGCCAAACAAGCATCCAGAGAGGTTTTCAAGGCGCTGTTCTGGTCTTTAAGCAAATTATTTTCGCTCGCCAATCCCTGATTTGTCGCCTTCAAATCCTGAATTTCCCTTTGTCTTTCGCCAATATTCGTGATACATTGGTCATAATTGAGTTTCATCGCGTCAAACTGCTTTTTGCTCACACAAGAAGTCATTGTAATCGCCATTATTCCAACGGCTAAAAATTTTACTAATCTCATACTCTTAAATTTTGTATTTCCCAAAAATAGAAAAATCATTTTAAAGAGATGGTTTATCTTTGCTTAAAAATAAGTTAAAACTTGCTTACAGAAAAAGATCTCCGAGAATCGCTACAGCTTTTGGCGCCGAATCCCGAACTGCATCATTACCTTTTGGCGGTGAGCGGTGGTGTAGATTCTATGGTACTTTTGAACTTGTTTCAAGTTTCAGATTTCAAGTTTCAGGTTGCGCATATTAATTATAAACTTCGGGGGAAAGAATCAAATTTAGATCAAAAACTCGTGGAAGATTTCTGCCGAAAAAACTCGATAAAATTCCACTTGTATGAAGTTTCTGCAAAGGACAATAAGCCCGCAAACTCCATCCAGAACTGGGCAAGAAATCTGCGGTACGACTTTTTCAGAAAAATTCAGAATCAGGAAAAAATCGAATTTTTGGTTACTGCACATCATCTCAACGACCAGCTCGAAACCTTTCTCATCAACTTTTCGCGTGGAACTGGAATCAAGGGTTTAAGCGGAATTCCCGCGAATGATCATCAAATTCTGCGCCCACTACTCAACTTTAGCAAAGATGAAATCTATGAGTTTGCGGAAAACAACGGAATTAAATTTCGTGAGGACGCATCAAACCAAAAAGACGATTATCTGCGAAACAGAGTCAGGAACAAAATCGTACCCGAGATTTTAGAAACTGCTCCCAATTTTCTGAATCAGTTTGGTGACACTTTATCTTATTTAAAATCTGCGAACCGGTTTATTGAACACTCAGTATCAAAGAGTTTTCAAGAGATCCTGGTTGATGGAAACGATGCCGAATTTACTTTAAACCGAAAAAAACTGCTGCAACTGGATTCCTTTATCATTAATGAAATTATAAGAGGTTTAGGATTTTCTCGCGATGAAATTGAAAAAGTCGTGAATGCAGAAAACGGGAAGTTTTTCAGGAGCAGAACCCACGAAATCAAAATCACCCGAAATGAGATTTTGTGCGTCAGGAGACCTGAAAAGTAAATCTTTATCCTTATTTTTGATGGCTAATAAAAGTAAAAAATGAAATTCAGAAACTGGTTTAGCCTTGTTTTAATCCTACTTTATGCCGGAATTTCAGCTCAAATTAAAGATCCGGTAAAATTCAAATACACCGTCAATACTTTACCCAACGATGAATACGAAGCGGTTCTTACTGCAACGATGGATAAAGGATGGCACATTTATTCCCAGGATTTGCCGGAAGATTCGGGAATCCCGACAGAAATGAAAGTTTCGTCGAAAGACGGAATCACGCTCATCGGAAAAGTGGTGGAAGTCGGAAAAAAGATCGACGAGTTCTCGGAAGCTTTCGGAGCGCAAATCGTTTACTACTCGAATACAGCGCAGTTTAAGCAAAAATTTAAACTCAAAAATAATTCGAAGCCCGCAAATATTGTTGCAGAAATCACTTACCAAACCTGTGACGACCGAGTTTGTCTCGCTCCCAACACTTTGGAATTTGAGCAGAAAATCACTCCTGCTTCCGCTGCTGCTGAACCTACTGTAAAAGAGGAAGTTCCTGCAACGGTCGCACAAACCAATACTGTTTCAGCTGCAACTACTTCAGAAGTTCCCGTTGTTGCAACAGAAAGCAGTTCGGGTTCGCCAAAAGTTGACGGACTGAAAATGTCGTCCATCGATCACGAAAATCCACTCACGGATTGCGGCGTTACCAAGCAGAAAAACAGCGAAAACTTCTGGACTTACCTGCTCCTCGGATTTTTTGGCGGATTGATCGCTTTGCTTACTCCGTGCGTTTTCCCGATGATTCCGTTAACGGTTTCGTTCTTTACCAAAGGAAAAAAAGATAAAGCAAAAGGTAAGAGAGACGCGATTATTTACGGACTCTTCATCCTTCTGATTTTTGTTCTGCTGAGTGTTCCGTTCCACATTATCGATGGAATTGCGGGGAATATCTTTAATGAAATTTCGACTTCGGTTTGGCTGAATATCTTCTTCTTCGTGATCTTCCTGTTTTTTGCGGGAAGCTTCTTCGGATATTACGACATCACTTTGCCGAGCTCGATCGCCAACAAATCTTCCAAGGCGGAAGAAGCGGGCGGATTGATCGGGATTTTCTTTATGGCGCTTACTTTGGTGATCGTTTCGTTTTCGTGCACCGGTCCAATTTTGGGAAGTTTACTTGGTAGTGCAGTGACTGGTTCCGCAAACGTTCCTTTACTTTTGACTTATGCTTTGGCAGGATTCGGACTGAGTTGGGCGATTGTGTTCGGACTTCTCGCGCTGTTTCCGCAAGCACTTCAAAGTTTGCCAAAATCTGGTGGTTGGATGAACACGGTGAAAGTGGTTCTCGGTTTCATCGAACTCGGATTGGCTTTGAAATTCCTTTCGAAAGCGGATTTGGTTTCTAAGACTTTCTTCCTTAAACGCGAGCTGTTCATTGTTTTGTGGATATTGATCACAATAGGTCTCGTTCTTTATCTGTTCGGGAAAATCAGATTTCCACATGATGACAAAAAACCAAAAATTTCATTAACAAGAAAGCTTTTCGGTGTACTTGGAATCGGCTTTATCATTTATTTGGTTCAGGGTCTTTTTCCAGCAGAAAGACCGAAACTTCAGCATTTAAGCGGAATTCTTCCTCCGATTAATGTGAGTTATCTGCACGATGAGAAAGACGGAATTCTCGGAATGCATCCTGAACACGATCTTTTCAAAGCGCTGGAAATTGCCAAAAAGGAAAACAAGCCACTCCTCGTCGATTTCACTGGATATGGTTGCGAAAACTGCCGTAAAATGGAGGAATTCGTTTGGAGCGAACCCGATATTCTACCTATTCTTCAGAACGACGTTGTACTCGCGTCGCTGTATGTGGACGACAAAGAAGAACTCCCTGAAAGCGAGCAAACCTCGATCGATATGGGGAACGGACAGAAAAAGAAAATCAAAACGATTGGTGACAAGTGGTCGCTGTTTCAGCAGATTAACTTCAACAACAATTCGCAGCCGCACTACGTTCTGATGACTCCCGACGGAAAAGTGATCAACCACCCCGTTTCCGGTTATATGCCGAAAGAGGAATTCAAGAACTTCCTCGTTTGCGGAATTGATTTTTTCAAAAAGAAATAGATATCGGAAATTTTTTCCCATCGAAAAGGGAGAAAAATTACCTTCAAAAAAACTAATAGTTTCAGTCCCTGAATTTTTGTTCGGGGATTTTTTGTGTTGAGGAATTATTGGGAAGCGATATTGCAAATTTGATTAGTGAAGCCAAACTCAAAGCTCCGAAACCTGCAAATTTTACCGTCATCATTAAGCCAACCGATGACGCTAATTACAGAAACTTTGTAGATATGCTCGACAACATGACGCTTACCAACAGTGAACGCTACGGAATTGCCGACATCAGACCCCAGGAAAAAGAAATCTATGTCGCAAGAACTGATTAAGCATAAAATTTCTGCTCAACCGACCACCGCCATAATTTTAAATTTGGCGGTTTTTGTTGGACCGGTTATCGGTGTAACATTCTTTTAATTATCTTTGAATTCTTATGACAATCATAGCAAATCAAAAATCTATATGAAAAAAATCTTACTACTTTTCGTTTTATTCATCAGCTTTTATGGTTTTTCACAGGAAGATTACCAAAAAGTGAGGGTGTTTTTTCAAAATCAGGAAGAATTGAAAAAAGCGGTGAATCTCGCTGAAACCGAACCGCGAACGATGAAAAAGGGAGTTTTCTTCGAATGTGAAATTCCTAAAGACCGCGTCGAGAAAATCCGGAATTCCGGCTTTAAAGTTGAAATCCTTGAACCCAACCTCCGCGAATACTATGACCGGATGGAAAGGGAGTTTCAGGAAAAAGGAGCCACAAATACCTGCACAACTTACAGCATCACCGATCCGGTAAATTATAAGCCAGGAAGCATGGGTGGATATCTTAATTATAATGAAGTTCTGGCAGAGCTCGATCTGATGAAAACCATGTATCCCAATTTGATTACTGCTAAAGCTGCGGTCTCCACTTTCAAAACCTTTGAAAACCGCCCGATCTACCATGTGAAAATCTCCGACAATCCGGAAAGCGACGAAGGCGAGAAGAAGATTCTCTATACCGCACTGCACCACGCGCGAGAACCGGGATCGTCGCAACAGTTAATCTACTTTATGTGGTATATTCTGGAGAACTATGCAACCAATCCTGAAATAAAATCCCTGGTTGACAATTCCGAAATTTACTTCGTCCCTATAGTGAATCCAGACGGTTTTGCCTACAACCAGCAAACCAAACCAAACGGTGGCGGTATGTGGCGCAAAAACCGCCGCTCCGGTTACGGCGTTGATAATAATAGGAATTACAGTTACCAGTGGGGAACAACGGGAACAAGTACCAGTACGACGAGCGACACCTACTGCGGACCAAGTCCTTTTTCTGAACCCGAAAACCAGGCAATCAAATGGCTTTGTGAGCAAAAGCAGTTCAGTGTGGCAATCAATGCACATACGCACGGAAAACTGGTTCTGTATCCGTTTGGTTATGCCTACAATACTCCCACAGTCGACGATCACGCATTCCAGGTTACTTCTGCAGAAATGGTGAAATACAGCGGTTATACGAACCAAATCTCCTCAGAACTTTATCCGGCTTCCGGAGATTCTGATGACTGGATGTATGCCGATACTTCAACCAAGCCGAAAATTTTTGCCTATACTCCAGAGATCGGCTCCAGTTTTTATGAAGCGTCGGGACAAATCAAAAATACCTGCAGAGATATGCTTTACACCAATCTGACTGCATTGAGGATTCTGCATAATTTTGCGGTTTTCGAAGATGATTCAGACGGATTCTTCGCACAACAAAACTCGCAGTTTAAGTATTCACTGAAACGGCTTGGTTTGGTAGAAAACCAGAACTTCACCGTGAAAGTCACCCCAGTAAGTTCAAATATTGAAAGCGTCGGCTCACCGGTGATTCATTCGGCGCTATCGATTGGCACGTCGGTTCCGGGAACAATTGCACTGAACCTGAAACCCGCAATCCAAAACGGTGAAGCAGTAACGTTTAATGTGGAAATTGATAATGGCAGTTATACAACTTCTGAAACAATAACCAAATATTTCGGAACAGTGACCACCAATTTTATCGAACCCGGAAATGCAATCACACAATGGACAAAAACCGGAAGCTGGGGAACAACCACATCGCAATATGTTTCAGCTCCTTCTGCGATCACCGATTCACCTTCAGGTAATTATTCTATCGGAGCAGATACTTACATCAGAACCACAAATCCCATTAATCTTACCTCCGCATCGCATGCTTTGCTGGAATTCTATGCGAAATGGAATATCGAAAAAGGATATGATTTTGCAGTGCTGGAAGCATCAACCAACGGAACAACTTGGCAACCGCTTTGTGGCAAATACACCACTACCGGAACAAGCAGCCAGATTTCCGGTGCACCGGTTTATGACGGGATTCAAAATACATGGGTAAAAGAACAGGTGAACCTTGCAGATTTCGTCGGGCAACAGCTTTACTTGCGTTTCCGACTTAAAAGTGATGCTTCTGTAACAGGGGACGGTTTCTATTTTGACGACTTTTCGGTGAAATCGATTTCAACTGCATCGATGGCGGTTGCTGATGCTAATTCTCAATCGGTAAAAATTTACCCAAATCCTGCTTCAGACAAGCTGTTTGTGAAAAACCAAGGAAGGTTCACTTCCTACAAAATCCATTCGGTAACCGGACAATTGCTGCAGCAAGGGAAAACAGATGGATCGGTTGAGATTTCGAGACTCGGCAACGGCGTTTATTTTATCGAGCTTTCAGATGGAGCAACATCGATCCGTGAAAAGTTTGTGGTGAAGAAATAAAGACCAACTATTAAATTGAAATATGCGGAAACCCACCAGAAAGTTATGGTGGGTTTTCTATATCAATTTTAAGTAAAAATGCTCTGGTCCGCTGAAAAGTAAATTTTTCACCAATCACATCGCGGGTAAAACTAAATTTGAAAAAAAATAAACACCTTTTAAAAAAAAATCAAACCGAAATTTCAATGAAGAACTTGAGACCGAACGAACAAAGGGCAAAAAACGCCATCATTTTGATATGGATTATTCTGGGATTAGAAATCATTTCACTGATTTCCGGGTTTTCACAATATTCGCTGCTTCAGTCAGCCGTCAATGGATCCGAAATCAGTGAAGCTGCCGCAGATTCAAATGACAATCGTGAATCGCTGATCGGCATAGTATTTATACTCACCTGTATTGTTTCCGTTGTTACTTTTATCATGTGGTTCAGAAGGGCTTATTTCAACCTACACCAAATGATCCGCAACCTTTCCCACGATGAAAGTTGGGCAGCAGGAAGTTGGTTCGTTCCTATTCTGAACCTGTTCAGACATGTCTCGATTATGAAGGAAATGTATGTGCGTCCGAAAGAATTCTTAACAGCAGAGGAATAAACGCACGACAATTCCTATCAACTTCTCACGTCAGTTGGTGGTGGTTTTTCTGGATTATTGGGAATATTCTCGGGAATTTTTACTTCCGTTATGCAATGAGAGCGGAGACTATTGAAGAGCTCATTACCAGTACCCAAACCAGCATGGTCATAAATATCTGGGGAATTCCTTTGGCTCTTTTGGCGATAAAGGTGATCAAAGATTATTCGAAAGCCGAACCTTTACTGATGAAAATAAGACAGGAACAATTAGCAGCAAACGAGGGTACAACCACGCCTCAACCTCAACAATAAAAAAATCGCCAGAGTTTACACTTCGGCGATCTGCTATAGAAATTGATATTTTAAGGATTCGTAACCGGCACGCTGCTGAAACCAATCGACGTTCTTACGGTAACATCAGTAGTTGGCGACTGTTTCAAAACATAAACGATTCGTTGCTGCACGGAACCCGTTTTCATAATATGGTCGAGCGTTGAAGTAGAGTTCAGATCCAAAGCAAGGGAAGTTCCCACATTATCAGGAATATTTTCTCTGGATGCAACCAAAACTTCGTTGCTGCTGTTGTTCGACAAATAAACTTTTACCGATTTGAAAATTCCCATACTTGCGCCAGAACTTACCGACATGGTCGCGTTGGAAACTCGGATATCTTTCACGTTTGCGCCGGCTCCGGTGATTTGGTTAATGCTTTGTGCGGTAGAAACTGCAGACAAAGTCGTGTTCGCCGGTGATCCCGACGTTACCAGAACGGTCGCGTTATAGGGAAACGTATTCTGAAGAATCGATGAAACTGTGGAGCAGCTTGCCAAAGTTGCCGTGGCAACAACTGCAGATAAAAATAAATTTTTCATAGTAGTTATTATTAAATAACTCCTCTCATTCAGAAATTGTACCAACGAGAGATTTTAACAGAAGATTAACAGCGATGATAATAGCATTTGTTTCACAAAGTACATTTCCTCTTTGTCTGCCTTCGATAAGCGATAGCGCCTTCGTTTAGCTTATTACGAGTGACAATAGTCAGATTATCTTGTTTTAGCTTTGCGAGAATTTTTTCCGCACAATTAAAAGTAAAAATTAAAGTCTACATCAGATAGTTGTCTTTAGATTTTAAAGTAAAAACTCGCTTAATGCAGCTCGATCTCGAATTTGCCTTTTGTTTCTCCCGATGCCATATTGCTTTTCGAAACAATGAGCCAAATCTCGCCTTTTTGTTTGATGTCGTGAGATATTTCTCTTCCGAAAGGTCCGTCATAATCACCATTCGCCAATTTGATCTGGTTGAAACGTATGTTCATTTCGGGATTTTCAGGAAGTATTTTACCCGAGATTTTATTTCCGTTAAAATTTTTGATTTTTAAAACGTATTCCTGTTGGTCGCCAGTAAATTCATCGTGGATTTTGAGCGGAATCATATCACCGTTAATGGTTTTGATAATCTTGTTTCCTTCCACCACGCGGAAAGCATCAGTAGGTTTTGTTTCCGGTTCGGAAATAGGAACGACGCCTTCTGTCAAAGTATCGGGATTATTGTCGGGAACAGTAACTACCGGAGAATCGGAATGTTCAGCTGTTTCGGAAACGGCTTCTTTCTTGGTGCAGGAAAACAGTAGGAAAACTCCCGCTAAAATCGCGTATCTCATTTGGAATGATTTAAAAAACTGTTTTAAAACCAGCGAAAACCATTCCGAAAACCAACTTTGCAGATCAAGCCCAAATTTTATTTATCTTTATTCTCGCTTTTTCCGGAAAAGCACACCTAATGCAAAAACTTCCAAGATGAAAACCTTGTTTACCTTTCTTTCCTTATCTTTTTTCGTTATGTCAAATTCGCAGAAACTTACTTCATACGTCAATCCGTTTGTCGGGACCAAAAATATGGGGCACACTTTTCCCGGAGCAACCGCGCCGTTTGGAATGGTGCAACTTTCGCCTGAAACCAACCAAGTTCCGTATGCGATCGACGGCAAATACAATCCCGAAACCTACCGATATTGTTCCGGTTATCAATACGACGACAAAACAATTTTCGGTTTTGCGCACACCCATTTCAGCGGAGTTGGCCATTCTGATTTGGGCGATTTTCTGATGATGCCGACAGTGGGAAAACTCACTTTAGAACCAGGAACAGCAGAGTTGCCGAAAAGTGGATATCATTCACAATTCACAAAAAATACCGAAAAAGCCAGTCCGGGATTTTACGAAGTGGTGCTCGATGATTACGGAATTAAGGCAGAGTTGACGGCGAGTGAAAGAGTAGGTTTCCATCGCTACACTTTTCCAAAGTCGACTGAATCGCACATTATTTTGGATTTGATGTCGAATATTTACAATTACGACTCGAAAAATGTGTGGACATTTGTAAGGGTTGAAGACAATCAAACCGTGACAGGATACCGCGAAACGACAGGTTGGGCAAGAACGAAGAAAGTATTTTTTGCGATGAAATTTTCGAAACCGTTTAAGAAATATGGCAGAAAACGTTATGAGAAAGTCGAGTACAATGGATTCTACAGAAAATTTAACGAAGATGAAAACTTCCCGGAATTTGCGGGAAGACAAATCCGTTGCTACTTTGATTTCGACACCACAGAAAATGAGCAGATTCTGGTGAAATTCGCGCTTTCGAACACCTCAACTTCGGGAGCAATGAAAAACCTTGAAGCCGAAATTCCACACTGGGATTTTGAAAAAACCAAAAAAGAAACCGAAGCGAAATGGGAAAAAGAGCTCTCCAAAATCGAGGTGGAGACTTTAACGGAAAACGATAAAACCACTTTCTACACCGCCTTGTATCACACGATGATGTCGCCCATTCTTTACCAGGATGTGGACGGGATATATCTTGACATCGATCAAAATATTCACAACGCTAAAGATTTTACCAATTACACCGTTTTTTCGCTGTGGGACACTTATCGAGCGCTGCATCCCTTGTACAATATTATTCAGCCGAAAAGAAATAATGATTTCATCAAATCGATGCTTTCTCATGCGCGACACAGCGTGCATAAAGCATTGCCAATCTGGTCGCATTACGCCAACGAGAATTGGTGTATGATCGGCTATCACGCGGTTTCGGTTTTGGCAGATGCAGTTGCAAAAAACACAACCGATGCAGATTTGAAGGCGATGCTGAACGCAAGTGTAACTTCATCCAACCTAAAATATTATGACGGAATTGGCGACTATCTGAAGTACGGTTACGTTCCCGAAGACAAGTCTTCTTCATCCGTTTCAAAGACTTTGGAATATGCATACGACGATTGGTGTATCGCGCAGCTCGCAAAAAAATCCGGAGACAAAAATCTTGAAAATGAATACCTGAAACGCAGCGAAAACTACCGAAATTTGTACAACCCGCAATCCGGATTTATGCATCCGAAACTTTCCGATGGAACTTTCAAGAAAGATTTCGATCCGATGGATACTCACGGACAGGGATTTATCGAGGGAAATGCCTTTAATTACGGACTTTATGTTCCACAGAATATTCCGGAAATGATTAAAATGATGGGCGGAAAAAACAAATTTTCAAAGCACCTTGATGAAATTTTCACCACCGAAATCGCCGAAAAATACATCGAGAAAAACGAGGACATCACCCGCGACGGAATCATCGGGAATTACGTTCACGGCAACGAACCGGGACACCACATTCCGTACCTGTACAATTTCACCAACGATCCGTGGAAAACCCAGGAAAGAGTGCGGATGATTATGAGAAAAATGTATTCGCACGGTGAGGACGGACTTTGCGGTAACGATGATGCAGGACAAATGTCGGCGTGGTATGTTTTCTCGGCGATGGGTTTTTATCCGGTTTTGCCGGGATCGGATGAATATCAGTTGGGATCACCACTGTTAATATCGGCGAAGATTAATTTGGAAAATGGAAAAACTTTAAAAATCAGAACGGAAAACCAGTCGGAGAAGAATGTGTATGTTTCCAAAATCTTGGTTAATGGAAAGGAAATTAAGAACCAAACGTTGAAGCATTCCGATATTGCGAATGGTGGGGAAATCGTTTTTATAATGAGTGGGAAGCGGTGATTTCCTGAAGCGCGGCAATCTAACGAATGTACAAATGTCACGTCAAGAAACGCAAAGGTCTACTTTTAAAATCTTTTACTTTTGCCTTGATGCAAAAGTAACCAAAAATCAAGACTGGATCTTTTTGCTAAAAATTGAAGTTTCTTCCTACAAAATTTGCCTCTCAAGTTCGGCGAACCACTGCGTTAGGTTTCCAAAACTTGCACGGAACCAAGTTTTGTCTTCGATTCACAATTTTTGCCGCGCTTCGAACAGTGGAGATTTTTATGCGGGATATGTAGAAAGACTCGTCTTGAAGAAACTTCAATTTTTCTTGACGCAAAAATCTCCGAGGTCGAAAGGAATGCGGTTACTAAAAGAAATATTCGTGCATTAGTGGCAAATCATTGTGCGTAATCCCCGAAATCTGCGAGACAAAAAACGCAAAGATTATTTCCTTTTACACTCGATTTAAGTTTGCAAAGTCTTATCCGCTAAAGCGAATTGATGAAGCGGTCACTTAATCAGCGGATTTATTCGTCATCTTTGCCTTCTACATATTTATTAAGAGTAAAACTTTGCCGTTGATTTCCCCGCTGATTGCGTTGTTGACGCAGATTTTTTGCGACCATAATAACTTTGTCGAAGTCATTAAAATCTCTATCTTTGAACTTCAAATTATAGCAAAGAAATGCTCGACAATTTACGGCACAAAATGGAAAGACAGTGGTTCGGCGTTCTCACAAGAATGGGCGCGAAACTGGGAATTCCCGTATCAAAACTCCGGGTGTTCTTCATCTACTCCACATTTGCGACAGCGGGCGTGTTCTTCCTCATTTATCTAGGACTGGCTTTTACGCTTTGGATCAAGGATATGTTTATCACGAGAAGACCGGGCGTTTTCGATCTTTAATCAGCTCCAAACCTTTCACCTTTTTTTCGGAATAATAATTGCCATGCAAAAAGCAAACAGTTTTGCAACAGTTATCACTCATCACCTATCACTCATCACTCATCATCATGGAATACCTTGAACTCACTGCTCCCGATGATTTCCGGGCAAAAGAAATTTACGAATCCTATTGCCAAGCCTTTATCGAAGATGAAAGGAGGAACGAGAAACAGTTTCAGCGGCTTTTTTCAAACCCAAATGTAAAAGTAGTCGCGGTTATCGACGACCTGCAGAGTATTGGCTATATGATGATCTGGGAACTGACGGATTTTGTTTTTGTGGAACATCTGGAAATTTTCGCCGAACACCGCAACAAAAGATACGGCACCGAAATCCTTAACCATCTTTTCAGAAACTACGCGCGAATCGTGTTGGAAACCGAACCCGAAAATGATGATCCGAATACCAAAAGAAGAATTTCATTTTATGAAAGAAACGGTTTCGCGGTGATTGACGACAGTTACGTTCAACCCTGTTACGAGGAAGGAAAAAATCCATTGAACCTGCTTCTTCTCGCCAACTGGAATCCCGAAAAAACCGAGCGGATCAAAGAGGAGATTTATGATGTGGTGTATTGCTAAAGTTTGAGGTTTGAGGTTTGAGGTTTGAGGTTTGAGGTTGTATGTCTTCAAAAGAAAGTGTACTTTAGAGAGTGTTTTCTGTTTCAAATATAGAATTTAAAGTTTAGTTTTTTGCTTTTAGAGCTTGTTTAAATTTTATTCAAAAAAAAAAAACATATCGGAAATTTTCTTTACCCCGTCCCTAAAGGGAGGAAAATTTCCTTCCAAATAAACCTGAATTTGCTCCTTTTAGGGTTGGGGAAAACAAATTCAGGTTTATTTGGTAAAATTTAAACAGGCTCTAAATTTGTTATCTACTATTTTCTCAATTTCAATTATAGAGATTTTCTTTTTCTGAAGATAATTTATAGTTGTATTATAAGCAATGTTAGCAATCCAAGTTGATAATTTAGATTTGAATTGAAATGAAGACAAATTTTGGTAGGCCTTCAGATAAACATCTTGTACAAGGTCTTTTTGGTCGTCTTCATTGGACGTCATTTTCCGTACAATATGAGTTACCAATTTTTCTGTATTTTTTACCACGATAGCAAAGCCTTGAATGTTTCCATTCAATATATTTGTAACAATAGTCTTGTCAGAAAAATGGTCGCTTTCATTGCTCATACTTCTTTAGTAGACAAGTAAATTAAAGTTCGGTTGCAAAAAAAATGCTTTTTTACAAATCATCTGTGGCTTGAGTAAGTTTTTAAACTTGCAGGTAACGGATGGGTATTTCTGCAGGCGGGATAAAAATAGGAAAACTTTGTACTTGCTAAAAACGTAATTAATCGCTAAAATCTTCGATAAAAACTTCATACCCGCTTGTAGAAATAGCTGGTTAGGCGACGTTTTTTTTATACGAAATTATTATTCTTTGATAATTTTTTTACTTATTTTTTTACCTGATTTTGTAATCGCAGTAATTATATAAATACCTTTTGCTAATGTAGAAACATTAATAGATTTTTCTTTTCTAGAAATCTGCTTTATCAATTTACCGGAAAGGTCTGTAATGTTTATATTGGAAACCTGTTCAGAAAAAATAAGAGTGTCTTTCACAGGGTTAGGATAAAAATTTATACTATTTTTTCCATTAACATCCATCGTACCTAAAGATATAGTTCCATTAAAAGGATTCGTAAAATCTAAAGCTGCCGTATCTTCTAAAAAACCATTATCAATAAAACTGCAAACCCCCGGATTTGCACGATAAATTTTTACTATAAATATATAATTGCCTGAAATAGATGGAATATTAACGTCAAAATCATTCTCAAGATTACTTATAGCAGGTACAGTATACATGTTGTAACAAACTTTTAAAGTCACGATATTACCGCTAATCTCACTTGTGTAGATGTTATAAGTAGCCAAATCTGGAGAATAGACTTTCAGATTTGCTCTAATTTGGCTTTCACTTAATTGCGTAATATTTAATCCAGTTATGAACAAATTTTGATTTTGGGATAATGCACTTCCATACATTAAAAAGAAGATGCAGAATGTAATTATATTTTTCATAATTATATCTTTTATTGTTTGATTAAAGTTTTAGAATCTACTATTTTGCCATTTACAATTAATGCAACTGTATAAAATCCCGAAACATAATTGCTAACATTTATATTGGTTTCAGTTCCAAAAATATCCAAACTGTAATTATTAACAGAAGTATTTCCAGTTTGCTTAATAATTACTACGGATGCGGAATTTGCTCCATCTAGTTTATATTTTACATTTATAACATTACTTGACGGGTTTGGGGCAATGATTTCTAATGTACTTTGTTGTGGAGTTTCTTGTATGCCCTGCTCACAAGGATTTGTGGAAAGTAAACTTCTTGCCATCAAAACTGCTGCGTGTGCATCAACCAAACCATAACCTATTTGCTCATTCCAAATTCCATTAGGCTTACTTGGATAAGTTGTATAATAATATAAATCTGTTCTGATTTTTTGTGAGGTTTGATCTATAATATCTCTTACTTGTTGACCTGATAAACAGGGGTTAACAGATAATATCAAAGCCGCTATTCCAGAAACATGAGGTGCCGCAAATGATGTTCCGTCATCTGACGTAATACTTTGAGTAGGAGCAGTTGTCCAAATACCGACACCCGGCGCAACTACATCTAATTTATTACCATATGCTGAAAAAGTAGCTTTACTACCATTACTTGCAATTGCACCAACTGTTACAATTCGCTCATCAAAACTACCCGGATAAAGTACATTTGAACCATTATTACCTGCTGAAAAAACAACCACGCAACCTTTTCCATCACGACCATATTCAATCGCGTTGATAATAGCTTCTTCTAATAACTGACTATCCAACCAACTTGCTGCAGAATACCAAGAATTATTAATAACATCTGCATTTTCCATTTCCCACGCCCAAGTTATTCCAGACGCAAGTTGAGCAGAAATTGTTGTATAAAGAAGTGCTTCATGAGTATCTTTTTTTAAATCATGACTTATTGGGATTATTTTGGATTTTGGTGCTACACCTGCTACTTGTAGATTATTCCGTTCTGCGGCGATTATTCCAGCTACTTTTGTTCCGTGCGTATTTCCAGTTATATAAACACTACCACTATTACCAGATTGAGCATCATATCCAGCACTACCAATATTTGCAGTTAAATCAAGGTGAGGAAAATAAATGCCTTGATCCACAACAGCAACATTAATATTTGCACCTTTGCTAATCAGCCAAGCTTGACAAGCATTAATATCAATAGAAGAATTTGTATTATTTTTTAATCCCCATAACCTGTAAAAATCTGGGTCATAGGAGCATGTTGCATCATTATTGGCACCACCGCCAGGAATTGCTTTGTTAATAGTGGTTTCCATTTCACCATCACTATTCATGTCAAAAGTAAAATTGAACATAAAGGCAGGATCAACAGTATCAAATAAACCTGTTTCATAAAATTGGTTTCCCAATTCAAGCGAAGAAATACTGTTTCCATTTGACACTGCGACGATATACCATTTGGGCATGTTTGGTACCTGCTTTACAATATCTGCACCTTTTACTAATGCTGTTTGGTTGAGAATACTAAAATCACTAATATCCTTTAGTTTAACATAAAAATATTTTGAAATACCAACTGATAGCTCACCGTTCTCATTTTCAAAAAATAATCCCACATGTTCTACATTTGGCAATTGTTTTAATTCATTCAGTTTTTGGAAATATGTTTGATTGTCAGTCGGCTCATTACTTAATTTGAGGTGCGTAAACTTTGTGTTTACCGAATTAATATCATCTATCAATATATAATCTTCAACTCCTAAATTGGCTGTAGAAGATGTATCAAAGTTATTATTTGTAAACAAATAAAAAGATTTTTTATTGACGGTAAGATATTTCTTTTGTCCCTTGTAATAGTAATAAAAATCAGTTTGAGCATTTAAAAAGCCAAACACTACAAACAGAAAAGTTAGAAGGTAAATTCTTTTTCTCATAAGTTGAAAGTTTTATTAGGTGTGTTAAACAAATATAATTAATTTTCATACAATTAAAAAAAAGCAATTATTTACAGGGTTAACTAATAATAAATAGATGGTTAGTTATATTCTGTTAATAATTAAAACTTTATTCCGAAATAGATTTATTTAAACACTTTATTTATAAAATGACGCCTAACTCCCAAATATACGCAATCCCTTAACACAAAAAGTCCTCGAACGAAAATTCTGGGAAGTAGAAAACGTATTCACCAATTGATGCTCATTTTCTTGAGTAGCAAAATAAACAGAATTTTGTTTCATTAAAAAACTGGGACAAATATTAACAAAGAAATATCTTGAATTAGATTTCCGACTTCTCTTACGTTTCCGAAGTTAAGGTGTCTAGAGTTCTTTGGAACTCTTTGTTGCTAAAAACCAAAATGTACACTGAATTTTTTTTTAAGATACTATCATTTAAGTGTAAGGTTGCGACTTTTTTTCCATTGGAAAATAAATTTCTATTATTTTTCCTGTTGAAAGTTCAGCTTTATACTTGCCGTGGTCAGCTTTATCACTTACTCTTCATTTAATATTTGACTCCGATGAGCATCACGAAAAAAGCCGAAAAAGCCGAGCACACTTATTAATCCGAAAATGAAAAACAATAGAATCGATAACACGACCTTATCTTCTTTTCGTAAAATAATGTTGCTTGACTGAATCATATTTTCTTTATGAAAACTTGAAATGCTTTATCTCCCAAATATACACAATCCCTTGACACAAAAAATCCCCGAAAGAAAATCCGGGGAAATATTTTTCTTTGTTACAGTTATTAGTCCACTCCGTATTCGAGTTTGATGGTGATGCTCGCTTCCTTGTCTTTCGACGAGGTGTTGAAGGTTCCGCCATAGGAATATTCTTCGGTGGAGTTTGGAGCCGTGATCTGCGTGATTCCCATGGTTGCCTTTTTCAGCTTGCCAAGTTTACTTCCTGCATTTTCAGCAATTTTCTCGGCGCGCTGTTTGGCGTCTTTGGTTGCATCGGCGATCATCTGGTGCTTCACATCTGCCAATTTGGAGTAGAAATAATTCGGCGGCGAAGAGGTGAATTCAATTCCCAGATTGATAATCTCGGTGATGTTTCGGGAAAGGTTTTCAATTTTTGCAACGTCCTTGCTGTCGATAGAAACGGTCTGCGAAAGCTGGTAACCAGCGAATGTCTGGATGCTTCTTCCATTGGCGTCGGAACCATAATTAAATTGCTTTTGGGTATCCACGGCGGAAAAAACAATCTGGTCCTTCGGAATTCCTTTCGAAGTCAGGTAATTTTCGATCACCCTTTTGTCATTGGAAAGTTCGTCGTATGCGGATTTCAGTTCGAAACTGGTGCGTGAAAAATTTCCGCTCCAGGTAATGAGGTCGGAAGTGAATTTCTTAGTACCCAAACCGGTAACCGAAATCGTATTTTGGGACTGGTTCCTGTTCTTGATGGCACTTCCCAAAAGAGCGACACCAATGATGAAACCAAGCGCGGCAATCGAAATTGCGATGATGTTTCTGTTCATAAAAGATGGAGGGTTTTCATTAATAACTTTTTGAAGATGAAATTATTGCACCAAATCTTATTCCAAATTTTAAGATTTCATTAACTTTTTGTTAAGGTTTGTTTAACTTTTGTTAAGAAAGTAAAAACACCTGTAAATTTACTACGTTTTGACTTTCCGGGTTTTGACATATTCTTGGTAAGCCAACCGCATATCATTGGAAATTGCACTGCTGTTAAAGTTGTTTCTGTATTTCTTGACGAGGGAAAAATTATTGTCCGCATAAATCAGGAAACGGTCTATCTCCTCTTCGTCCCAACCTTGCGAAGTATAGAAGCTAAGGTCGATTTCGTTTTTCACGCGACGGTAGAATTCCTGGGTTTCGGCGTAGTTGGCGGTCGTTAAAGGATTTTTGGTTGCTTTCCCCACTAATTTTATTGCGGCAAAAGCTAACCCGATAAAATCTATTCCGCCATTCATTTTCTGAGTGTCAAAAGCAGAAGGTGTTGTAAGTTTTGGTGGAACTTCCGACAATGGCGTCCTCATATAGGAATCCATCGAGGAGTTGAGCGCGACCACCTTCTTCGGCGGATCAAGTGTTTTGGAATCTTTCTTCAGATTTCCTGTCGGCTGAAACGCGATTTCCACTTCGGTAATCAGATAAGGAACTTTGTTCAAGGAAATATTCAATGGATGAGAATAGTCATCGGCGGAAATCTTTTTATCGAATCTTTCGAAGCCACTTTTCACAAAACGAAGTTCGTCATAGGGTTTAGCGCTGATCATAAAGTTGCCGTCTTTGTCGGTCAGCACTTTTTCACCCGAACGTATATTGATGACCACAGTCTCTACAATCTCATTTCCGAACTCAGATTTGACTTTACCGAAAATGTATTCCTGCGAAAATGCCGTAACTGAAATTAGGATAAAAAAAACAGACAGTAATCTTGTTTTCATGCGCATAATTTTGGTTAAAGGTAAAATTCTTTTCGTTTGGTTTTCAAAGTTTAACCGCTGTTAACGGGTTTTAAGAGAATTTTAGAAATTGCTTAGTTAATAACATTCCTGGTTTCTTTGACAAAAATGTGATTAGAAACGGAAATTCCGCGTGAGGGATAGCAGCGGAAATCCTTTTTTTGGTTGCCGAAATTGGACCTTTGAAATGACATTCGATCACCAAAAAAAAGATTGCAGCGAATAGCCCGACCCGAACGAGTAAATGGATGCCGATGAAATCGGGAGGAATGACCGAGTGAGGGACACGCCCAGATTGTGTGTATGTGTTGGAGTTTTGGAGTGTCGGCGAGTGGATGAGTTGGTGTGTATGCGAATTCGAAATATTTTTTCTTTATCTTTGCACTCTTACAAAAATCCGGGGCAGACTGGTTTCGACAGCAAGATCAGCGGGTAAGTAAGCATGCAGAGAACCGTGGCGCGATCTCTTAAATCCCTTGTCACAAAATTTAACTGGCAACCAAGAGTTTGCTCTTGCTGCTTAATCCGAAGTATAGTAGGATAAGCGTTTTCCCGAAGTATAGTAAGGAAACAAGATGTCTCACCAAAGTTCTGTTTCGCGACGTTGGATTCTGGGGCATAGCAATGCGGAAATAAGTTCTGAAGGACTCCGATTCAGGAACGAAAATTTTAGGAGATAAGCCGTGTGTTGGGTGTTCGCTCTCTGCCCACGGTCGAAAAGCAATAGCGAAATAAGCATGTAGAAATCTTATGTGTTGCTTGTTTGGACGAGGGTTCGAATCCCTCCTGCTCCACAACCCAATAAAAAAACCACCTTTTGCCAGGGTGGTTTTTTTTGTATTAAAAATTTGTTTTACAACTGCGGTCCCGCTGCAACCAATCGTTTTCCTTCTTCGGTGTCGCAGTACTGCTCGAAGTTAGCAACATATTTCGCGCCGAGATCTCTCGCTTTTTTCTCCCATTCGGAAGCGTCGGCGTAAGTGTGTCTCGGATCCAGGATTCCTTCGGAAACGTTCGGAAGTTTGGTCGGAATCTCGAGATTTAGAATTGGCACGACTGCTTTTTCTGCACCGTCGATTGAGCCGTCGATGATTGCGTCGATGATTGCACGCGTATCTTTCAGTGAAATTCTTTTGCCCGTTCCGTTCCAGCCAGTATTTACCAAGTATGCTCTTGCTCCGTGCTCTTTCATTTTACCGATCAATGTTTTGGAATACATTGTTGGGTGCAGCGTAAGGAACGCCTCACCAAATGCCGGTGAAAACGAAGGTTGCGGTTCGGTGATTCCTCTCTCTGTTCCCGCCAGTTTGGAGGTGTATCCGCAAAGGAAGTGGTACTGCGCCTGATCGTCATTCAAGATTGAAACCGGAGGCAATACCCCGAACGCATCTGCTGAAAGGTAAACGATTTTCTTGGCGTGTCCTGCTTTCGAAGGAAGCACAATTTTGTTGATATGGTAAATCGGGTAAGAAACTCTGGTGTTTTCGGTAATCGAATTGTCTTTGTAATCTGCTTCGCCGTATTCGTTGACCACCACGTTTTCCAGGAGTGAATCTCTTCTGATCGCACGGAAAATATCCGGTTCTTTTTCCTCGGTAAGGTCGATTACTTTTGCGTAGCAACCGCCTTCGTAATTGAAAACACCGTGATCATCCCATCCGTGTTCGTCGTCACCGATCAAATATCTTTTAGGGTCAGCTGAAAGTGTCGTTTTACCCGTTCCGGAAAGTCCAAAGAAAAGGGCAACATCGCCATCTTCACCCACGTTTGCAGAACAGTGCATTGATGCCATTCCTTTTAGTGGGAGATAATAGTTCATCATCGCAAACATTCCCTTCTTCATTTCGCCGCCGTACCAAGTTCCACCGATGATCTGCATTTTCTCTGTCAAGCTGAACATCACGAAGTTTTCGGAATTTAGTCCCTGCTCTTTCCAGTTAGGGTTGGTTGTTTTGGAACCGTTCATCACAATAAAGTCCGGCTCACCAAAATGTTCCAGTTCGTAGATTGATGGGCGGATAAACATATTGGTCACGAAATGCGCTTGCCACGCAACTTCCATAATGAATCTCACTTTCAGTCGGGTATCCGGATTGGTTCCGCAGAAAGCATCAACCACATAAATCTTCTTTGAAGTCGATAACTGTTTCAAAACCAATTTCTTGCAGCTGTCGAAAATTTCAGGTGTTGTCGGCAAGTTCACACTACCCCAATCGATGGTATCTTTGGTTATGTCATCCTTTACAATGTACCTGTCTTTTGGCGAACGTCCCGTAAAAATCCCGGTTTTCACGGCAACAGCACCGGATTCGGTTACTGCTCCTTTTTCAAAACCTTTGTTTTTGATGGACATTTCTGCATTGTACAGCTCCTCGTAAGACGGGTTATATACCACTTCCTGGTAACCGGTGATTCCCAAATCGTGTAACTGCTGAATGATTTTGATGTTTTTCATAGCGACTTTTTAATGTAGGATTTAATAAAAAAACAAATTTAGTCATTAATGAAGTTTAATGACGACTTAAAATTACTGATATTCATCAGATTTTGCAAGAAAAAGAAATGGCTGTACCGAACTGTCTGTCAACCAATTAAATCATCCCATTCAAAAATGGCAGAAAATCCTTTCCCCGAAAAATAGTCCTGAAAGCCGGAAAATTTTCTACTCAGCACAAAATCTCCGCCCCACGCTCCGAGTGATTTGACAAAAACAGGACAGTTTTCGAAATATTTTTCTTTGACTGCAGTGATTCCTAGAAAAGCAGAAAGTTTACGCTCGTGAATTCCCATTAATTCAGAAAATTTTTCTAAATCTTTGCAGTTAAGTAGCTCTTTTGTAATGTTTGAAAATTCTTCGATCAACGTTGCAGATTTTTCTTTCGAGCGGTACAGATTAATTCCTTCGCGGCTATCTTGTTTTTGATTTAAATGAATGAAAATCAAGTCGTTTCGAAAATCAGGATTGAACACGACTTTCTCTATAAATCTTTCGTTTCCCGAATTTTGGTAAAGGATTGCGGATTTTTCTTTGGCAACTGCGATATCGTAACCACTTCCGCCAAGACTAATTTCATTGAGCCGAAATGGATCAACTTGCGCCCACTCTGCAAGATTATTCATTAAAGTCGAACTGCTTCCCAAACCAAAGTTGGCGGGAAACTGCAAGTTGGTTCGGAGCAGATAGGAATTGTTTCCTTTAAATCTGATCGATGAAAGCTGCTGAACATTCTTCAAAACCTTCAGGATAAATGCTGCTTCGGGAATATTGGCATTGATGATTTCCCAGTTTCTGTATTCGATCTGTACGTTCAGCCAAAGACTTTCCTGATGGAGAGCGATCCAGGAGATGTGAGAATTCCCGTCTTCAATTTCCTCAAAAAAAAACTCCTGCCCCAGTTTTGTGGGAAGAGCAAGAGCTAAAGCACCGTCGAGAACGGCATATTCTGAAGTGAGCAATAATTTTCCGGGTGAAAAAATCTTACCCATTTTTCTTTAAATTGCTGATGAAACCAGAACTTCACCATCGATTTTCTTGATCAATCCCTGAAGCGTTTTTCCGGGACCAACCTCGATAAAGGAAGTTGCTCCTTTCTTGATCATATTCTGTACAGACTGCGTCCATTTTACGGGACCTGTCAATTGTGCGATCAAATTTTTCTTGATTTCCTCCGGATCGAAAACCGCGGTGGTTGTGATGTTTTGGTAAACATCCATCGTTGGTTTGTAGAATTTCGTTTTGTTGATGGCTTCCGCTAATTTTTCCTGAGCGGGCATCATCAACGGCGAATGGAAGGCGCCGTTCACTGGTAGAAGAAATGCACGTTTCGCTCCTGCTTCCTTCATCTTTTCACACGCAAGCTGAACCGCTTCGGTATCTCCCGAAATCACAAGTTGACCGGGACAGTTATAATTTGCAGGAACTACGATTCCCGGAGTTTCTTCACAGATTTTTTCAACGGTTTCATCGGGAAGTCCGAGAATTGCCGCCATCGAACTCGGATGCGCGTCACAAGCTTCCTGCATCGCTTTTGCACGTGCGGAAACAAGCTTTAACCCATCCTCAAAAGTGAGAACGCCATTGGCAACCAACGCAGAAAATTCTCCTAAGGAATGTCCCGCAACCATTCCCGCTCCAAATCCGTTCACCGCTTTCAATGCGGCAACCGAATGAATAAAGATGGAAGGTTGTGTAACCTCGGTTTTTTTCAGGTCTTCATCAGTTCCGTTAAACATGACGGAAAGGATGTCGAAACCTAAGATTTCATTGGCAGATTCCATCAGATCCTTAATGTCTTTGCGGGAATCGAACAATTCCTTTCCCATCCCGACAAACTGTGAACCCTGCCCAGGAAATACAAGTGCTTTCATATATTTTTCAGATAAATATTAAACTTTAAATTTAATTTTATCAATTGTGTTTTTTATCAAGATCTAAGTCAGTCTCTTAAACTTTAAAAAAATAAACTGAATTTGATTACCCCGTTCCTAAAGGGAGCAAAACCAGGTTTTTTTCTACTAATCCTTACGGAACAAGCCGAACCACTCGGTATCCTTTGTTTACGTATGCTCCGTTTTTGGTTTTTTCAAACTCGAATTTGGTTGCCAACTGCGTCTGAACTTTGTTCATTTGTTTGAAGATTTCACCTTTCTTGTTTTCGCGGCTCAACATATCGTTCACCACATCAAATCCAATCACGGAATATTTTGATGGAGTTTTACAATATTTAGTTTTGAACGCTTCAAGAATCTCCTTCTCAAAATCCCCGTCGGTATTGATTTTTCGGTCCATGATATACACCAGATTCGCTTGGCTTAAATCATCTACTTTCTTCTCAAACGCCGGTGAATAATACATACTGAATGCCTTAATTCCCTCTACTTCTTTCGAAACCGCGATCATTCTCGAAGCAAAAGCTTCACCCGCTGCATCAGAATTGTTGGCTAAAATTGCAATAACCGGAGCAGACTGACCAGTCATCATATTCTTGTCCGGCTGAATGTCTAACGCTGAATTTACCACTAAGATCTGTGGATTCTTCAAAGTTTTTTCCAGTGCCGCCTGTAAATAATTCGCTTTTGATTTGTCGGCATCTGCAACGATATAGATTTTCTGATCAGAGAAAACGTCTTTTACCTCCTTCACAATTCGGTCTGCATAAACCTGCTCGTTGGTTTCGATAATCACAAGATTGGAATACGGCAGCAAATCTTCGGAGTTAGCAAATGGCGCTACAACGGGAATTTTTTTCTCTTTAACGTAGCTCAGAACCTCCAAAACATTAGATTTGAAGAATGGCCCGATAATCAAATCGGTATTGTTCTGATTGATTTGTGTTAATGAGTTTTTGAAACTGCTTTCGTTTCCGGCATCGATCACTTTTACATCGAGCTTCATCCCATTCTTCACATTTCGCTCAATCGCAAGCTTTGCTCCCGAAAGAAAATCAAGAGAAAGGTTTCTGTAACGCGAATCGTTGCTGTCGAAACCAAACGGAAGCATCAGAACAACATTCAGCGCATCACCGGATTTTTTCACATAGGCAGCGTCGAGTTTTTTGATTTTGAGCACCATTCCCGATTTTAAACCTTGTGAAAGATTTGGGTTAAGCGCAAGCAACTCATCAAGGGAGACACCGAACTTATTGATAATGCCAAAAACAGTATCACCATCCTGCACAGTATAAGTCACATATTCATCCGACGTGGAAGTTGATGTGTAAGTGTTGGTTGAAACCGGCTGTGAAGCAGTCGTAGTTGTGGTTGTTGTAGTTTGAGTAGTGGTATTCCCACCTTTGATTTTGATCACATCTCCCGGTTGCAAACCTTTTGCTTCGAGTCCCGGATTCATTGCGAATAGTTCTTTCTGAGTGATATTGAACTTACGGCTGAGTTTGTAATAGTTATCTTTCGGCTCTACAACATAAGAGTTTTCGTCAACCGATTTTACAGTTTCGGTCACCGTTTCGGTTTTGGTTACTACGGTTTTTGTCTCTTTGACAGGTTCGGAAACCGTTGCTACTACCGCTTGATTTCCGCCAAATTTCTTGATATTTTCTAATGGCAAAGTAACTTCGTCGCCGATTTTCATGTGCGAATCCAATTCGGGATTCAGCTTTCGAAGTTCGGCTTCAGAAATTTGGTATTGTTTGGTAATTCCGTAGATGGTTTGTTTCGGCTGCAAAACGATTTTGCCCAACTGTTGGGAAACAGTTTTCGCGGGAGTAGATTTGGGAGTTTCTGCAACTGCAGGTTTTGTTGGCTGCGAAGTTTTGTTCACTACCAATACATCGCCGATTGCAATTTTTCCGTCCTTTACTTTTGGGTTCAGCTTGAGGAGTTCGTCCAAACTCATCCCGTATTTTTTCGAAATATTATAAGGATTGTCTCCTTTTGCAACCGTATGGGTTTTCTGGGCAAAGACTGCCGAGAATACGATTAAACCCGATAAAACAAAGATTTTTCTGATCATCTTTTGCATAATAATTTACAAAAATAATGCTTTAAAATTAAATCGAAAGAATTATTAATTCCAACTTTTCAACATCCATTTCCGAGTAACAATTTTGAAGCCATTCCCTTCCGAAATCTGCATAAAACACCGAAAAATTATAGACTCTTTCTTGCCAGGATTTCCCTGGATGAATCTTCAGGAAGAGGTTTTCAATACGCTCGAGTTTTTCCTGCTGTTTGATTTTTTCTGCTCGGAGGAGGCGTTTCTTCATTCTTTCAAAGGATTTCAGCTGCCTTGCTTTTTCAGCGTTCACTAAATTCCCGAATGTTCTGTCGGTGAGTTCCGCTTTCCCCGAAAGTTCGTCGAACTGGCTGGCTAAAGAAGTTTCCTGTCGCTCCAGAAGTGATTGGATCTCATTATTTTCCAACAAAATTCCGTTCGTTACCGATGCGAAATTCCTGAAGTAGTCTTTGATTTCCAAACCTAAATTTTTAGTTTTGGTTAAAGTCTTTTCTTCAACAAAAAGCAGGGAGTTCCTCGGAATCAAAACTGGAAACGGGAGATTCAGCTTATTAAAATAGTTTTTCAGTTCAAGCCAATACATGATTTCGGCATTTCCGCCGATGTAGCCGAGATTTGGCAAAACCGTTTCCTGAAAAACCGGCCGCATCAATGCATTGGGACTGAATCTTTCAGGATGGTTTTCGAGTTCGGAAAGGATTTCATTTTCTGAAAAAGAAATTTCGGTATCCACGATCTGATATTTCCCTTTGGAAAACTCGATGCGGTTTCTGGTTTCGGTCAAATAGAAAAGATTGATTTCACGCGGATTTACTTGTACTTTTCCGTATCTGTTTTCAAGAAAATCCACGGTGTTCTTCGTGGTTTCAAGTAATTCCTGATGAAGAAGTTCGTTCCGAAAAACCTGCTTCATTTCACTTTTTAGATCGCGTTCATTACCATCGATGACCATCAATCCGTATTCAGCAAAAAGTTCCTGAACTAAATTTTTAGTTGAAGCAGCTAACGATTTCCCTTTCGAGTAAGCGCGCCTCATCATCAGAATCAACTCCGTTCCAAACACTGAATCCTTAAATTCCTTCTCAAATTCAGAGATAAAGAAATCATCCTCGAGCAGAATTCTGCCAACGACTCCACCCGATTTTGCTTTAGTTTCGTAATAGGAATTCCGTGTTTTAAAATGGTTGATTTCTTCAAAATCGTGATCTTCGGACGCCATCCAAAAAATGGGAACAAACTTATTATCTGGGAATTTTTTACTTAAAAGCTCCGCAGTTTTTATGGTTTGCAAAATTTTATAAACAAAGAAAACAGGCCCTGAAAAAAGGTTCAGTTGATGACCTGTCGTAAGGGTAAAAGTGCCTGAATCCTGCAAATCGTCGAGATTCTGCCTTTGTTTTTCACTTAAAGAGAAACCGCTGTACTGATTCTTTAAGACCGAAACAAGAATCTTTCTCTTTTCCGCTGAATACGACTGTGCTTTTAACGAAATCTGTCTCTTTAAATTGTCATCATTAAAAAGCTGCTCTTCAAAACCAGAGATCTTTGACTGCAGAAAATCCTTGATCAGTACAGGAATACTTTCAATTTCGGTGAACGGTATGGTGGTGATTTTTTTCAAGATTGGATTACAAAACAGCTAATTTAAAACTCTAAAACGAAATGTGAAAAATGTTGTTCATTTTTCTTTTTGGTTTCCCAATTTTTAGAGATAAGTTTTTCTTAATCAGGAAATTTTCTTTACCCCGTCCCTAAAGGGAGGAAAATTTCCTTCGATCCCGTCACGCAACGAAGTCAGATTTACTTTGGAAACGGAATTTCCTCAAAAAACCAAAAATTCAACTCCCTTTAGGGTCGGGGTAATTTGGATTTTTGGTTTTTAAGCTGATTTCTTCTGCTTTCAACTCTATATTCTTTAGGACAAAATCGATGTTCTCGAAAATCTCTTTGTTTGTAAACCGTAACACTTCCAAGCCGTTCGAATTTAATATTTCAGTCCTTTCCTTATCTTTTTCAATTTGCTCCTGTGAAGAATGATAGTCGCCATCCACTTCGATCACCAGCTTCAATTGATGACAATAGAAATCGGCAATATAAAGACTTACCGGATGCTGCCTTCTAAACTTGAAGCCGTTAAGTTATTGGATCGTAAATGTTCCCATAAAATTTCCTCCGCCTCAGTTGGATTGTTCCTCATTTTCCACGCCTTCCCAAAAGATTCCCTCGGCGCACCCTTCCACATTCCATCGTCATAATTTGGCTTAAATTCTTCATGCCACAATTTTAACTGAAAAGATACCAAACAATTCCCAAATTCAGGCGAAAATCGTAGAGCGGGTAATTCGGTACGGTGAAGGAACGGTTTTTCATAAAGGTCGTGTTCAGATGCTGCGCTTCGATGAAGAAGAACATCCGCTTTACCTTCATATTGAAATAAACGTCGCCAATCGGCTGTCCGCCGATGGTTTGTGAATTCGTTCCCGGCAAAATAAATTCATTGAGGATCGGAAAAAATTCCCTCGAAGCAAATTTCGTGAAATAATAGAGTTTGATTCCTGCCTGAACTTCTGCTGCATTTTTAAACATTTTCGACTGCCAGAAAAAGTTGGCCCTCCCGATGAAGTTCGGCATCGGATAAAGATCTTTATTGCTTATCGCGCTTTGGAACAGCAGTTTCGGATTCAGGTGAAACTTGCCATAACTGAAAGTCGCCTCACCGCCGATCTGCGAAATATTGAGGGACGACCCACTTTGTTGCGGTTTCGCGTGGGAATCCAGATAAGTGTAATTATCAATTCGGAAATAGTTGGCAAAGACTGAACTTTTAAACCATTTCAGGTTTACATCGCCACCAATTTCGGTGATGGTTTCATTTTTTGGCTGATCGAGAAAATAATTGAATTTGCCATAAACAGAAGGATTCATCAACAAATTGAAAGTTGGCGATGCCGTTTGAAAATTCACTTTTGCATTGACGAAATAATCTTTGATCGGCTCAAATTTCAACAGGTTTTGGGAACGGAGATAAGTTCCGAAATGATTACCATTTGAAAACTCCAAGTTTGCATTCAGTTCAACCTTTTCCCAAAGGTTGATCAGAAGATTTCCGACCGCGCCAATTCTGTTTTCTGTCAATTCCTGCGGGTAACCGAATGCGGCAGGAAACGCTGTTCCTACTCCCAACTTGATCAGCTGATGGCGAACTCCCCCGTCGAGTTTAAAATTTTTCTGATCAAACAAAACACTCACGGTGTTGCTCAAATTTTCAGAATATTTCTTTGAAGACAGCGGGTAATCAACCAATTCCGACTGATCGGCGAACCAATACGATTCCGGGGATTGTTGGCCGTAGTAATACTTGTTTCCCTGATGAAAAATGGTGTGGCGGATTTTAAACGGAAACTTTTCCGATGCAAATGGCCGAAACTCGTGGCTGAAAAAATACCTTCGGTAAGAAAACCGAGAGTTGGAATTCGCAAGATTTACCGGCAGATTCAGTCGGTTGTTGAAATTGCTTCCGCCATTCAAAAACAAGTCGATATCGGCAATCCCTCCATTCTCCTGATTGTTTACATTTTGGTGGATGTAGTGAGCGAACGCTTCATACTTCCCATTTTTAGAAGTGAAATGACCGGAGAAAACAATATTGTTGTTCGCCGACAAATTGTGCAGGTATTTCCCGAGTGACCTCAAACCCATATACTCCACCGCAAAGTTGAAATTCTTCCCGATATTCTGGGTATAAGTGGACTGCAACGCTGCACCGGTACTCACGGAGTTGTGGTAGATGAAAGTAGTGGTCGGAGTTTTTACGTCGTAATATTTGATATCATTGATTCCGAGAATGAAAAATGATTTCCTTGTAGGGAGCAGGGATAAATTCTGTTCGGTATTCACCTCGTAAACTAAGGGATTAAAACCCTCACCAATATTCGAAAACTGGATCCTCCCAAAATTGTCGCGGTTGTTGTATTGGGTGAAAATAAAGGTTTTGTCGTAAGAAAGTGCGGTATCGAAAATTTTCTTTTCAGAAAAGCGGGTTTGGTATTGATAGTCGTTGATGGTCGGTTTAAAGATTTTCAGGGAATCTTTGTGACCAGTGTCTATTACGAGTGTATCTCCGGACTTAACCCTGTTGGAATCGGTTTTGTTTACGACCTGCGCGTGAAGGATTGAGCCGGCAAACAATAAACATAACAGAAGGTATTTCATTTTCTTTCTTTGGTGTACAAATGTAAGAAATATGGGGAAAATAAAAACCCTGCCGAAGCAGGGTTGATTATCTAGTTTCAGGATTATTACCAACCAGGATACTGCGTAAGGTTTGCGTTACTATTTAAAGCTCCCTGTGAAACCGGAATAACGAATAATTTATCATTAGCCGGGATGGAGCAAGTCGCACAGTTAGAAGGTCTTTCTAAAGGCAGATTATACCTTTTGATATCGTGAAATCTCTGACCTTCGCCGTAAAACTCTTTGCTTCTTTCTGCAAGAATGTCCTGAAGCAAATCTGTTCCTGTATATAAAGAACCGTTTCGGCTTGCAGCGAATGCGTTAAGTTCTGTAAGAGCAAGCGCATTTTGTCCTGTAAGATATAACGCTTCAATTCTGTTAAGGTAAGCTTCGGAGAATCTAAGCATTTTGATATTTCTCAAATAACGCCCTTCTTTGGTAATTTGCGGGTGTTTATTTGTCCAATAACCTTTGGGACTGTCAGCAGCCGGAACACCACTTTGCGTCAGTAAACTTGAAGCCGATACAGGACCTCTTCTTACATCTGTTGCAGCAAAAGAGTTATAGAAAGTTTCATTAAAAAGAAAAGCTTTCTTAGAATCTAACCGGTAGTAGTAAGCAGGGATCGCAATATTAGCCCCAATACCAGTTCTTAAGGCAGTCTCAGTATTTACATCAAGTTCCCAAACGGTTTCGCGGTGATTTTCGGCACCGGGAATCGTATAGTTGAGTGTTTGCCCCTGGCAAGTTTCCGTAGCTGGAGTATCAATATCTTCCATTCCTGCAAAATACTGTTGGTATTTGGTTGGGTTTGTTGGGGAAGTAGTGTTACATGGCTTCACTTTAGCTGTCGCATCAATTGGTCCGTAAATTCCTGGAGAATTATTAATGATATCATTAGAAAGCTGAAGTGCCAAATCTGCATCACCTGCCGCTCTTCTTGTAAGATACACTTTAGATAATATTAGTTTTGCTGCAGTTTGGGTAAGGATTACTTTTTTCCCTTCGGATGCACCATGAGCAATACCTTCTTTTAAATCTTCGATAATCTGGTCATATACCTGTGCTACTGTAGCTCTCGCCGGTTGGATATTAACATCATAATTCCCTAAAACTAACGGAACACCAAATTCCTGATTCTGTCCTGAGGTTGGTGTAGGAGAATAGAATCTTACCAAAGTAAAGTATGCAAAAGCTCTTAGTGTTCTTGCTTCAGCTTTTTGGCGTACTACATTTGCGGTGGATGGGACAGAAGTGTTATTGATGACAAGATTACACTTGCCAATTGCATCATACAAGGTACCGTATAACCCCCCAAAATCTCCTTGCTGACTTGCGTTGAAGTTATAATTATACGTTGCCAGGAATGACGGGTTAGTATTAACAAACATATTATCGCCCATCAAATCACCAAAAATCATCGCTTTTGTTCCGTAAACATTCACTGAACTGAGCGAAATGTAACCTCCATTAAGCAACATCTGCAACTGAGATTCTGTCTGAATGTCGTCTATTGCATCTGCATAGGGCGGAAACATTTCTAATTCCCTCTCACTACACGAGTTATTCGTGAGGGTAAGAACTAATGCAGATAATATAAAAAAATATTTTTTCATTGTAATTTATTTTTGTTATTAGAAGCCGATTTGAATTCCCATAGAAATAGTTTTGAGTACCGGTGAAGAATACCAATATCTTCCTTTTCCTACCCATGACCAGGAGTTGGAAGTTGATTCCGGATCATAATTCAAATCTTTATCGAAAACCCATGTCAACAAGTTAGTTCCTCTTAAATAAACGGTAAGATTGTTGAGCCCGGTCGCTTCTTTAAACTGGCTACCGAAAGAATAAGCAAGACGCATTTCTTTCAATCGGATATGATCACCTTTATTGATAAATCTTGATGATTCCAGTCTTGATTGACTTGGGTTGTTGAGAATTGCTTTTGGATTATTCTGGCTGTAGTTTTCTGCGCCCGGAGCATCTGTCCAGCTATCATACAGTGCATCTGTAATCTGGTTTCTGTTCGGGAACCGTCCATCGTGAATGGTATAAGAATGTACCCCGTTCTGTACATAAAAATCGAACTGACCAGAAAGCATGAAGCTTAAACTTACATTTTTATACTTGAATTCATTTGTTAAACCAACATTATAAGTCGGGAATGCGTTTTTACCCATCCAAGCTTTTTCTGCCTGTGTTTTAACATTGGTAACATCGGTCTGGGTTCCGTCTGTATACCACAGAGCGTCCCCAGCTTTAATTCCTTTACTAGGATCGTCCTGCTGAGCTACACCCGCCCATAACCATGTATAATATTCTCCTAACAGATGTCCCGGAGCCATTGCAACCAACTCATTACTTCCATCAGAGGTATCACCACCAAATTCAACCAAATCCACGTTAAGTTTTTCTACAATAGATTTACCATAGGATCCATTAGCATTGATTGACCATCTGAAGTTGTCAGTTCTTACGGGGATAGCATCAATTACCATTTCAAAACCTCTGTTGCGGATGTCTCCTACATTTCCAAAATAAGAGTTAGGTCCTCCTGCTTCTAAAGCAGGATAAATCTCGAAAATCGCCTTACTTGTCAGCTTATCATAATAATCCATTGAAAACTTAAGACGGTCATTAAAGAAACCAATATCTGCTCCTACATCAAGGTGTGCTGCTTCTTCCCAACCTAAGCCTGGGTTTCCTGGGGAACCAATTCCTCCATTCCCACTTGTTTCACCCCAACCACCGGTAGAATTATAAGTAAGAGTTGGATATGCATTATACTGTAATCCCCATTGATCAGCATAAGGTATATTTCCTAAAATACCGTAGCTTGCTCGCAGGTTTAATGTTGAAAAAGCTTTTGGTGCAAATGTTTCGTTCATCACATTCCATGAACCTCCGATTGACCAAAAATTACCGAATTTTTCTGTTCCCAGTGTAGAGTTACCATCCCTTCTAAACTGTGCAGAAAGGGTATATTTTCTGTCGAGTGTATAGTTCAAACGCGAGAAATAGGAAATCTGCTTCCATCTGTAATCTATGTTGGACAAACGCTGATTGTCCGCAAAACCAAAATATGGTCTTGGATCATTCATGGTTAAAGTAAATCCGTAAAGATTATCGTAATAATGGTCTTGATATTCCATTCCCAAATACGCCTGAAGGTCGTGTCTTCCTGCGAAAACATTACGGTAACTTAAGGTATTGGACCAGTTCCAGTCGAGGATAGTGGTTCGCGCATCACCAAGAAAACCTTGATCGTCCGTCATTCCAATATAAACCGGATGTCCTTTTGCTCCCCACTGCAGTTCTTTCATAAATTGTGCCTGAACACCATAAAGTGAATTAAAGTAAACATTTTTCACAAACTGGTAATCCATATTAACAGATCCGATGATGGAGTTGATACTTGATTTTTGGCCAGTGTTCTGAAGAATAGATACTGGGTTAAAGCCTTTCGTCATTTCATTAGCATCAAGCGGCCACGATTCCTGGTTGAATTTTCCGTCGATATATACTGATCTCCATGGTGAAAGCATAATGGTAGAAGTAACCGGGTTAGCAGAAGCTCTACCTCCAAAATAGGTCCTTCTTTTAATATTTGAATAATTCAAATTAAGACCAAATTTCAGTTTATCAGAAGCTTTATGATCTACCGCCGTATTCACACTGATTCTGTCAAATGAAGATGACTTTACCAAAGGTTCGTTTTGATAATAAGATCCTCCAATTCGGAAAGAAGTATTCTCCCCACCTCCGCTTGCCGCGAAGTTATACGTGTTTACCATCGAAGTAGATCTGTTGACTTCTTTTGTCCAGTTAGTAAAATTACGGCTTTGCTTAATCGGCTCCGTATCCGGAATATAATTATTCAAATAATAATCAGTTGCGTCCTGCAGCGTATTGAAAGTGACACCTGGAAGTGCAGCCGTTCCTTGCGAGTTCCACATCAAAATCCCCCCATATTTCAAATATTCGTCACCGTTCATCAACTGCATTTTATCATGCGCACGGCTTTGCACTCCTGTTTCTGTAGAAAACTCGAATCTACTTCTCTGGTTATACCTTCCTTTCTTTGTGGTAATCAAAATCACACCGTTTGCACCTCTGGAGCCATACAGTGCAGTTGCGGATGCGTCTTTCAGCACCGAAACACTTTCAATTGCATTGTTATCAATTGAAGAAAGCGGGTTCCAGGACTCCATCATGGATGCGTTATCTGATCCTTTTCCAACTACCACACCATCAATCACATAAAGCGGGTTTGGTGTTCCAATCATTGAACTCACCCCTCTCACCGTAATCATATTGGAGGAACCTGGGTCACCACTAGCAGATGAAAAGTTGAGCCCGGCAACACGACCATTCAATACCTCATCCACTGATGAAAACGGAGTAGATTCGAAATTCGCCTTGGAAACCACATTATATGAACCCACTTTCTGTGCGGGATCCAGCTTGATACCACCGATCAGGACTACTTCCTGAATCTCAGTAGTTTTAGTCGCTGTATCTCTCTTTGCTTTTTGAGCCATCACTGTATGGCCTGCAAAAAACAGAACGCCCATACTTAAAACTCGTAATTTTACATTCATATTAACACTATTTAATATTTAATGCGACAAATATGTTGATTTTTTTTAAGATATGCAACTTGAATTTGCAGATATGGAACATTTTTTTGAACTCTTTAGCGCATCTTTACCAAAACAGAGGAAATTTTGTAAAATTTGAACTGATCGAAGACGGCAAGAATTATTCCCAAAAAGAGGCAATAGGAGCCAGCCCACCAAATAAAAAAACAAACCGCGCCAGAAGACGCGGTTTGTAAAAAATTTAATTGATATTCGTTTTGATTGATATCTAAATTAATAACCAGGGTTCTGCTGTGCAGCAAGAACTGGATTTGAGCTGGTTTCAATTGTTGGAATTGGCCAAACAAATTTGAAATCAGAATAAGGAATTGCAGGCACATCAGTTGGTTTGATCACATAAGGTGTTCCAATTTGATAGTCAGCCCATGTAGGGTTTTGTCCGTTACGGTACTTCGCAGGAATTCCAGCAATTGGTGCGAGATCATCATGTTGGAGACGCTGAATGGTGTTCCATCTTTGACCTTCGCCAAGAAACTCGATTCTTCTTTCCAAAAGGATTGCTTTCACAGCATCCGCAGCAGTATTAAAAGCAGTATACTGCTCCGTTGCAGGATTTGCAAGAGATCTGTTTCTCACAGCGTTTAGATCTGCCAAATAGGTAGCATCCCCCAATCTTGCTTTTGCCTCTGCTCTGTTCAATAATACCTCAGCATATCTGATAAGTGGCGACGCATCGGTCAAAGTCGAAGTGTCCTTGTACTTGTTTGTCAGTAAGAATTGTGGCTGCGATGCAGCGTTAGTCACTGTTCTAATCAAGTTAGGTCCTCTTCTTTTATCGGTTGCCAACCATCCTGGCTGATTCCAGATGATGGGGCTTACCGCGATAAGCGCTCTACCGTTGTATTGTGAAGGCAACGCTCCGTTTACCCCCGGATTGTTTGTTGCAGAATTCTCTAATGAGAAAATACTTTCAGTATTTCCATAATTGTTCGCAAATGGTCCGTTTGGATCAGCTGTCAATGTATAAAGTCCATTTAGTTTGTTAGCTTCAGTAATCACTTTAGCATAGTCACCTTTGGTCATATAAACTCTCGTTTTCAAAGCGATAGCTGCTTCTTTAGACGCATACACAATACCATTCTTTACAGATCTGGTTGTTTTGGAAGCCGTCAAAGATTCCGCCTGATCAAGGTCGGCAATAATCTGAGCATAGTTCGAAGCAACCGATCCACGACCAATCTGTGAATTCTCGTCAATTGACGCTAGAGTGTTGCTTGGTTTCAATAGATACGGCATTCCCATATGCGATGCGTCAGGAGTATGCTTGTAAGGTCTAGAAAAGAAATTGTTCAATTCATAATAGCTGAAAGCTCTGAAAAACAATGCTTGACCGATATAGTCGTTTCCTTCCGCTTGAGAGATAACACCATTCTGAATCGCTTTACCTACCCCCTCGATTACAAGGTTTGCACGGTTGATTAACTTGTAGGTATCTACCCAGTAATAAACAGTATTTAGGGCACCTGAAGGATCCCACGTTCCTGTATAGGTAATTGCATAGAAAGCTGCTGTATTCACCATATCTTCCCCACGCATATCGTTCTGCTGGAAAATAGCAGCTCCAAAGAGATACCCTCTTCCCGATTGAGAAGGGTTCTCAAAGTTATACATACCAACCTGAGCCGCTTGATACATACCATTCACCGAAAGGATGATATTTTCCTTAGTTGAAAAAGCTGCATCTTCACTGATCTGGTTATAAGGTTGTAATTCGAGTACATTTTCTCTTGTACACCCTGTCAATGCCATTAAGGCAACCATTAAAGGAATAAAAAGAGTTTTCTTTTTAATATTAAGTATTTTCATATGATTTTTTTTAGAAAGTTGCATTGATACCTAAAGAAACCGTTCTCTGTCTTGGTACAGCGTTATAGTCCATACCATTGATTTCCATTTCAGGATCGATTCCTTTGTATTTTGTGAACATGAAGCTGTTTTGTACTACTCCGTACACTCTGAGTTTTGTAAGATAAACCGACGACAACATACTAGTAGGAAGTGAATATCCTAATGTGATGTTATCAATTTTCACGAAATCGCCTTTCTCAACAAATCGAGAGTTAACTACACCATTTAGGTTGATGAAGTTTCCACGACCTCCGTGTAGTTTTGGTGTCCAGCCGTCTCCAGGGTTGCTCGCACTCTGCCATCTACCCAAAATTTCAGTACCGTTATTGTAGAAATCCTGGTTCAGCATCTCTCTTCGCGACACATTGAAGATGTGGTTACCACCACTGAATCTCGCCATGATTCCTAGATCAAAGTTACCATACTTAAAGGTGGAGTTAACAGCCCCATAGTACGTTGGCAAGATATTTCCAAGAATTTGTCTGTCGTTGTTTGTCAGGGAAGATTGAGCTCCCAGTGTTCCAGGGTTTGCAGGATCAAAAAGGTAGTATCCTTGGTTTGCAATATTTGCCTGCACCAATGAACCATCAGCTTTGTAGTACACAGGGTTACCGTTTGCTGGGTTTACTCCCCAATATTGGTAACCATATAAAGATCTAAGCGATTCGCCTTCTCTGATCAAATAAGCAGTTTCACCAAATTGTGACTGAATGATGTCTTTCCCATCAACAAGCGCCATTACCTCATTCTTAATAAAGGTAACGTTTCCTGAAAGATTCCATGAGAATTTCTCAGCTTTTAAGATGTCTGCATTTGCACTGAATTCCCAACCTTTGTTTTGCATTCTACCAATGTTCTTGTTTACAACACCGCCAGGAATCCCCAAGAATCCAGGCACAGGAACTGCTAGGATTAATCCGTCGTTATCATTGATGAAGTAATCTGCCGTTAAAGTAAACCTGTTGTTCATGAAACCGAGATCAGCCCCGATATTTTTCTTGGCACTTGTTTCCCACATCAACTGGTCGTTACCAGCTTGTGAATATCCAATTCCGTTATAATCTGCATATTTGAATGGGCTATATAGACCTAAATATGCATAGTTTCCAATTTCGGTATTACCGACTTTACCGTAAGAAGCTCTAAGCTTAAGGTCAGACAATGTGGTATTTCCTTTCAAAAAACTTTCGTTAGACACCGTCCATCCTAAGGAAACTCCTGGGAAATTACCCCATTTGTTAGCCGTTGGTAATTTAGAAAGACCGTCTCTTCTGATCGTTCCCTGAATGAAATATTTGTTTGCGAAGTTATAGCTTAGACGAGCTGCGTATGAAATCAACCCGTTTTCAGCTGCTCCACCGCCTGAATACTGAGTTCCATAAGAACCGGTAATTACGTTAATATCCCCAAAGAAATCGGATGACAATCCTTGTCCATCAGCGTAGAAGTTGGTAGATCTTTGCTTTTGGTATTCATTAACCAAAACTAAGTTGAAATTATGGTCACTGAATGATTTATTGAACGTCGCAATATTCTGGATGTTCCAACGGTCAAGATTCAAATAGTTATTGTCAATGTAACCGCCTCTTGAGAAACCGTCTCCGTGTACCCTGTTCCAGTATAGGAAACCAGTAGTAACTGAACGGTCTTTACTTACCTGCAATTTGTAATCTAACCAGCTGGTGATTTTTAAGTCTGCAGCAACACTTCCGATAAAACGAGAAAGATTTGACTGGTATTTGTTATTTCTTACTATATATGCAATGTTTGTAAGATCACTAGTGATTGGAATAAGGTTTTGCCACTGACCCACCCGGCTTACTGTACCTTGCGTATAGATGTTATAACCGGTTGGTGTTGCAGGGTTATAAATCGGCGTGTTCGGCAATTGTCTGATCGCACTGAACATCGCACCAGAAATCGCGTTGTAATTGTTATTCAAACCTTTATATTCAGTTTCTGAATATGACATATTGGTGGTCAATTTCAAGAAATCAGTTACTTTCTGGTCTGCATTCATTCGGATAGAAAGTCTTTCCATTCCATTTGGCATGATAACCCCTTCTTGATTCGTGTAACCTAATGATGTATAGAAGTTTCCTTTACCAAGTCCTCCAGTCATTGAAAGGAAATGGTCGGTTTGAGTACCTGTTCTCAGCACCGCTCCCTGCCAATCGGTGTCAAATTCATTTCCTCTTGCCCAAACTGTCCCTGCTGCTGCAGCTTTTTCGTTTGAGATGGTTATGAAGTCAGGTGTATGAAGAAGATCAATTTTCTTCACGACATTCGCAATACTGAACTGATTGTTGTATGATACAGAGAATCTTCCGCCTCTACCTTTTTTGGTAGTAATCAAAATTACCCCGTTCGCAGCACGAGATCCGTAAATTGCAGTTGCAGCACCATCTTTCAAAACGGTCATAGTCTCAATGTCGGAAGGGTTGATATCTCCTAATGCGTTGGCATAAGTATTTCCACCTCCAGTATCACCAGAAAACATAGGAACACCATCGATTACATATAGCGGCGCAGTTCCAGAACTAATGGAGTTTACCCCTCGAATTCTTACAGTTGGCGCACGACCAATATCACCGGTACTGTTTACAACTTGTACACCGGTTGAGCGGCCTGCAAGCTGAGCTTCAAAGGTTGGCGTATTCAAGTTGGCGATTGCATCTCCCTTCACCGTACTTACAGACGAAGTAACGTCTGATTTTCTCTGGGTTCCATACCCGATTACAACAACTTCGTCAATTTGCTGAACCCGCGTCGTATCGACTTGAGCCGATAAACTTTGGGCGGCAAAAAAAGCTGCTCCAATGCTTAATACTTTTAATTTCACGTTCATATTAACACTATTTTAATATTTATCGCGCAAATATGTTAAAAATAATTAAGAAGACAAAGTTTCCAGCCCGAAAAACATTATTTACGATTACAATAAAGTTGCGGCATTAACATTTATAAAAACTATTAAATTAAAAAAAACTTAAAAACATCATCTGCTTTTTTGTTTTGTGTTACAAAGCCGCATAAAAAATTGAACTATCGCAATTTCAAAATTGCTATTTAGAATAATTATAAATTACATCAAAATAAAAAAACCTGCAAAAATGCAGGTTCTTTTCTATATTCATTAAAGTCTTATTTCAACTTTTTCTTTACGGCTACTTCCTCATATACCTCAAGAATGTCGCCGATCTCGATATCGTTGTATCCTTTGATGTTCAGACCACATTCGTAACCTTTGGTCACCTCCTTCACATCGTCCTTGAAACGTTTCAAGCTTTCGAGCTCGCCGTCGAATTTCACAATTCCGTCGCGAAGCAGTCTGATTTTGGAGTTTCTGGTCACTTTTCCGGAAAGCACCATACAACCGGCGATGGACCCCACTTTCGAAATCTTGAATACTTCACGGATCTCCACATTACCGATGACTTGCTCACGGATTTCCGGCGAAAGCATTCCCTCCATCGCTTCTTTTACGTCGTCAATTGCCGCGTAAATTACCGAGTAGGTTCTGATTTCGATTTCTTCCTTGTCTGCCAAATCTTTCGCGTTTGCACCGGCTCTTACGTTAAAGCCAATCATGATCGCGTCGGAAGCTGCAGCTAATAACACGTCGGATTCGGTGATCTGACCCACTCCTTGGTGGATGATGTTTACGCTGATTTCCTCGGTTGACAATCCTTGTAGCTGATCGGAAAGTGCCTCAACCGAACCGTCCACGTCACCTTTAAGGATGATGTTAAGTTCTTTGAAGTCGCCAAGTGCGATACGTCTTCCAAGTTCGTCGAGTGTAAGGTGTTTTTTGGTTCTGATGGATTGCTCACGCTGCAACTGCTCTCTTTTTGTCGCAATGGTTTTCGCTTCTCTTTCGTCGTCGAAAACGCGGAATTTGTCTCCCGCAGTCGGCGCACCGTCCAACCCTAAAATGGTTACCGGAATCGATGGTCCTGCTTGCTGCATCTGCTTTCCTCTTTCGTCGAGCATTGCTTTGACTTTACCGTGGTTTTTCCCGGCAAGTACGTAATCCCCGACTTTCAAAGTTCCTGCCTGAACCAACATTGTAGTTACGTAACCTCTTCCTTTATCCAAGGATGCTTCGATTACTACACCATTTGCATTTTTGTTTGGATTGGCTTTCAGCTCGAGCATTTCTGCCTGAAGAAGAACTTTCTCCAAAAGCTGGTCCATATTGTTACCGAATTTCGCTGAAACTTCCTGTGACTGCACATTCCCTCCCCATTCTTCAACAAGGATGTTCATTGCGGAAAGTTGCTCACGAATTTTGTCCGGATTCGAGTTGGGTTTGTCAACTTTGTTGAGTGCGATGATCATCGGAACTCCTGCAGCTTGCGCGTGGGAGATCGCCTCTTTCGTTTGCGGCATCACGTCGTCATCGGCTGCAATCACGATAATTACAATATCGGTGATCTGCGCTCCTCTCGCTCTCATCGCGGTAAACGCTTCGTGACCAGGAGTATCGAGGAAGGTAATTCTCTGCCCGTTTTCCAGTTTCACGTTGTATGCTCCGATGTGCTGCGTAATTCCTCCGGATTCACCGGCGATTACGTTGGTTTTTCTGATATAGTCGAGAAGGGAAGTTTTACCGTGGTCCACGTGTCCCATTACGGTCACAATTGGTGCTCTTGGAACCAAATCTTCTTCTGCATCCGGTTCTTCTTCGGCTACTGATTCTTCCAGATCGGCATCGGCGAATTCAATTTTGTACCCAAATTCGTCCGCCACAAGTAACAGTGTATCAGCTTCCAAACGCTGGTTCATCGTTACCATCACACCGAGTGAGAAACAAGCCGAAATCACTTCGGTCGGACTCACGTTCATCAAACTTGCCAATTCACCTACGGTGATAAATTCGGTTACTTTCAGAGTTCTGTCGGCTGCATCGAGTTCCTGCTGTAATTCGTCCTGCTCTCTTCTGAAGACTCTTTTTTCTTTTCTGTATTTCGCCCCTTTGTTTTTACCTGCTTTGCTGGTCAGTTTTTCAAGGGTTTCTTTAATTTGGTTTTTAACCTGCTCGTCGGTCAGTTCTACCGGCATTGTCGGCGCATTCCTTCTTCCTGTTCCTCTTCTGCCTGCATTTCCTCCCTGTTGCTGATGTGGTCGGTTTCCGCCTTGTCCAGATGGCCTGTTTCCTTGTCCGCCTTGATTTTGCTGAGTTCCCGTACCGGCCGTTCCCGGTTTTTCGATGCGCTTTCTTTTTTTCTTCGCACCTGGTCCGGTTGTTTTCGGCTTGTTGAATTGGGAAAGGTCAACCGTTTGTTTTAAGATTTTCGGCCCGTCTAATTTTTGGTAAACGGTTTCTATTTTCTCAGGTTCCTGATTTTCAGGTTCAGTAGTTACAGTTGGTTCAGGAGCAGTTTCCTTCGCCACCGGAGTTGTTGGTTCCGGAGCAGCAGGAGTTTCCTGTTTTTCTTTTTTGGCCGGTCTTGGCTTATTTCCCTCGATTTGGGAGAGGTCAATCTTATCCAGAACCTTGAATTCCTGTTTTTCATGAACAGGTTCTGCCGGAGTTTCCTTCACAGGTTCTGCCGCTTCTGGCTGTTCTTGGACTTCAGGTTTTTTTGGATCCAAATCGATTTTGCCCAAAACTTTTGTTTCAGGTTTAATGCTTGCTTTTGCACGGATCACTTCCGGTCTCGATGGCTCGATCTCCAGCTTTTCTTCCGGAACTTTGGTAATCACCACCTCGTGCGAAGCTTTCTTCTGTTCGCTGTCTTTCGCAAACTCAGCTTCCAAAGCAGCATATGCCGATTCATCCAATTGCGCGTTCGGGTTACTTTCCACTTCGATCCCCTTCTCCTGCAGGAAATCCACAAGACGGTTCATCGAAATATTAAATTCCTTTAACGCTTTGTTTAATCTAATTTTGGGCATGTATATTCTATACTTTTATTAAAATTTTCGGCAAAGTTAACATATTTTAACTTTACTCAGGGATATACTTTATTTGGCGGGTGTTTCCAACCAGAAATTTTCTTTACCTCATCCCAAAAAGGAAGAAAATTAATGAGCTATTTCAATGAGTCTTTTTCTTCAACTCATTCATAAAATATTAGTCTTCAAATTCCTCTCTCAGAATCTGTTTTACTTCCTCGATGGTTTCTTCTTCCAAATCGGTCATGTTTACCAAATCCTCTGTGTCTTTGTCTAAAACACTTTTCGCGGTATTCAGACCCACTTTTTGGAATTCATCGATGATCCACTGCTCGATATCGCCTTCATCGGTTCCGGCAAATTCTTTCAGTTCTACGTCGTCGTCCTCGCTGGTTTCTCTGTACACGTCAATTTCGTAACCACTTAACCAGGAAGCAAGACGAATGTTCTGCCCCTGCTTTCCAATCACTCGGGAAATTTCATCAACCGGTGTGTAAACCAACGCATATTCCGTTTCAGGGTTGATTTCAATCTTGTTAATGGTCACATTTCCTAAAGCTCTCTTTACCAAGATTTCAGGGTTTTTGGACCACTGGATCACGTCGATATTTTCGTTTTTCAATTCACGAACCACACCGTGGATCCTGGAACCTTTTACTCCGACACAAGCTCCAACCGGATCAATTCTGTCATCATACGCATCCACCGCGATTTTCGCTTTTTCACCAGGAATTCTCACTACTTTTTTCAACATGATGGTTCCGTCCTGAATTTCTGGAATTTCAAGTTCAAGCAGTTTTTCGAGGAATTTCGGAGCTGTTCTGGAAACGATAATTTGCGGTTTCGCTCCCTTGAAATCAACACTTTCCACAATTGCGCGGATGTTTTCTCCTTTTTTAAAGAAGTCGGAAGGAATTTGGTTTTCCTTTGGAAGGATAAACTCATTATCCTCATCATCCAACAAGATCACGTGCTTGTGACGGATGTGGTGAACTTCGCCAACAACGATTTCCCCAATTCTGTCGTGGAACTGCTCATAAAGAACCGCGTTATTATGCTCCTGAAGCTTGGTTGCCAAAATTTGCTTCAAAGTCAGGATGCTTCTTCTCCCCAACTGCTCGATCGGGATTTCTACCGTATAATCTTCGCCCACCTCGAAAGTCGGGTCAATTTTTTTTGCTTCGGAGATTTCGATTTCCAGGTCGTCGTCTTCAGACATTTCGTCTTCCACAATGGTTTTATTCAAAAAGATCTGGAAGTCACCTTTGTCTGGATTTACAATCACATCAAAATGGTCATCAGAATCGAATCTCTTTCTCAAAAGTGTTTTCAGCGAGTCTTCGATAATCGCCATCAATTCTGTTTTGCTGATGCTTTTTTCTTCCTTGAAATCGCCAAATGCTTCTATCAGTGCTAAACCGTCCATAATTTATAATTGATATTTGATGAACTATTGGGTGAAAAATCCCAAATCATCTATTGTTAAAATTTTGTTGTCCTTAATTTATTAGTGATAAGCGATAGGCGATAAGCGTTGTCTCTCATCTCTTGTCTCCCATCTCCTGTCTCAGCTCTCTAAAATTTTATCGCCACTAACGCCTTCTTAATTTCGGAATACGGGATTTCCTTTTCTTCCTCCACATCTACTTTTCCTTTCCCAATTTCCTTTGGTTTTCTGTAACGGAGAATCAGTGTGATTTTATCTTCGTCAACTTTTGCCAACTCGCCTTCGATTTTTGTGGAGTCATTCATTAAAATGTCCAATTCACGACCAATATTCTTCCTGAACTGTCGCGGTGAACTCAATGGTTCGCTCAAACCTGCACTCATTACCTGAAGCGAGAAGTCGTGCTCCTCACGATCCATATTGAATTCGATTGCGCGACTTGCATCGAGGCAGTCCTGAAGCGAAACTCCGTTGTCTCCGTCGAGAATCACCGTGATATCGTCACCTGCAGAAATCTTCAGATCGATCAAAAAAAGATCTGGTCGCTCTGCAAGAAAGCCGCTCAGTAATTCTTCTATTTTATTTTTGAAATCCATTTTTATAACTTAAAACCACCCCAAGAAAAGAGGGGAATTTTGGTTACGAAAAAAGGCATTCTTGCGAAGGCCTTTTCATTCTTTTCCGTAAATCCGGTGCAAAGATAAGAAAAACTGTGTTAAGTACAAAATGTGGGGTTACATTTTGGTGCAAGATGTAATGGGTGCAGATTGTTGCAATGGTTGCATTTTGTTATATCAATGTTAACCGTTGACAACAAAGTATTTCATTTAACGACAAAGATTAGGATTTTCTGCAAAAAATCTCAAGAAACGAAAAATGAATCGCGCTTTCACTCCCCGCTTCATCAATTCGCCTATGGCGAATGAAACTCTGCTACCTTAAAATAAAGAGCAACGAAGCTGAAGTCTTTGCGGTGAAATTATGCCATATCTATTCGCCACGAAATCGAGGATTCGACGGAGTCAATTCACGAATGATGACCTGTTACATTTGCAACAATTCAAACACCCTTCATCTTGCACCAATTGCAACCTGCATCAATTGCACCCTACACCCTGCATCAATTGCACCCTGCACCAATCTGCACCCACGTTTCAAAACAAAAATTCACTATTTTTGTCGTTTAATTTCAAAAAAACATCGATGAATATTACTATTGTCGGAACCGGTTACGTAGGTTTGGTTACCGGAACTACTTTGGCTGAACTGGGAAACGACGTCTTCTGCGTCGATATCGACGAGAAAAAGGTGGAGGGAATGCGAAACGGCATCGTCCCGATATACGAACCCAATCTGGAGGAAATGTTTCTTCGGAATATTCAGGCACAGCGACTTTTTTTCACCACCGATTTAAAGGAAGCCCTCGACAAGAGCGAGGTCATTTATCTTGCGCTTCCGACTCCTCCCGGTGAAGACGGTTCTGCAGATTTATCCTACGTTTTGAAAGTTGCATCCGACATCGGCGAGATGATGACCGAATATAAAGTGGTGGTCAATAAATCCACTGTTCCCGTGGGAACCGCAGACAAAGTTCGCGAAACGATTTCCGCAAAAACGCAGATTCCTTTCGACGTCGTTTCCAACCCGGAATTTCTCCGCGAAGGTTTTGCCGTTGAAGACTCGATGAATCCAGCGCGAGTTGTGGTGGGATGCTCCTCTGAAAAAGCGCGCGACATTATGTCGAAAATTTACCAGCCGTTTACCAACACGGGAGTTCCGATTATCTTTATGGATGAAAAGTCTTCCGAACTGACCAAATATGCGGCGAATTCTTTTCTCGCGGTGAAAATCACCTTCATGAACGAGATTGCAAACTATTGCGAAAAAGTGGGTGCAGATGTCGATAAAGTCCGCCTCGGAATGGGAAGCGACGACAGAATCGGGCACCGTTTCCTGTTCCCGGGAATTGGTTACGGCGGAAGCTGTTTCCCAAAAGATGTGAAAGCTTTAATTAAGTCCGGAAAGCAGGAGGGCTTTGATTTCCAGATTCTTGAAGCCACAGAAAATGTCAACCAAAACCAAAAAGTCATCCTCGTTTCAGAGATTGAAAAATATTTCGGCGGCAACCTCAACGGCAAGAAAATCGCGATTTGGGGACTGGCTTTCAAAGCAAATACCGACGACATCAGAGAAGCTTCATCTTTGGACAATATCAAAATTTTACTGGAAAAAGGTGCAGAAATCACTGCGTACGATTCCATTGCCGAAGAAAATGTACGACGAGTTTTGGGCGACAAAATTTCATTTGCCAAAGACATGTACTCCGCACTGGAAGGAGCAGATGCGCTATTCATTGCCACAGAATGGAGCGAGTTCAAAAACCCAAACTTCGAACTGATGGCCAAGAAAATGAGCAACAAAGCCATCTTCGACGGAAGAAACATGTTCAGCATGGAGCAGGTGGAAGGAACAGGTTTTTATTATAAGTCGATCGGAAGAAAAACGGTGTTGCGCGGTTAAGCTAACATAGCAGGAAGCAATTTCTAATTGCAATCACCAACAGCTGAATTCTATTATCATCTCTTAACCTTTAGTCAACACATTGAAACTAAACCTTTTTTCCAAACTGATTTTTGCAGCACTTTTGGCTTTTGTGGTCAATAGTTTTGTATATTTTTCGTTTGGGAATATTTACTCATCGACGATTCTAAATTATGAGAATTTTCAGGAGCAGTTTCATTCGGGGATTTATCAGTACCGGATTTTGAGTGGATATTTTTTGGTTTGGATTTACAATTTACTTTCGGGTTTAAATTTTGATTATCAAATTTTTAAACTCAAGTTTTTTGACCAAGAATCAGAGCCGAAAATGTTTCTCGCTTTTTTTATTCTGAACACTTTTTTTCTGGTCTTAAGTTCATTTGTAATGGTTCTGATCACGGAAAGCAAAAACTTCATCGCTACTGAATCTGAAAAAATACTGATGATTTGGGCAGCCGTTTTTGTGATCGCGATTTCACAGTTTGTGATTGTTCCATATGATGTTTCCAGCTATTTCTTTGTGTTGCTGTTTTTTTGGATTTTTCTGATGTATCTCAACGAAGGTTCAGCCGCTATCTTGATTTTGTTGGTTGCCGTACTATTCGTTTCTACGCTGAACAGGGAGTCTTCCGCACTTTCACTTTCATTGGCCGCAACTTTACTGTACGGAAAATTTGGTTTGGGAAAGAAAACTTTTATTCCAGTTGCAATTTTGGGAGCCGTATTTCTGGCTGTTTATCTCGGAATGCGCTTTTTCAATGAAAGTTTCACTACGAACGACGGAAATCTTGTGGTACTGAATTTCTCCCAGCCAAAAAACATTCTTGGCTTGCTGTTTTGGGTGGTTTTTTTCATTTTCACTTTGATATTGTCTAAAGACAAAACCGCACTCCGAAATATTCTGATTTTCCATTTGCTTGCTGCGCCGTATATTTTAATGTGCCTCTATTCAGGTATTTTATATGAAGTGAGATTGTATGTGCCGATATTTCTTACAGCACTGTTTTTGAGCAAGTCGGAATTCACAAAATTTCAGTAATTTACCTTATTTTTGCTAAAAATTTATTTTCACACAAATGAACGAACCTGAACAGCAATGGACAGAAACCATTGAGTCAAACCATTCTCTTTTCGATCTGAAGCTTCGGGAAGTATGGCGCTATCGCGATTTGGTGTACATGTTTGTGATGAGGGATTTTGTTTCCAGTTTTAAGCAGACTATTCTAGGACCAGTTTGGTTCTTTATCAACCCGATTCTTACGACCATTGTTTTCGTTGTGGTATTTGGTAAGATTGCAGGACTTTCTACCGACGGTTTGCCACAGATCCTGTTCTATCTTTCCGGAGTTACTTTGTGGAATTACTTTTCGACTTCATTAACGAGTGCTTCCAGCGTTTTCACCGCCAATGCCGGAATTTTCGGAAAAGTATATTTCCCGCGGTTAGTGATGCCGATTACCATTGTCGTATCAAACCTGATGCGTTTCGGGGTTCAGTTTCTGCTTTTTCTTTTGGCTTGGGCTTTTTATTTATTCAAAGGCGCCATTCAACCAAATGTCTGGCTGCTCGCAACACCTTTTTTAGTTATTTTAATGGCTGCGTTTGCAATGGGAGTCGGAATGATTTTCTCGGCACTCACCACTAAATACCGAGATTTGCAGATGTTGTTGGGATTTGGTGTAAGTTTGTTCATGTATGCGACACCGGTTATTTACCCGCTTTCTGCACTTTCGGGAATCTGGAAAAAGCTTGCGTTCTATAATCCGCTGACCGGGATTTTTGAATGCTTTAAATACGGATGGATGGGATCGGGAGACTTCTCGCCATCAATGCTACTCGTAAGTTCGGGAATTATTTTTCTGCTTTTAGCCATTGGAACCGTGGTTTTTAATAAAGTGGAGAAAGGGTTTATGGATACGGTTTAATAAAGTGGTTCAATGGACGAGTGGTTCAGTGGTAGTGACAAGTGGTGGATTGGCTTTTCTGCTACGCGGCGAAAAAAGATTCCTTCGCTGCGCTCGGAATGACAAAACTCGGAACATTAATTTGTAAATTGCAACCATTGCAACCACCTGCATCAATTGCAACCAGCGCGAACTATTTTTGAACAAATTTGAACTAATATAAAATGCTCGCTTTAAAAGCTGAAAATATATCCAAACAATACCGTCTCGGACAGGTCGGAACAGGAACGCTTTCGCATGACCTGAACCGCTTGTGGGCACAGATCCGTGGTAAAGAAGATCCCTATCTGAAAATTGGGGAAGCGAATGACCGTGCTACGAAAGGTAAAAGTGATTATGTATGGTCATTGAGAGACATCAATTTCGAAATCGAACAGGGAGATGCGGTAGGAATTATCGGCAGAAACGGAGCGGGTAAATCTACGCTGCTCAAGCTTTTAAGTAAAGTAACCAAACCCACCACCGGAAAAATTTACACGAACGGTAGAATCGCCTCTTTGCTGGAAGTGGGAACAGGTTTCCACCCCGAAATGACGGGGCGAGAAAATATTTACCTGAACGGCGCAATCCTGGGAATGACCCGAAAAGAAATCACCCGCAAGTTCGACGAGATTGTAGATTTCTCCGGAGTGGAAAGATATATCGACACGCCAGTAAAGCGTTATTCTTCCGGAATGTATGTGCGTTTGGCTTTTGCGGTTGCAGCACATTTGGAGTCTGAAATATTAATTGTTGATGAGGTATTGGCAGTGGGTGATGCAGAGTTTCAGAAAAAATGTTTGGGGAAAATGGGCGATGTAAGCAAAGGAGAAGGCAGGACTGTGCTGTTTGTGAGTCATAATATGGCAAGCATTGGAAAACTATGTAGCTCTGGTATTTTTTTTAGCCAGGGAAAAATGATTGCGCAAGGGGATATTAGTAAAATAATAAACTTATATAGTGAAGATTTGGTAACATCGGAAGAGGTAACACCTAATGATTCACAAACAATATTTTTGAAAAAATTAAAAGCTTATTCCGTGAGTAATCCGAATACAAATATTATTTCAGGAGAAGATGCAATTCTAGAACTCACAATTAATTCTACTAAAAATCAAGATAATGTAATTATTGGGATTGGCATCAATGACACATATAACAATAGGCTTATCACTCCATTTTCTAAACATCAGGGAGTATCGTTTCAAATAAAACCCGGAGAGAATATTATTAAGTGTACGATAGAAAAATTTCCTCTAAAAGCAGGAGATTATATTGTTGAGGTGTTTGTAGGAACGAATTTGGAGCGATTTGATTACTATGACAAAGGTCTTAAGCTAAGAATTATTGATTCGTATAAAAATGAAGCTCTTGATTATTCACAAGGATATTTTTTAATAAACCAAAAATGGGATTATTATGATTAACAATACAGAAGAAGAATTATTTTGCACACAATACGAACTTAAAACTTTAAGTGATTTATTAATTAGGGGTGAAGCCGAGCGATGGGTAAAAGGGTTTTTACAAAACAAATATGAACAAGAGCATCTTGAAAGATATAATTTTGCATTACAATATGTAAACAATAAACGGGTTCTTGATATCGCCTGTGGAAGTGGATTTGGCTCTTATCTGCTTGCTTATAAAGGAAATGCCGATGAAGTTGTTGGAGTGGATTTAGATCAAAATGCTATACGTTATGGCAATTATAGACACCATCATCCTAAGGTAACCCGAATTCATGGTGATGCATGTAAATATAAGAATAGTAACCAGTTTGAAACAATTATTAGTTTTGAAACAATCGAACACGTTCCTGATTATCAATCATTTTTGCATAATCTAAACGACAATCTTGCTTCTAATGGTGTTCTTATAATATCTACTCCACTCCGCAAACAAACAATTATAAAACCCTCACATAATCCTTTTCACGAAATTGAATGGTCGTATTACGATTTTATAAAATTACTTGAGACAAACTTCATTCTCGAGAATTCATATATACAAGATGGAATTGTTTTAGGACAATATCCAACTTATAGTTTTAAAAATAGATTATTTAGGAAATTAGGGGTAAAGAAATTTGTAAAGTCAAAGAGCGTGTTACATCAAGGGATTACAGAAGCTAAAAACCTTAACATCTCAACAATTGATAGTGGCTATACCATTCTGATCCTAAGAAAAAAATAAATGCTTGCCATTGTAATCCCATATTATAAAATAGATTTTTTCAAAGACACTCTTACCTCGCTGGAAAATCAAACTTGTAAAGATTTCAAAGCTTATATTGGTAATGATGCAAGTCCTGATGATCCATTACCGCTCATTGAAGAAAATCTGAGAACTATTAACCATAAATACATTGAGTATTCTGAAAATTTGGGTAGGAGAAGCCTAGTTTCACAATGGGAACGTGTGATTTCCGAAACAAAGGATGAGGAATGGATATTAATTTTGGGCGATGATGATGTTCTGTCCATTAATTTTGTTCAGGAATTCTATAACCATCTTTCTGAAATTGAGGCGAAACAATACAATGTGATAAAATTTTCACAATGTTGGATTGATGAAGCTGGAAAAACCTTGAATGAGTTTACAAATTATCCGAAACTCATTGATCCAGCAGAACATCTTGGCTACAAAATAGTTAAAGGCGAACGCTCCAGTCTGTCGGAACATATCTTTCGAAAATCTCAAATACAAAAAATACGATTTAAAGATTTTCCGTTAGCATGGGCTGCAGACGATGTTGCGGTTTTTGAATTTAGTGAATGTAAACCAATTTATTTCATAAATGAAGCGAAAGTATATGTTAGAGTAAGCAATGAAAATATCTCTGGCCGAAAAGATAACCTTGTAATAAAGAAAGAAGCAAAAATTGCTTTTGAAAAGTACCTTATAAAAAATCATTATAAAAATCTTACAATAGAATCACTAAAAAAGTTAGTTGATCATCAGATTTATTACCGCTATCACAATAATATTCCTTTAGGGTTCAGCCTTTTTAAAGTGTATTTGCATCTAGGATATTATAAAAAGATAATAGCATTACCAAAGACATACCTTATTCTCAATAAGATTATTAAATGACCATCACCGCCATCATCCCCATTTATAACGCTGCTGGTTTCATCGAAAAAGCGGTGGATTCGGTTCGGCAGTTCCCCGAGGTAAAAGAAATACTGCTGATTGATGACGGCTCTAAAGATGGTTCGCTCACAATATGCCGGAATCTTGAACACCAATTTCCGGAAGTAAAGGTACTGACACATCCCGACAACGAAAACCGCGGTGTTTCTGCAACTCGGAACATCGGCATGGATTATGCCACACAGGATTTTATCGCTTTTCTGGACGCCGATGACTATTGGCTGCCCAACCGGTTCGATGCAGAAAGAGAACTTTTCAAGAACCCTAAAGTGGATGGGGTTTTTGGTGCGATCGGAGTTGAATTCGTAACGGAAGCAGGTAAAAAAAAATACCTCGAGGTGATTAATGATACCGGACTGACCACCGTGTACCACCCTGCCGAAGGGAAAGAAGTTTTTTATGGACTCACCCAACTGAAGCCTGATTTCGGAACTTTTTTTTCACTGATTGCCACTACTTTGCGCCGAAGTGCCCTGGAAAAAACAAAACTCCGCTTGAATGAAAACCTGCGGATGCACGAAGACAAAGACTTTATTGTAAAACTGTCATGGCACTGCCACCTGAAAAGCGGCTTTATCGAAAGGGCGGTAGCCATCCGCACCGGTCATGAAGAAAACACGTTCTCCAGTGTGCAGAATTTTTCGCGAAAGTTTTTCAGCAACCAGCATCTGCTTTACCGCTCACTGTATGAATGGGCAAAATCTATCAGAGAAATGCCTTCCGAAGCCCTAGAACTTTTCAAGCTTAAAATGCTCTCCTCCAAAATTGCTGCTTTGACCGGTCTTAAAAAATACACTTATTTTGTAATTTCATCAATACTTAATCCCAAACTGCTGAAAACCAGGTATCGTTATTATGCACTTAGAGAAAATTTATAATCATCTTCCCTTTCAATTGTTGGCCAACTGTGTTTTACTCGCAGCGATAAGCATTGTTGTTGCACAAGGGTATCTGATCTTTCTTCCGGTGGCATTTAAGTAGAACGTGATTTAACTATGACCTCGAAGAGGGTACTGTTCATAATACAGCTGAATAACATTGAATATTCGTTCATAAAAATCAGTATATTTACAAAGGAAAAAACACAAATGATCAGCATCGTAAGTCCCGTTTACCGCGCCGAAAAAATACTACCCATTTTGGTTTCAGAAATTGAAAAAGTAATGGCCAAAATCGGTGAATCCTACGAAATTATTTTAGTTGACGACCGTAGTCCCGATAATTCCTGGGAAGTGATGCAAAATCTTGCTGCTGAAAATCAAAACCTAAAAATTTTTCGGTTAAGCCGCAACTTCGGGCAACACCCCACAATTATGGCAGGACTTTCCAAAGCCAAAGGCGACTGGATCGTAGTCATGGATTGCGATATGCAGGATCAGCCGAAAGAAATCGAAAAATTGTATGAGAAAGCGAAGCAAGGTTTTGATGTTGTCTTAGCACGAAGAGAGCAGCGCAAAGATTCATTTTCAAAAAAAATGGGTTCCCAACTTTTTTATAAAGCATTTAATTACCTCGCCGGAATCGAAATTAATAAGGAGATTGCCAACTTTGGAATTTACAATAAAAAAGTTATTCAATCAGTTTTATCAGTTAATGACAATATTAAGTTTTTTCCGCTTTTTGTCAATTGGGTTGGATTCAAATCTACTGCAATCCCAATTGAACATGCTAACCGGGAAGAAGGAACCTCATCTTACAGTTTTTCAAAATTGCTTTCACTGGCGTTTAATGTCATTATTTCGTTCTCTGACAAACCTCTGAAAATCTTTGTTGGGTTTGGACTCACCATTTCAGCTCTGGCACTTTTTGTTGCAGTCTTTTTTGTTATTTGGTATTTTATGGGCAAAATTACTGAACCCGGTTTCAGTTCGCTTATTCTTTCCATATGGTTTCTTTCGGGGGTGATTATCAGTTGTATAGGTGTAGTCGGTATTTACCTTGGAAAAACATTCAATCAGACAAAAAACCGTCCGGTATTTATTATAGATGAATCACATGAAAATTAAAAAACTGAATTGGGACTCCGATTTTTTTGAAAAGAATATTGGTGAAGTTTTTTTTTTAGACTCAAATATTGCAATTGAAAATCTTGATTTTGATCTTATTGTATCTAAACAAAACAAAAGTTTTGATGTAGAAATACCCGGCTTTGAAAAAACATTTGAGGAAACTAAAGTAATTTTTGAAAAAACGCTAAGTCCTATAAATCAGAACAATGATCTTGAAATAAAAGATACTGATCAGGAACAAAGAAATTCTGATTTTTTCAAAACATTGTCCTATGAAAGTGGAAAAAATAGTCGCTTCCTACTGGATCAGAATTTTGGTGTCGAAAAGTTTAAGAAACTGTATGACGAATGGGTTGCTAACAGTCTAAACAAAAAATTCGCTATTAAAACTTTTTACATTGAAGCAGGAAATACTCCTGTCGCTTTTGTTACAGTGCAAAAGGCAGAACTCATTGGCAAAATAGGACTTATCGCAACAAATCCGGCTTTTCAGGGAAAAGGATACGGAAAAAAAATATTGATTTTTGCAGAAGATTTTTGCTATCAAAACGTTATGAAAACAATGGAAATTCCTACCCAAAAACAAAATTTACAAGCCTGTAATTTTTATGAAAAAATGGGCTACAAAATAAAGGAAGAACTCATCATAAAACACTTTTGGAAAAAATGACGCCATTCAATAAGCCTTATTTAACCGGCAAAGAAACCAAATATATAGAAGAGGCCGTAGCCACCGGAAAAATTTCCGGCAATGGCGTTTTCACCCAGAAATGCCAGCAGTTTTTTGAAGAACAGTACGGTTTCAAAAAAGCCCTGCTCACAACGTCCTGCACCGACGCTTTAGAAATGGCTGCAATTCTTGCAGGTATTGAAAAAGATGATGAAGTCATTATCCCAAGTTACACCTTTGTTTCCACCGCTTTGGCGTTTGTGAGACAAGGAGCAAAGATTGTTTTTGCAGACTCGTACAGCGATAATCCAAATATCGATGCCAATAAGATTGAAGAATTAATTACCACTAAAACCAAAGCAATTGTGGTGGTACATTACGCAGGAGTTTCATGCGATATGGAAAAAATCTTGGAAATTGCGAAGAAATATAACCTTATCGTCATCGAAGATGCTGCACAGGCAATCGACAGTTTCTATACTTTTTCAAACGGTGAAAAAAAAGCACTTGGAAGCATCGGTGATTTGGCAGCATTCTCTTTCCACGAAACAAAAAATATTATTTCTGGTGAAGGCGGAATGTTGGCCATTAACAACGAGAAATTTATTGACCGTGCCGAAATTATCTGGGAAAAGGGAACTAACAGGTCTTCTTTTTTCCGCGGCGAAGTGAACAAATACGGATGGGTAGATACAGGTTCTTCTTTTTTACCAAGTGAAATCATTTCTGCTTTTCTTTGGGCGCAGCTGGAAAATTTGGAAGACATCCAGAATAAAAGAAAATCGATTTGGGATCGATATTATGAGGGCTTAAAGGACAATCCCAATTTTTCTTTACCAAAAATTCCGGATTTCGCGACCAACAATGCGCACATGTTTTATCTGGTTTTCAAAAATCTTGAAGACCGCATGAGAATGATTAAGAAACTAAAAGAAAATGATATTTTGGCAGTATTTCATTATCTCTCTCTCCATAAAAGTGATTTTTATAATGAGAAACATGATGGCAGAATTCTGAAAAATTCCGATCATTTTGAAGACTGTTTGTTGAGGTTGCCTTTCTATTATGAACTTCAGGAAGAAGAACAGCGCAAAATCATCGAATTTCTAAACACATTTTAATGAAAAATATTTCCACCTCTCTTTTTAAAGACCCATTTGAAGTAAAGAACGACAAATACATTTTCATTCCTGTTCAGGAAGAAGTTGTTACGGATTTTTTGGACAAGATTAAATATAAAATAAAGAAATTCAGTGGTTTATATAACTTTTTAATTGAATTAATCAGCCCTGTTTTTCCCCAACCTTTTTTTGATGCTCGGAAAATCATTAAGAACGAAATCAAGGGTAAAAATCTTGTCGCACTAAATTTAGGCAGCGGAAATTCTGATTTTGGTGATGATTTACTGAATGTGGATCTGCTTCCGTATGAAAACGTCGATATAATTTGCGACATCGAGAACATCCCTTTTAAAGACAATTCTGTGGACTATATTATCAATATTGCAGTTCTAGAGCACGTTCCAAATCCGCAAAAAGTAATTGCAGAAATTCACCGAATATTAAAACCTGGTGGTAAAATCTATTGCTTTATTCCCTTTATGCAGCCGTTTCACGCATCGCCTTACGATTTTCAGCGGTTTACTTATGAAGGTATGAAACACCAGTTCCGCGAATTTGAAATCTTGAGATTAAAACCAATCGGACCAACTTCAGGAATGTTATGGAATCTTCAGGAATGGTTGGCGTTGCTTTTTTCTTTCGGAATTAAGCCGCTGCATACAGTGCTGTATCTTTTCTTTATGGTGCTTACGTTTCCACTGAAATTCATCGATTTGATTCTTCAGCATCACCCAATGAGCAAAAATGTGGCTTCAGGGTTCAGTATTCTCTGCCAAAAAAAATAAAGGATGGAAAAAAAGTTATACTGGAATATTACGGGAATTCTGTTTATCGTCTGTGCGCTGTTCATGGGCTGGTTCAATTATTCCAACTTCGATAAGGGGTTGGTAATGAATGATGAGGCCTATTACCTGATGCACTTTCGGGATTTCAGGGACATGATTACGATTGATGCCACCAATTACTTCAGGATTTTCCAGATTTTTTATACAGATAATATTTATCATTTTAGGATAATCACCTTTGCTTTGGTGAACCTATCATCGTGGTTACTATTTTTTTTGGCGGCCAAGTATTTCCGGCTTCGGATTCATCCCGTTCTGTTTGGTTTTCTGGGTGTCTGCATCAATTTTCTCAGTTGGCACGGTACAATAATCGTTCTCAATCAATATCATGGAAATATCCTTCTCATGAATCTGGGACTCTCCTGTCTTATTTTGTTTGGGATGTATAAAAAACATTTCTTGCTGCTGATTTCTGGATTATTTCTGGCATTAATCTTTTTCGACGGAATCCCGCATGCACTTGCCATTGGTCCTGTCGTTTTGTTCATCCTGATTAACTACTGGAAAAAACAGAGATCCGCGATATATTTCTTTTTTGGCGGTCTGGTTTTAGGTATAACGTTTTATTTTACCTTTATCCAGAGTATCAGTTCCTACATCAGCCAGTTAGAATACATCAAAATATATAAACATTTCCACCGTAAGCAACATCCCATAAGGTTTTATGCCTTCTGGTTTGCACAGGTGATTGGTTTTGTTTTTGTTCCTTTAGCAGTTTTTATTACTTATTATCATAAAAATGTACTGCGAAAAAAAGAGATGCTCGATAAGATAATACTGATTTTTGGTGGTCTATTAATTGTCCTGTCGTTCTTTTTCAGTAATCTTTATATGCTGTATTTTTTTCTTGGTCTTTTATTGTACCGTTTCTTTTTGGAACCAGTGTTATTGGAAGAAAAAACTTTAGTCGCTGTGCTGTGGCTTGTTCCTTTTGGTCTTGCGTTCGGTTCTGGATTTTATTTTCATATTCGGGGAGGTATGTATCAGATTTACTTTTTTCTGGCGCTCAATACTATATTGCTCAAGATTTATTCTTTAAGATTATACCTTATCTATCTCGCATCATTTCTGTGGGGCGTAATTGTTTATCCGCAGTTCATTCATGAGAAGGGCTGGAAAGATTTTGTATATACAGAACAAACCGTGCCAGTTGAAATAAACGGCAACATTCTTTATCTGGACGCCAAACGCAAAAAAGATATTGAAGACTTACGTCCTTACCTTCAAAACCAGGAAAATGTGGTTTATTCCAAAAATAATCTGACCGGATATCTCTATATCCTGAACGCTAAAGCACCGGTTCCCTATTATTTTACATTAAAAGATTATATTAAATTTATGATGGAAAAACAGGGCAAAACGCCGGACGACTATATATACATCGAAAATGATGAATACCCATTCTCCATCAGCGATTTAAATCCAATGAAATTTGTAAAACGTCCTGAAAATTATACAAAAGTAAAAGCGGGTAGATTTACCTTATATTTACCGGAGCATTTTCAGAAAAAATAAAAAATAATGTGCGGAATCGCAGGAATCATAACACCCAACGCAAAAAGATATGCTGAGCAGCTTCAGAAGATGACCGACGCCATAATTCACCGCGGTCCGGATTCGGGGCATCATGAATTTTATGAGAATGTCGCGCTCGGTCATCGCCGGCTTTCGATAATCGACCTGTCCGAAACCGGAAAACAGCCGATGTTCTCGAACACCAAAAATGAATGTACTGTTCTGAATGGTGAAATATACGGTTATCAGGAACTAAAGAAAAAGTACTCAGATTATCCATATCACGGGACTTCCGACACCGAAGTCATTCTCGCCATGTATCAGAAAAACGGAAAAGCGTTGCTGAACGAACTTCCGGGAATGTTTGCTTTCGCAATTTGGGACGAGGAAAAACAGCAACTCTTCTGTGGAAGAGACCGCTTTGGCGAAAAACCCTTTTTCTACGCTACCGGAAAAAACGGTGAATTTATTTTTGCATCCGAGATTAAAGCAATTTTGGCGACCGGTTTGGTGGAACCGAAAATCAATAACGAGGCGCTTTACCATTTCCTACAATACGGTTATGTGAGTGCTAATCAAAGTATTTATTCCAACATTTTCACACTTCCTCCCGCTCATTTGCTCACGTATTTCAATGGGAAAATTGAAGTAGAAAGATATTACTCGATCCCGAAAAACGATATTCAGGTTTCACTTTCCGAAGCGAAGGAGGAATTTACTTCGTTGTTAAAAAAGGCAGTTGAAAAACAGTTGGTTGCAGATGTGGAAGTCGGAAGTTTCCTGAGCGGCGGATTGGATTCTTCCACGATTGTCGCAATGGTGAACGAGTTCAAGCCCAAACAAACCACCATCAGTTTCGGGTATTCGGGAGAACACAGCGAATTGAAATTTGCAGAAGAAATTGCCCAGAAATACCAAACCAACCATATCGAAATCCATGAAAACCGTGGAGATATCGCAAGTGAACTTTTGAAGATTTCGCCCTATTTTGACGAGCCGTTCGCAGATATGAGCTACGTTCCGCAATACAAAATCTGCGAAGCGGCAGCAAGACATCTGAAAGTTGTTTTGGCAGGAGATGTTGGAGACGAACTTTTCGGCGGCTATCACTTTTACACTGTTGAAAATCAGCTAAAAAACCATTTTAGCTACAATAATGCCCTGGTTAAGTTTGGGTTAAAGCAATTCGGGAAATTTCGGCAGACTTCTTATCTAACAAAGGAAAATATTGCCCACCAGAATATTTTGGATTTCCACCAGAACAGAGTCAGAAACTTTTTTAATTCTAAGGAAATTTCAGAGCTGGGAATCCACTCCAAATATCATCAGGAATATAGCTTCACAGCAAACCCACATTCGCTGAACGATATTATGCGAACCGATCTCGAAAAATATGTTCCCGGAAACATGCTCGTGAAATCCGACCGCATGGCGATGGCGAATTCGCTGGAAGTGAGAACTCCATTTTTAGATAAAGATTTCGCGGAATTCTGCATCCAACTTCCTGAAAATCTGAAACTTGATTCAGCCAACGATAAAATCATTCTTCGTGAAGCCATGCAAAACTACTGGACGGAAACCATCAGAAAACGCCACAAACAGGGATTCGGATCTTCCGTAGAAAAATGGTTTGAGGAAGAAAGTATGATGAAATTATCCGACGACCTGTTGAAAGACAAAACATCCGAAGTTTTTAACTTCATCGATTTCGAGGCGGCACAACAGTCATTAAACAAAGACAAAAAACACTGGAACCTGCTTCAGTTAGGACTTTGGGCAGAGAACTCCAAATCAAAATAACTTCGTCGCTACTCCAAGGATTGAACTATGAAAATATCCGTAATCATCCCTGTTTACAATGCAGCAGCTTTTCTAAGAAAAGCAGTGGAATCCGTGGTTCAAATTGAAGAAGTTCAGGAAATACTCCTTATCGAGGATTGTTCTACCGATCATTCTCTGGAACTCTGCAAGACATTGGCAACGGAATATCCCAAAGTAAAACTCTTCCAACATCCAGACAAAGGAAATCACGGAGCGGGAGCAACGAGAAATTTAGGTTTAGAAAAAGCTACACAGGAATTTATCGCCTTTTTGGATGCCGACGATTATTATCTCCCGAACCGTTTTGAGGCCGAAAAAGAGCTCTTCAAGGATCCAAAAATAGAAGGCGTTTTCAACGCAATTGGAACAGAGTTTCTTTCAGAAAAAGGCAAAGAAGAGTTTAAGGAAAAATTCAAGGACACCGATCTTACTACCGTAAAAAAACATGCGGAAGGAAAAGAGGTTTTCTATGGTTTGCTTGGTTTGACTAATGATTTCGGAACTTTTTTTCACCTTAATGGTTTAACGGTGCGAACGGAGAGCATTAGAAAGAATAATTTAGAATTTAATGAAAATCTTCGTGTTCATCAGGATTCGGATTTCATCATTAAATTGTCTTATCACTGTAATTTAAAGTCGGGAAACATCGAGAAAGCCGTCGCAATTCGTGGAGTCCATGATGATAACCGTATCACGAAAATCAAACTCTATTCAGAGAAATACAACCAGCGTCAATTCCTACTCTGGAATTCGATTAGTGAGTGGTCAAAGAACAGGGACATCAAAAAGGAATTTCGTGAACATATATTTCTAAAGAAAAAATCATTTGAACTATCTTTGAAAAAGGGTTTCGGAAAATATTTGGACTTACTTTTTTCCTCTTTAAGAAAACCGAAAATCTTGAAAACAAGATACCGGTTTACTTATTTGAAGCGGTAAATCAATCCTTCAAAGATTTGAAATCCTTAAAGGAGGAATAAAACAAAAACACAATGAAAATCTCCGTCATCATTCCTGTTTACAATGCCGAAAAATACGTTACACAAGCGGTGGAATCTGCTTTGCAGTTCGACGAAGTCGCTGAAGTGATTTTGATAGAGGATAAATCTCCCGACAATGCTTTGGAGGTTTGCGAAAAGCTTGCAAAAACCCACGATTTGCGGGTCAAACTTTTACAGCATCCCGACAAAGGAAATCACGGAGCGGGTGAAAGCAGGAATTTGGGAATGAGAAACGCCACTTGCGAATTCATTGCCTTTCTGGATGCGGATGATTTTTTTCTTCCCAACCGTTTCGATGCAGAAAAGGAGATTTTTAAGAAACCTGAAGTTGACGGGGTTTACGGTGCAATCGGGGTTCATTATCATTCCGAAAAAGCAAAGGAACAGTTTTACCACATTTATCAGGAAAAACTGACAACTGTTTATCAACCACATCCACCAAAAGATGTTTTTCCCGGACTGATCGGACTGCGCGGAAGTTTCGGTTTGTTCAGCGTAGATGGTTTAACCATCAGAAAATCTGCATTAGAAAAAATGGATGCGTTGATGAAGACCGACCTTAAACTCCATCAGGACACGGATTTTTTGATGCGGCTTGCTTTTTATGCTAATCTTTATCCGGGAATTCTCGACAAGCCGGTCGCAGTTCGCGGTGTACACGAAAGCAACAGGATTTCGCAGGTAGATTCGGGAAAGATCAAACCTGCATCAACAAGAGTTCTTCTGTGGAACCACCTGAAAAACTGGGCAGAAAAAGAACCGAATATGCCAAAAGACGAACTGCTCCACATTACCCGAATGCACCGCAGCTTCGAGATTGCCAACTCTTCTTTCCTAAGAAAATGGGGAATGATTTTGAAATATTTAGCGACTGATTTCAGGAGTATCAGGAGCGGGCTGTATAATATTAACTTTCGGAAAAATTTATTTTCGTAGAAATTATGCTAAAAATGCAACGTAATGCCCTTAATCATAAGAAAATACTTAATATTCCTGATTATATCCACTATTTTGCTTCAGTTGCAATACTGTTTTTAGGTGGCAAAACTCTTCATGGATTACAAAAAAATATTGGAAAATATGATTTATTTCTAATAGTCATCATGAGCACCTCGCTCATAGGAATTTGGATTAGCTACTACCAGATTTCAATAGATCACAATATCCGGATAAAAAGCGCTGTTTTCTTCTTGCTTTTATTTCTACTTTTGATACGGAGTACTGATATTGTAAAAAGGATTATGGCCTACTTGGCAATTGGAATACTGGCTGCAAATATTCTGACATATCTATTGTATTCATCCCCAAAAGTACCTCAAACTACTTCACAAAAACCCCCACAAACTTCCCCTCAAAATCCACCACAGTTGGCTCAATTCCATTCTTTTCACAGAAATCCTGGAACGCCGAATTGTCGTTGATATCGTCGCTGATGAATACTCCACCCTTTCTTAATCTTGGGTAAAGTTGCGAGTACGCCCAACTCATCCCTTCATAAGCTTTGTCGGAATCATAGTGTACCACATCAAACTCAGGAGTTTCACCGAAAATTTTAGGTAAAGATTCCCGATCGGCGTGGCGAAAAAGTTTCCAATTTTTTTTGAGGTTTTCAGGTACAACATACCCAACGTACTGATCACCGTTTTGTCCCAAATAGGGCATATCCGAACTGTAAAGCGTTCCGTTTCTTTTTGTTAAAGAAAGCAATGCAGCGAAGGAAGACCAACCGTAAGCAACCCCAGTTTCAACTACATTTTTCGCCTGCGTAAATTCGCAGGCATAATAGATCAGTTCCAAAGCTCCTGCTCCACCCATTTTGATCGGACATTCCTTTTCCTTTTGATTTGCGGTTGAAAGTTCATTGGGAAAAAGTTCTGAAAATGATTTCATCTCGACGCCAAAAAGTTTCGACACTGCTTCCTGCTGTGAAACTGCAATTGCCGATGCCCAAGAATTAGTTTTTTCTTTTCCCCTAAAAGCACCTTTTCTGTTGAAAATGTTCTTAATGATTTTTCTGCCCAGTTCAGGATAGAGGTCGGGTCTTTTCAGGTAACCTACAAATGTCTTTGAAATTCTCGCTATTTCGCCCACTGTGTTTTATTTGTGGCAAAAATAGGAAATGCTTTTCAAAATCCGCCAAATATTGTTGGCGCACAATCGTTTTGAAGATTATTTCTATACAAGTTTTAAGTAGTTCTCAAATTCTTTATTGAAGCACAGTTCAAACTCTTCTGTCCGAGTTTCATCATTAATAAAAGTTCTGAATCTCGGCGCCAAAGTTTGGAGATATTCGTTTGAATCCGCACCGATAATACTGGGATGCAGCATCACTTCCACAGTGTTGTACCGCTTGCTTTTGTCGAGAAAAGGGAACAGATTTTCTGCAGTGATATTGCAGGTGTTGAGCATCGAGTAAAATCCCACACTGCTGCTTTTTTCATTAAAAAGGGAAAGTGTCTTCAGCAATAATAACTTGATGATATTGGCAACCGTGGTGTTTTTTCTGTTGAACCGTAAACTTTCAAAGAAATTTTCATTAATCTCGCGAACTCTCTCAATCTGGTATTTCTTGGCGAGCCGACGAACAATTTTGTTGATGGAGGGGATGATGTGGATATGTTCGTGACCGTCGATATGGCTGATTTCGATTCCCTGCTCTTTGATTTTCAGAATCTGTGCTTCAACCTCATTTTCAATCGATTTCAGAACAGAGGCCGATTTTCTCATCAAAAGTAACTGTACAAAAGTATAGTCCAAATTGTCATTCTTTTCCAAAACACTTTCCTTTGCCAACGATTTTCCGCAGGTTAAGGTGACGTGTACGCCAATTTTCAACCCGTGACATTGTGGCAATAAACTTACCGCATCCTCGAAATATTCCGTATTCGCCATTAAACTTGCGTGAGTAAGATAACCTTCGGTATGTGCTTTAAAAATCGCCTGGTTTGCTCCCAAAGTGAATCCAAAGTCGTCGGCGTTGATGATGAGTTTTTTCATTAATCAATTTTTGGGATGATCCCTGAATTGGCAAATTTCAGTTAATTTTTTGTTCCGTCCAACTTATTCTGAAAAACCCGCTATCTTTGTAAAACAATGGAGACACAGATGAAATTTTCTTTTCTTATTGCCAATTACAATAACGGGAAATATTTTAAGGAATGTTTCGATTCAATCATCGCGCAAACCTACAAAAACTGGGAAGCGATTATTGTGGATGACGCCTCAACGGACAATTCCGTAGAAATTATTTCTGAACTGATCAAAGACGATCCAAGGTTTATTTTGCTAAAGAATGAAGTAAACAAAGGTTGTGGCTTTACCAAAAGAAAAACCCTGGAACACGCAACCGGAGAATTTTGCGGATTCCTCGATCCGGACGACGCAGTAACCGCACATGCTGTTGAGCGGTCACTTTCAGAATATACTTCGGATAAAATCGTTGGTACTTACTCCAAAATTATGTTCTGTGACGGTGACTTAAAACCCGTAAGTGACTACAAAAAAATCAAGCAGGTTTACAACGACAAGTACTTTTTCAACTGCCCGATTCAGATGAACGCTTTCTTCACCTTCCGGAAAAGTGCTTACGACAAAACCGAAGGCATCAACCCGGAGTTGAAATCGGCAGTTGACCAGGATTTATACCTAAAAGTTTTGGAGCATGGAAATCCTATTTTCATCAAAGAAAACATGTATCTGTACCGTCGTCATTCAATGGGAATTTCACAAGATTCTTCTAAGAGCAAAGCCAAAACCAATTTTGCAAAAGTGATATTTGATGCCTTGAAACGAAGAAATATCAAAGCAGTTAATGGGCAAAAAGTTCCTAAAGAGTTTACAGACCCGGAAGAAATTTACAACTTGCTCGAGTATCAGAATTCGATTCCGTACCGATTGAAGCAAAAAATCAAATTGTTGTTTCGTCGCCATTAATTATGTCCGATTCTAAGAAAATAAAACTCCTCTTTCGCCTTCGCTCCATGGAAACCGGTGGAGTACAGAAAGTGATGTGCGATATCATGAAGAATATTCCGGCGGAAAAATTTGATATTTCTCTACTCCTAAATATGAGTCAGGGAGAAATGATCCCGCTTATTCCCGCTCATGTGAAGGTATTTACTTTAGCAAAAGGCAGGGAACAATTATCCCGAAACGCACTACTCCAAAAATTCCAGTTGGTTTTACGAAGAATGAAACTGATGATGTTTGACCGCTTTCCCCAACTGATCAGCAAAAAGATCAGCACGAAACCTGATGTAGAAATCGCATTTACCAATACCGAATTTGAAGCACTATTGAAAAGTCCTTTTAATAATTCAAAGAAAATTGGTTGGTTCCACGCCGATATCCGGGATTCTGCAGCAACCGAGGAAGAAAAGAAGAAAATAATCCGGCAGCTTCAGCAAATGGACACCGCGGTTTTCGTGTCGCAACAAACAAGAAATATCATTAAAGAAGTTTATGGTGAAGAATTCCCGAACGGAGAAGTAGTTTACAACCCCTTCGAACACCAATTAATTCTTCAGAAATCAAACGAATTTCCCGTAGATTTCGAAACCACATATCCCGTATTTATCTCACTTGGACGGCTCATTCCGAGAAAGGGAAACCACATCCTGATCGAAGCCCACAAAATCCTGATGGAAAAAGGGTTAAAGCATAAAGTCTTTGTTTTCGGCGATGGTCAGGAAAAGGAAAACCTTCAACAGTTGATTAAAAAATATAATCTTCAGGATTCTTTTATCATCAAAAACCCGGTGAGCAATCCTTATCCTTACCTTAAAAAAGCCGATTTCTATGTGCTTCCCTCTCAATCAGAAGCTTATCCGCTCGTGATTGGCGAGGCGCTGATTCTGGAAAAACCGATTGTTGCTACCAATGCAGGTGGGGTAAAAGAAATGATGACCGACGGCGAAAACGGAATTATCGTCAATTATGATCCGCAGGAACTCGCAAAGGGAATGGAGCGCTTACTAATCGACAACGAATTCGTTAAACAGGTAAAAACAAACAATCAGCACGCAGCGGAAAAGTTTGATAATGAAAAAATCTATGGGCAGATCATAAAAATTTTAGAAAAAAAATGAACGGATTTATCGAAAAACTTTACTCTTCTTTTATTAAAAATAGAGAAAATGCCTGCATTAAGACTGATGGAAAAACGTATTCCTACAGAGAAATACTGCAGCTTTCCGAAAATATTCGTCATCAAATAAAAGATATCGAGTCCAAAAATATTGGGATTTACCTGACAGATGATGTTTATATGTACGCTTCAATTTTAGCGGTTTGGTTTGAAGGTAGAACTTATGTTCCGATTCATCCAGATTTTCCTTTAAGTAAAAACCTGAGCGCAATCGAGCAGGCAGAAATAAAGCTCATTCTGACTTCTGTAGATTTTGAGGAAGATTTTGGAGTAACCTGCGCGGATTCGAAACAGATATTTGACCTGGAACTCTCGAAACCAAAGGATTTCTTATTATCTGAAAACGCTTACATCCTCTTTACTTCGGGAAGTACAGGCAATCCGAAAGGAGTTCCGATCACGTTTTCAAACCTTTACTATTTCACAAAATCATTTGAAACCACTTTCGGAAAACTGACGCCGGAAGACAAGGTTTTGCAGATGTTTGAGCTTACTTTTGATCTGTCGGTAATGAGCTATCTGATTCCCTGGATGTACGGTTCTACCGTGGTTACCCTCCATAAAAAGGAAACCAAATATCTACAGATTCTCGATCTGCTTGAAGCCAACGAAATTACCGTTGCATTGATGGTTCCAAGCATCTTAAACCTCATCATTCCTTATCTTGATCCTGAAATCAAGAACAACAGTTTGCGACTGAATTTGTTCTGCGGTGAAGCGTTACTGACTAAACAGATTGAAAACTGGAAAGGTTTTGTGCCAAATGCGAATCTCTACAATGTTTATGGTCCTACTGAAAACACCATTTTCTGCACCCACTACAAAATCGAAAATCCGCTAAAGGACAGAAATGGGATCATCTGCATCGGCAAATCAATGACCGACAGCGAAATGAGCTTCCTGAATAATGAAGATTCAGAAGGAGAACTGCTGCTCTCCGGAAAGTTCCTGACCAAAGAATATTGGAAAAACCCCGAAAAAACAAAAGAAACCTTTATCATTATTGAAGATAAAAAACTATACAAAACCGGCGACTGGTGTTTTCGGGATGAAGATGGGGATTTTTATTACCTTAACCGCATTGATTTTCAGGCAAAAATCAACGGATTTCGTATCGAACTTGGGGAAATCGAATACTTTGCCAACCAAATTCTTAATAATGCAGTAAGTGTAGCCGTCGTTCACAAAGACCAAAATGACAACGATGAACTCGTGATGTTTGTCAACAGCGAAACAATTGACGAACAGGAATTGTTGAACCACCTCAGGAAAAACCTGGCTGATTATGCAGTCCCGTCGAGAATAATCAAAATTGCGAAATTCCCGGAAAACACTTCCGGAAAAACCGACCGAAATGCCCTGAAAAAAACGTTATCATGAATGTAAGAAACGCCACAAAAGAAGACATTCCCTTTATTGTAAACGCTATTATCGAGATTGAAAAAACCTCTGATTCCAACACCTTTAACAATCTATTTGGTTGCGATACAGAAACCACCAGGCGATATCTTACCCAGTTTCTTAATGACGATGAAAATTTAGATATCGAACTTTCCTTGAATACTTATTCTATTGCTGAGATAAATCACCAAATTGTGGGTTGTTGCTCATTAATTTTCACCAATCACAACTATTACCAAAGTAAGGGCGAATTGTTTCCGATTTGGTTGGAGAGAAAACACCTGGAAAACTTCGTAAAAAATGCAAATAGTTTACCCGATGTAAAAAACACTTCCGAAAATAAAGATTTTGTAGAATACATCTATGTTGATGAAAAGTCCCGCGGAATGGGGGTTGCAAAAAAAATGATTAATGAGCAAATGAGCAAAATCTCTAATGAGTATGTTTATATCAATGTCTTAGAAAACAATATTTCTGCTATTGAATATTATGAAAAAATAGGATTTACAAAATTTCAATCTTTAGAGATTGACAATCAAGAAAATAAAATTTATCCTTGTGTAAAAAAATTAATTTTGCTTAAAAAAATTTAGTCAAACTTTTCTCTACCAATTGCCTCCACCAACTCGTTTACGGTTGTGATGCTTCGGAAACCTCTCGGATTAATCTTCACGCCGAAATGGTCTTCTACAAGTTGCATGACAAGAACCGCAGAAAGCGAACCGTAGTTTTCAAGTTCTTTGAAATTGGTTTCAGGCGTCACCGTTGACTGTTCTTTTAATTCATCTTTCAACAGGTTGCAAAACTGCTCTACATTCATTGTGTTTACGATTTGAGTCAGCAAATTTAGAAAAATAAATTTTACCTTTGTTATCCCTATGCTTAATAAAATTATTACCAAAATCTTCACTGTTTTAGACGATTTGCGACAAACCGCTTACGTAAAAATCTGTGTTGAAAAAGGCCTGAAACTTGGGAACAACGTGTCCATCCGAAACAAGGCTTCTTTCGGCTCGGAACCATTTCTGGTGCAGATTGGAGACGATTCACGCATTGGTGAAGGAGTTCAGTTTGTCACCCATTCCGGTTTTACAGTAAACCTCCGCAAAATTGAAGGTTATGAAAAGGTGAGAAATTTTGGACATATTAAGGTGGGTAAAAACTGTGCGATTGGGAATTATTCCATTATCTTACAAAATGTAGAAATCGGCGACAACTGTGTTTTGGGTGCCAATTCCGTATTGTCCGAATCAATGCCGAGCAATACCGTTTACCTTGGAAATCCCGCGAAATATGTTTGCGAAATTGAGGATTACGGCGATGTCCTGAAAAAAACCACAATCGATTACCCGATCGAACTGGAACAGGACCGCAACAAACTACACGATTGGCTGAAAAAAAACCTTCCGGAAAAATATAAACCGGCGCAATGAGCAAAGGAAAAAAGAAAATCCTCATCCGAATCGGTTCCCTGCGTCACGGTGGCGCTGAGAAAGTTTTGGTGACTTTTCTCAAAAACTTACCGAAAGACAAGTACGAAATCGATTTATTGTTAAATCTGTATTCGGGAAAATATCTGTCTGAAGTTCCCGATTGGATCAATGTTCTCTACCTGAACAAAGGCGAGATGATAACCACGAACCGAATCCAAGATATTCCGGAGAAAGCGTTTCGGGTGATTTACCAAAGTGTTCTGAAAAAATTTCCAAAACTTCTGTATTCAAAGATTTTAAAAAGTAAAAAATACGATGTCGAGTTCGCCGCAATCCACGGTTTTAGGGACGAGATTTTAAATTCGCCGTTAAAGTCATCCAAAAAAATCGTGTGGATTCACAATGATTTAAGGAAAACCCATTTTCACAATTATACGGATGAGGAAATCCGCAAATTTTTTGGGTTTGATAAAATCATGGTGATTTCTGAACACATTAAAAAAGATTTTGAAAACCTTGCAAAAAACGAGGACGAGAAAGACAGAATCGTGAGGATTTATAATCCTTTGGATACGGAGGAAATTCTGAGAAAGTCCGAAGTCCGAAGTCCGAAGTCCGAAGATGCCGGAAGCAGAAAACTGAAAGCTGAAAGCAATTTCCCAACATTCGTTTCTGTGGGAACCGTTTTTCCGCAAAAAGGTTTCGACAGATTACTGAAGGTTCACAAAAGATTGCTTGATGAAGGATTGAAGCATAAAGTTCAAATTCTTGGAGACGGGCGCGATTTTGAAATCGTCAATAACTTAAGAAAAGAACTCGGAGTCGAAAACACCGCGGAAATGAACGGATTCACCGAAAATCCTTATCCTTTTTTCAAAAATGCAGACTATTATATTTTAAGTTCCAGATACGAAGGTTTCCCCACGGTTTTGTTTGAAGCGCTTACCCTGAAAAAAAACATCATTGCCACCGATGTTTCTGGCGTAAACGAAATGTTGGAAAACGGAAAACTCGGAATGATTGTAGAAAAATCCGAAGAAGGAATTTATCAGGGTATGAAAAAAGCATTGAGCAATCCTGAATATTTTAACAGCTATCAAAATGAACTTCAGCATTACAAAACGCCTTTTAATCTTGAAAATTCTGTAAATTCGCTGATGAGAATTATTGACGAACTTTGATACGAGTTACGTGTTGCGAGATTCGTGTTTAATTCCCGCATCCGTATCGCGAACCTCGGAACTTTAAAAATGAACTATTCAACCATCCAAAAAGATTTTTTTAGAGAAAGTGGAAAATGGCTTTCAACTTCAGAGATTTGGGCGAAATGCATCAATCCGAATTTGCATTACATTTACGTTTTCAGAAAATGTCAGCAGTACCCAAAAAAATCTTTTCTTGGAATGTTTTGGCGAATGATTTTGCGTCACCACCAAATAAAATACGGAATACAGATTTATCCTGAAACACAGATTGGCGAAGGATTTTATATCGGACATTGGGGATTTTTGGCGGTAAATCCGGGAGTCGTGATCGGCAGAAACTGCAACCTTTCGCAGGGAGTAAGTATCGCGCAAACCAATCGCGGAAAATACAAAGGTACCCCAATAATCGGCGACGAAGTCTGGATCGGACCCAATGCGGTAATCGTCGGAGGAATTAAAATCGGAAACAACGTGATTATCGCACCGAACACTTATGTAACCGAAGACGTTCCCGATTACTGTATGGCGATGGGAAATCCGTGCAGAATTTTCAGCATTCCGAAAGGAACTGAAGGTTATATCAACAATAAAGTTTAAGAACTGTGATAAATTTTATCCAAAATAAAACTAAATTGGCTCCCTTTAGGGACGGGGTAATCAAATTTAGGTTTATTAAAATAAATTGCTCTCAGCTCTTTTCTGTTTGATGGTAAAGATTCTTGCCATCATTTTCTGGTCAGATTTCCGATAAAGCGTGGCGGTAATTTTCACTTTATTGTCATTCAGATATTCCACTGCATTCATTACATAGATTATTTTGTCGCGGGAGTCACAATTTGCATAATACATTATATCCCTGAAAATGGTGAAATAACGCTCCTCCCATTTTTCCTCTGATACGGAGTTGAAATACTGCAATTCACAAAAATCACTGATAATAGGATAAGACGCAAAATAGAGCAAACCGACTCCATTGAGGTCGTAATAAGGATTCAGAGAGTATTCGTAGCTGAAAATATTTTCTTGGGAAACATTGAAAATATAATCTTTGTAAAAAAAAGTCTTAAGCTCTTCTTTTTTCACGAGTCGGTATTCGTTTCCAAAAATCGGCAGTTCCGAACTTTGCGGAATGTCGCAGTGTTCAACCGATGGCTGGCTTTTTGTCAAACTCTTATTGTCTCCAGTCGATTTTCTGATGGAGAAACTGGTCATCATATTGATCTTAATTTCTTGATCCAATGACTTAAAATTGATCTTACTGAAAAACATTCCCAAACCAAATCTTGAAAGTTCAGCATCAAATTCATATGGATTATTCTCTTTAAAATCACTCAAATTTCCGGAACCATCGATCCTGATCCTCACGAAAGTAGCATAAAGTCGGTTTCCTAAATCATCCTTCAATTCCGAAGATGATGTTCCCAAACCTTTACAGAGTAAATCCCAATGCAAATCTCCGGATTCCTTGAAAAGCCAGTTTTCCGACAATGCTTCGAGACACATTTGCGGCATCGTAATAAAGTTCTGCGCGGCGGTTTTGGTCTCCTTCACAAATTCCGAGTTAGCCGTTTGTTCTTTCGCAGAATTTCCGTTGGTGTAAACCAGAATATCGTCAATATTTTTAAAAGAAAGCCAGTCTTTATTGGGAATCATTCGACCAATGCTGTTTTCAATTTCTACGCGTACAGAAACCAAATCGATACTGTCGATATCGAGATTTCTAAACTCTTTGACGTAATCTGATTCAGGGATATTGGGCAGAATCCGGGAAATTATTTCTTTCATTATCGTGTTTCCTATGCAAAAGTATAAACTTTAATCAAATAAAAAATGCGGAAGAATTTTCTTTAAATTTGTAAACAAATGTAAACAATGAATAAATCCTACGAAACCATCTTCGAAAACAATAAAAAATGGATCGAGGAAAAAATTGGCCAAGATGCCGATTTCTTCTCGAATCTCGCAAAAGGACAAAGTCCTGAATACCTCTACATCGGCTGTTCTGATAGTCGCGTTTCTGCAGAAGAAATGATGGGGCTTCATCCTGGAGAACTTTTCGTCCACAGAAATATTGCGAATGTGGTGAATACTTTGGATATGAATTCAACCGCGGTAATACAGTATGCGGTAGAACATTTGAAGGTGAAACACATCATCGTATGTGGACATTACGGTTGCGGCGGAGTAAAAGCTGCGATGAACCCCGAAGATTTGGGACTGCTGAATCCTTGGCTGCGTTTGATCCGCGATGTGTACAGAATTTACCAAAAAGAACTCGACGCGATTGAGTGTGAGCACAAACGTTACGACCGACTTGTTGAGCTGAACGTTCAGGAACAGTGCATCAACATTATTAAAATGGCATGTGTTCAGGAAAGATATATCGTGGACGATTATCCAATTGTTCACGGTTGGGTTTTCGATATGAAGACTGGGAAACTCATCGACCTCGACATTGATTTCGAGGAAATTCTTTCTGATATCCAAAAAGTTTATGACCTCACCAATTCTTCGTGGGTGATGAGCCGGAAGAAAAACAAAAACCTTCAGAACGATTGATTATAGATTTTTAATATTAAATTTTGTTAAAATTTAGATTAAATCTATAAATGGGTTTGGATTTTGTTTCCTGTTTATTATATTTGCCTTCACAAAAAAATTTAGTTGAAAAAAATCTGGAACATAGTAGTACTTGTAATCTTTGTCAATTTTATGGCATTGCCGAGTATTTCTGCGGTTTTTGATTTGGATATTCCACAAACAAACATCATTGTTTCTGAAGAAGAGACTCACAGTAGTTCTTTTTCAGTTTATGAGAAGACAATCCCAAAAACCCTTGATGTTCACGATTTTATTAAATTTTTCGAATCCGTTTCCAACCAAGGAAAATTTGAGCCCTTTGATGATTCTATTCATCTTAACCATTATCTTACTATTTTTCCGCCCCCTCCTGAAATTTAATTTTTTTAGACAATCCAGGGATTATTATGTTCATTTCTTAAAAGCAGATGAGCGAAAATCCGTATTAAAAAATTAATTTCAAACCTATTGACAGTCAGGATTTTCAACTTTCGGGAAAGTCAAAAACTGTCTGCACATACTATTTTCAAAAAAAGATGAAAAAAGCAAAAAATATATTTGGAGGGGTAAAAGAAAATTTCCCTTCAGGAGTTGTAGTATTTTTAGTAGCACTTCCACTGTGTTTAGGAATTGCATTAGCATCCGGAGCACCACCACTATCTGGAATTATCGCAGGGATTATTGGTGGGATTGTGATTGGTTCCATTTCGAATTCCAACATTTCTGTATCCGGCCCTGCTGCAGGATTAGCAGCCATTGTATTGTCTGCCATTACCGAACTGGGTGCGTTCGAGTTATTTCTTTGTGCCGGACTTATTGCAGGAATTATACAACTTGTACTGGGTTTTATGAGAGCCGGAAGCATCTCCAACTATTTCCCCAACAGTGTGATTGAAGGGATGCTTGCCGGAATCGGTATCATTATTATTTTAAAACAAATTCCTCATGCCGTAGGTTACGACAGCAATTTTGAAGGCTACATGCGCGTATTTGAGAACGGCTACAGTACTGCAGCAATTTCGCAGTATATTACGAATGTTTTCTCTTCAATACATTGGGGAGCCGTTGTAATAACATTGATCTCGCTGGCAATTCTTTTAGCCTGGGATAAAATTCCTTCATTAAAAAAATTAAAACTTTTACCCGGTGCTTTAGTCGCAGTAGGTGTAGGAATTTTACTAAATTCGTTATTCACAATGTCCGGTTCAACACTTGCTATTGGTTCTGAGCATTTAGTAACACTTCCGGTTCCAAAAACGGCTGAAGAATTTGCCGCTTTGGTAACACTTCCTGATTTTTCAGGTTTTTTAAATCCACAGGTTTGGATTGTGGGTGCAACTATAGCCATTGTAGCGTCCATAGAAACACTTCTTTGCATTGAAGCATCGGACAGGCTCGATAAACAAAGAAGAATAACCGACACCAATCTGGAACTTCGCGCACAGGGTGTTGGAAATATGGTAAGTTCACTTGTGGGAGGACTTCCTATAACTTCTGTAGTGGTAAGAAGTTCTGCCAATGCCAATGCCGGAGCGACTTCAAAAACCTCCGCCATCATTCATGGTGTGCTACTTTTGGTTTGCGTTCTCAGTATTCCGTTTATTCTGAACCTTATTCCGCTCGCAACCTTGGCGGCAGTACTGCTGTTGGTAGGTTACAAACTGGCGAGTCCCGAGAAAATAAAGCACTTCATGGCTAAAGGTAAATTTCAGTACATTCCTTTTCTGGCAACGGTGATTGCAGTGGTATTTACCGACTTGCTGACCGGAGTTGCAATTGGAATGGCAATCGCAATTTTCTTCGTCCTTCAGGGCAATATGAAGCGTGCGTATTATTTCAGTCGCGAAGAACTGGAGGAAGCTGATGAAATTACCCTGAAGCTTGCCGAAGAAGTGTCGTTCCTGAACAAAGCGGCCATTAAAAAGACGTTGAAAAATATTCAGCCTTATTCGAAAGTGACCATCGATGCCAAAACGACATCGTATATCACTTCTGATGTTTTGGAAATGATTCAGGAGTTTGCGAACATCCGTGCCAAAGAAGAGGACATTCAGGTGCAGCTGGTTGGTTTCCAAACCAATTATGGCGACTATGCACGCGACCAGCATTCGCATATTACGATTGATCACAGAAGAGCTATGTAATTATTCGCTGAAAATCTTAACTAACCCAAATAGAATTCAGAAAAACACCTCTGAATTCATCAAACCAAATTTAACTACGCCTTGCCGGAGATTGTTGTAAACTTTCACAGTTTCTTCCTATTAAACCAAATTTTCAATTCCTAAATCCGGTAAGGCTATTTTTTAACAAAAAATAAATCAAAATAATGAAAGCACATACATTAGAAACCCAATCTACGATTAATCCGCAAAAAGCACTTCAGTTCCTGAAAGAAGGTAACCAAAGATTTGTTAACAACCTTAAAGTAAACCGAAACTTATTGGAACAGGTGAATGATACCCGTGAAGGTCAGTGGCCATTCGCAGTAATTCTGAGCTGTATCGACAGCCGGACCTCCGCCGAACTTATTTTCGATCAGGGATTAGGTGATATTTTCAGCATAAGGATTGCAGGCAATTTTGTTAATCAGGACATACTAGGATCGATGGAGTTCGGGTGCAATGTTGCAGGCTCTAAGCTAATTGTCGTTTTAGGTCACAGTAAATGCGGCGCACTGAAAGGCGGCCTGGATGCACCGAAAATTGGAGGCTTAGGGATGGATAATCTCAATCATCTGATTTACCATTTCGATTCCTGCATCAATGATATCATAGAAGAAGGTGAAGAGCGCTCATCAAAAAATGAAGATCTGCTGGAAAGGCTGAATATCTGCAACATCCGGAGAACTATTGAAGATATCCGCCACCAAAGTTCCACATTAAGAAACCTGGAAACAGACGGGAAAATAAAAATAGTTGGCGCCAATTACTGCGTGGAAAGCGGCATTGTGACCTGGATAAATGAAACCGATACTCTTGGAATAAACCGATCAGAAAAAGTGCTGGCTACTTCCCATTAAATGCGGTCATCGTATTCTGAATTCCCGCAAAAACGAATGACAGACATGCTTTTGAAAACTTCTCGATTCTTTCGGGAAGTTTTTCTTTTTCCTCTTCGTTCCATTTTCCGAGCACATAATCGACTTGTCTTCCTTCGGAAAAATCCGCAGAAATCCCAAAACGAATACGGGGATAATTCTGCGTCTGAAGCTCATCCTGAATGCTTTTCAGTCCGTTGTGTCCTGCATCGGAACCTTTCATCTTCATCCTTAAAGTTCCGAAGGGAAGCGCCAAATCATCGGTAATGACCATCAGGTTTTCGAGTGGAATATTTTCTTTCTGCATCCAAAACTTGATGGCTTTTCCGGAGAGGTTCATGTATGTGTCGGGTTTCAGAATCAGGACTTTTCTGCCTTTATACTTACCTTCTGCGATCCAGCCAAAGTTGGTCGTTGTAAAAGGAGCTTCAAGTGTTTCGGCAATTTTTTCAGCAACTTTAAACCCGACATTATGCCGGGTTTCAGTGTATTCATCACCTTTATTTCCGAGACCTACAACTAAATATTTCATTAATAATTATTGGTATTGAAAAGTAAGTGTGTTGTGATTATCCGAAGCAACCGCTTTTGTTGGGTAACCATCTGCATCATAAGTTAAAGTATAAGTAGCACTTTGAGTATCCGAATTGGCAACTACACTTACCTGCCTGTAATTGTTTGCGGATAAACCTGTTACAGCTACGTTATCAATTCCAAAAATCGAGGTGAAAATATTAAAAACCTCCGGAAGCTGATGGAATGGATTGACATGTGTATCATAATTACCCAAGGTAGTGTTAATCAACATGGGCGGCAACTGACCCAATTTCAGTGTGCTTTTCCAGTTCGAAATATTATTGATATTGTAGTTCAAATCATTCTGAATGGAATACAAATCTTGAGTAACACTTGGATTTGCAGCATCTACAATTACCGCTTTAGAAACGATCTGCGAAACCTTGTTGTTGGTATTATACGTTGCTGTGATGGTATTTTTGATTACATCTCCCGTACTTTCTGTGCCGGCACCTTTCGCCTCCTTAAATCTTTTATTTTCATAAGTAAGGTCAAAGTTGGTGGTCGTGATTCCGGTACTGTCCGTCTGCGTTACTCTGATCTTATTGATCAGATTATCGGTATCGTAGGAAAGATCATAATCTACAGAATGATCGCTGGAAGTTACGCTTTTCAGCTTTCCATCAGCCAAATAATTGTAAGTAAAAACAAGCACGTCGCCGCTTCCGTCAACAGAGGTAAGCATCTTTAATTTTTTACTTACACCGGTTGGGTTTGTGCCGTCGTGCAATCCAAAAAGCAAGTCCCCGTTTTCGGCGCGTCCCGGTTCACAGGAAGCTAAAATTATTGCACCGCAAAAAAGCAAAAAGATGTTGACCAGATTTTTCATTTCTATAATATTTTCACAAAATTAATCTTTTTCTAAAACTTAGAATTCCGAGTTTTATTTCGCATAATTTTCATTGAAATAAATCTTCCTGAACCAAAGTTCGAAAACTGGATCCTGCAAAGTGAGGTTTCCGTCTTCCAGATCGAGGATGTCTTTTTCAATGAGCGTATTTTTGTTTTTCGTCGCAGTGCCCGAAGTTCCCAAATCGTACTGTTTCAACACAGCCGTAGAAGTAATCTGCTGCTCGTTTTTTACCACGGCTTTTAGCAGATTGATCTGTTTCGGACTTAAATTTTCGCAGACATTGGTAAAAAAAGGACTGTTGCTCTGAACCAATTTTCTTTTGGCGTTAAAGAAAATTTCGTCCGTAACTTTGTCCTGTGTCGCCACCCAAACAAAATACGAAAACTGCTGCACATACCAGGAATGACGGTTCATGTCGGCAATGATTTGATCCACAAAACTTCCGTCGATCTGTTTCTTAGTACGCTTGAAACCTGCTTTGATAAAGGTTTTCCATTTCTCGGCGGTGATTTTTTGCAGAAACTTGATGTTGCCGAAACGGTAAAACGGTTTTGACGAGCTGTTGAAAATCTCGTTCATCATATGCCGCTTGCTTCCGTAAAGACAGTAGGTTACACTTTTTTGTTTTTGCCAAACTGCACGCAGTTTCTTCTCGAAGTTTTCAGCATCATGAAAGTTAGTGATATTCTGAAACTCGTCGATCGCGATCACAAACCTCACTCCTTTTTTCTTAGCGATTACTTCGGGCAGATTCAGGATTTCGAGATGGTGTTTCTTTGCTTCCTCCCAATCGAAACTTACACTGAAATCGTTCGAAGGGTCAATTCCCACGCTGAGTTTCGGGATAATATTTTTGAAAAACTCTATTCCGCTTTTCATCCATTCCTCCAAAAGATTAGATGAGGACTTGATGCATTCGCGTGCAAAAATTTCGTAAAACTCGTGTTTGGAATTCACCGAAAACATATCGATAGAAACGATTTTCAGTTCCGTTTCTTTTTTGAGTTCCAACAATGCTTTTTCTACGAGCGAC